>ONNS01000099.1 GCA_900319275.1 uncultured Eubacteriales bacterium
CGCGACGGCTACCACGCCTTCACCATCTCCAAATGCGCGCCGAGCTTTGACTATTTCGGTTTCTTCCTGTATGCCCAGGAGCTGCGGGAACGTGCGGAGGCGATCTATGCGGGGACTTGACGAGGCAAGAGCCTGTTTCGAGGAATTCGGGCGGCCAATGCTGCGCGAGCAGTTCCCGGAATACGAGGGGCGCGTGGCCGTCGGTCTTGTCGGGCGCGGCTCGGAGTGCTTCGGCTTTGACGACGCGCTCTCGCGCGACCACGATTTTCCGCAGGGCTTCTGCCTGTGGCTGACGGACGAGGACGATCTGAAAATCGGCGTGGCCCTCTCTCGCGCGTACCGCGCCCTGCCGATCCGGCAAAGCGCGCAGCGCAGCGCCATGGCCGAGGAGAGCCGCGGCGTGCATCGCCTCTCGGCCTTTTACCGGCGCTATACCGGCATGAACGGCGCACCCGAAACCTGGCAGCAGTGGATGAGCCTGCCGTCCTATGCCCTGGCCGAGGCGACGAATGGCGAGGTCTGGCTCGACGAGCTCGGCGCGTTTACGGCGATCCGCCAGCAGCTCCTGACCGGCATGCCCGAGGATGTGCGGCTGAAAAAGCTGGCCGCCCGCGCCGTCGAGATGGCACAGTCCGGCCAGTATAACTATGCCCGCTGCCTTGCCCACGGGGAAGAGGGGGCTGCAATGCTCGCCCTTGCGGATTTTGTGCGCAGCACAGCACAGATGATCTATCTCCTGAACCGCCGCCACGCGCCCTATTATAAGTGGCTGCTGCGCGGCATGGACGAGCTGCCGAAGCTCGCCGAGTTGCGTCCGGCGCTCGATTTCCTGCTGACGGCCGAGAACGACGAGACCGGCCGCGCGACCAAGACCGGCGTGATCGAGGATATCTGCGCGTCGATCGTGCGCGAGCTTACCGCCCAGGGACTGACGGACGGAAACTGGGACTATTTGGAAAACCACGCCTTCGGCCTTATGGAACGCATTCAAACCCCGGAAATCCGCGCCATGCACGTCATGGAGGGGTAGATAAAGCCTATACAATTGAAAAGGGAGCATCTGCCGAGCTTTGGCGGATGCTCTCTTTTTTACGGTATCATTTGTTCGATTTTCTTTTTCAGCGCGCGGCGTTCGCGGTTTTCCTGCCAGCTTTTGTGCCAGATGCGAAAGCCCCTGGCCGTGAAATCGACGGCCTGTATGCCGTAGCGCAGCAGCGGCTCGGTCACTAAGGCGAAGACGCCCAGCAGCATCACGCAGCGCGTCGTCATCTTCTCCAGCGCAAACAGCCAGGGGAAGAAGACGCTGCTGATGATCAGACCGAGACCGGAGAGCGCGAGAATCCCCCAGCGCGCGGTGTTCATCGGCTGGGAGATGCGGTAGAGGATCATAAAGCCCACGATCGCCAGCAGCAGCGTGCTGGCCGTAGCGATCTCGTCGGGGTCCACCACGAATACCTGGCCGAAGATCACCAGCGCGCCGACAACCAGAAAGTCCGTCAGACCGGCCGGCAGGGCTTTGACAAGTACATTCGTCATAAAATGCCCTTCGATGCGGCTGCGCTCGGGCTGCAGGGCCAGGAAGAACGACGGCAGCCCGATCGAAAAGCTGCTGATCAGCGACACCTGCGAGGGTTCGAGCGGATAGCGGAAGCCGAAGCAGACCGAAAAGACGGCCATCAGCAGCGAGAAAATATTCTTTACAAGGAACAGCGCGGCCGAGCGCTGGATGTTGTTCACCACGCGGCGGCCCTCGCCGACGACGGCGGGCATTTTCGCAAAGTTGCTGTCGAGCAGGACAAGCTGCGAAACCTGGGACGCGGCCTCCGAGCCGGAGGCCATCGCCACCGAGCAGTCGGCGTCCTTGAGGGCCAGAATATCGTTGACGCCGTCGCCGGTCATGCCGACGGTGTGGCCTGCTTTTTTCAGCGCCTGGACAAAAAGCCGCTTCTGCTCGGGGGTCACGCGGCCGAAGACCGTGTATTTCTCGACCGCGTCGGGGAGTTCTGCTTCACCGAGCGTGCTCGCGTCCACATAGCGCTCGGCGCCGGAAATACCGGCCTGCGCGGCGATATGCGAGACGGTCACGGGGTTATCGCCGGAGATGACCTTGATGCGCACGCCCTGCTCGGCAAAATAGCGGAAGGTCTCGCGCGCGTCGGGGCGGATCGGATTGGACAGCAGTACCAGCGAGAGCGGCAGGGCCTCGCCGGTCAGACCCTCGCCGTCCGGCACGCCGCTGTAGAGCGCCAGGACCAGCACGCGGCTGCCCTCGGCGCTGTAGGTTTCGACCACGGTGCGGATCAGCTCGTAATTCTCGCGCAGCACAAGCTCCGGTGCGCCCAGCAGATATGTTTTCCCTTCAAAGACGGCGGCGGAGTATTTCCAGCGCGAGGAAAAGGGGACAACCGACTCGGCCTTAAGCCCGGAGGTCGTCACAAAGGCACGGCGCAGCGCCTCCATCGTGGCGTTGTCGGGGCTCTGCGCGGCGGCAAAGTCGCTCAGCAGCGTGCGCAGCGGCGGCATCGAGCGGGGATCGTAGCCCGGGAGCGGCACAAAGGAGGTCACACGCATCTCGGGCTCGGTGATCGTGCCGGTCTTGTCCACGCACAGCACGTCCACGCGCGAGAGCGTCTCGATGCACTTCATGTTGTGCACCAGGACGTTCTGGCGGCTCAGCCGCACGACGCTGACGGCCAGCGCGATGCTTGTGAGAAAGTAAAGCCCCTCGGGGATCATGCCGACAATGGCGGCCACCATGGATACGATGCTCTCGGAAAAGGTGGCGCCGTCCTGCACATAGGCCTGCCAGAACAGCAGCGCGCCGATCGGAATGATGATGATGCCGATGACGGCCACCAGGCGGTCGAGCGTGCGCAGCATCTCCGACTGTTCTTTTTTGTCCATGGCCTTGGCACGCTGCGCAAGCTGCGAGACATAGGATTCACGCCCGACGCGTGTCAGCCTTGCGCGGCACTCACCGCTGACAAGGAAGCTGCCGGACATCAGCTCGTCGCCCTCGCTTTTGCTGACCTCGTCCTGCTCGCCGGTCAGCAGCGACTCGTTGACCGAGCAGTGCCCGGTCAGCACCACGGCGTCGGCACAGATCTGGGATCCGGCGCGAAACACCACCACGTCCTCCTGCACCAGCTCCTCGGCCGCCACGTCCCATTCGCGTCCGGCGCGGATCACGCGCGCGCGCGGGGCATTGAGCACCGAGAGCTTGTCAAGCTCGGCCTTGGCGCGCAGCTCCTGCACGATGCCGACAAGGGCGTTCACAACGACGACCACCATAAAGGTCAGGCTGCGCAGCGAGCCCGCGGCGATGACCAGTGCAGCGAGGATCGCAAACACCAAATTGAAATAGGTAAACAGGTTTTCCCGCACGATCTGCCAGACGCTCTTCGTCGGCGGATCGACAGCCAGATTGACAAGCCCATCCTCGCGCTGCTGGCGGACCTGCTCGTCGCTGAGTCCGAGCGCGGGGGATGGGTCAAAGCGCAGCGGGACAGGTGAGGGAGCTTCCATGCCTGTCTCCGTCTGGGTATTCTTCATTTTACAGCCTCCTGGGGAATTGTCCTTTCATTTTAAACGCTTGCAGGGTGTTTTTCAATACCTGTTTTGCACAATCCGAATAATTGGCCTTTCCGGACGCAAGCTATTTCGGGGAGGTGATATTGTTGTCAAAAAAGAAAAACCGCCGCAACGCGCCCGGTGATGAGGATCTGCGTCTCAACCCCGAGCAGCGCATCGCCGCCAACTTCGACGAGACCAGCATTGCCAGATTCCCGATCGCCAAGCCCGGCGAGATGGGCTTTCGTGTGCTGGACAACTGCGCGGAAGAGAACATCAAGTGAACTTAGCGCCCTGTCGCCGCCCTTGTGCCGTGCCGACAGGGCGCTTTTTCGTATGAAGCTGTTTGCTGCGGCGTAATGAGTGTCATCTTTTTCACTTGCAGCAGAGCGAAATAAGGCTTATACTGATAAAAAAGCAAAGAAGGGAAGGACAGAAATGCTTCGATTGGCCGTGGTAGAGGATGACAACCGGCAGGCCCGGCTGCTGACGGAGTACGCCGCGCGCTACGGCACCGAGCATCAGATGGCGATTGCCTGCGAGCGTTTTAACAACGGCCTTATGTTTTTAGAAGCGTTTCGCAGCAATTACGACGCCGTACTGCTCGATATTGCGATGCCGATCATGGACGGTATGGAGTGCGCAAAGCGGCTGCGCAGGCAGGACGATCAGGTGCCGATCGTGTTCATTACAAGCATGGCGCAGTACGCGATCAAAGGCTACGAGGTCGAGGCCATGGCGTTTATGATCAAACCGGTTTCTTATGAGGAATTCGGGATGAAGATGGACCGTATCGTGCGCAGGCTGAGCACACGGCAGACTGCGCCGTACGCGATCAACCAGAAGGACGGCATCAAGGTCGTGGACGTGAACGACATCTATTATGTCGAGATTCTGAACCATGAATTGATCTTTCACACCCGTGACGGCGTTTTCCATCTCTACGGCAAGCTTGGCACGATTGAGGAGGATGCGCGTTTTTCGGGCTTTATCAAGCCGAGTCCGAGCCATCTTGTCAACTGTGCACATATCACAAGCATTGGCAGGGATACCGTTGAGATCGGCGGCGATCAGATACCGCTGTCGCGCAGACGGCGCAGGGAGTGTCTGGAAAAGCTCGCGCGGGTGATCGGAGGACGGCTGTCATGACGCTGTGGTTTGTCAATGAGTTTCATATCCAGATCCTTGCGCTCGAATTGCTGCTGTGTCGGAAGCTTCCCCGACGAAACGGCTTTTGGCTGCGGCTGCTGCCGCTTTGCGCGGTCTACCTCGCGCTGCCGTTTCTGGTTCCGGGCGGATATATTACGCCTGCGTTACTGCTTGGCAACGGTTTTACGGCCAGCTTTCTGATCATGATTCTGCTGTCTGCGCTGATCCTGTAGGCCTCGTTCGAACTGTCTGTGAAACAGCTCGCGTTCTACTGCTGTGTTGCGCACACAGTGCAGCACATGGTCCACTGTCTCAGCCGGGTGATCTGGTTTTTGCTGCCGATCGGAGAGCTCGCCTCGCAAATCATAGAGATCGCGCTGATGCTGACAGCGCTTGGCTTCCTGTACCTGTTCCTGAAAAAGAATCGCCGCTTCGGTATCGATCCGACCGAGATCAAGAGCACGCAGCTGATCCTGTTTGCGGTGGTTTCCTCCGTGATCGTATACGTTGTGAGCTTCTGGACAAACTGGAACGAGGGAAACAACGTCGGGGAACAGTTTTTTGATTTTTTGTCCTGTGTGCTGCTGCTCGTGATCCTGCTGGATCTGTTCCGCTTCCGGAAGGCCGAACAGGAGCAGATGCTTCTGGCAAGACTCCTCAAGCAGGAGCAGGAGCAGCGAGAGATGAGCCGTGCAGCCGTCGAGGTCATCAATCGCAAGTGTCATGATCTGAAGCATCAGATCTCCGCGCTGCGTCACCAGTCCGAAGCGGATCAGGAGCGGAGCATCGCAGAACTGGAGAGTGCCATCCTGCTGTATGACAACCTGGCCAAAACCGGCAATGACGATCTCGATATTGTTCTTGCCGAGAAGTCATTCTTTGCCGAAAAGCTCGGTGTCAAGCTCCAGTGCATCGTAGACGGCAAGGCTTTTTCGTTCATGCGTACCGAGGATATCTGCTCCCTGTTCGGAAATGCGATCGACAATGCGGTCGAGGCAGCGGCAAAGGAGCCGGTGGCCGAGCGGCGTATCGTCATGCTGCACACAGCCGCAAGAGGCAATATGCTTTCGATCCATGTCGAAAACCCGTGTGCTGTGAAGCCGCAGTTTGCGGACGGGCTGCCGATGACATCCAAGGGAGACACGGATTATCACGGCTTTGGGATGCGCTCGATGCGCTATGTCGCCGAAAAGTACGGCGGCGTACTGAGTGCGGTCTGGGAGGACGGTGTGTTCTCGCTCGACGTGCTGTTTGTGCAAAATGGATAAGATTGATCTTACGCCTGTATTAGTCCGGAATACAGGCGTTTTTCTATGCCGCGGCGACCATCTGCGAGGCAGAAATGACCATGTACGCGAAAGAAATTGCGAGGGCGAAAATAATCCGGTACAGTGGAGTCACATTCAGGCAAAATAAAAAAGAAACAGGAGGAAGCAATTTTGAGAAAAAGCAAACTCTGGGCCGGACTTACCGGTATCTTCGCGGTAATTCTGGTCCTGTCCCTCGTCGGACAGCCGCTTGCCCTGGCAAACGGAAGCTACATCAACATGGCGCTCGGCACGAGCACCTCCAAGCTCGTCGACACCGGAGAAGCCGGAGACACGGTTTATTACAAGAGCTCGTTTGGCGCCTTTGATGACCCCGATGCGCAGGCGGCTGCGCTGGAAGCCGCTTTTGCGCAGAACGTAGAAGAAATGCGTGAAGGCGCTGTCCTTCTGAAGAACAACGGCGCGCTGCCGCTCAAGGACGAGCAGAAAATCACGGTGCTCGGTCACGGCGCAGTGGAACCCGCCTTCCAGGCCAGCGCGGCAGGCACCAAGGTATTCCGCGACAGCATCAACGTTGTGACACTGCGCGGCGCGCTCGAAGCGCAGGGCTTCACAGTCAATGCGGAGGCGTGGGATACCCTGGAGAACAACGCGACGGCGGTGCGCGGCGTCCTCCAGACGACCCCGTGGGGCGGCACCAACATCGTCGTCTCGGGCTCTGCTGCCGGCACGGAGGAGCCGAAGGCGTTCTACGAAGCGATCCGGGACAGCTTTGCCGATTATAACGACGCTGCCATCGTCGTATTCACCCGCGAAGGCGCCGAAGGCACCGACCTCATGATGGACGACGTGGACGACGACGGCACGCACATGAGCTCGCTCGCGCTGCACAAAAATGAACGCGACCTGCTCGAGATGGCGCGCGCCAGCTTCGACAAGGTGGTCGTCCTGCTGAACAGCCCCTACCCGATGGAGGTCCATGAGCTGAACGAATATGCCGACGCCGTCGTCATGATCGGCTATCCGGGACACAAGGGCTTTACAGGCGTTGCGGAGATTCTGCGCGGCGCGGTCAATCCGTCGGGCCATCTGACCGACACCTATGCCACCAGCTCTCTGTCCGCTCCTGCGGTCGTCAACTCCGGCACAAGAACGCCTCAGTTTGCCAATGTCGATCAGATCAACGCAGCGATCGGGCAGGATGAAACCGCCGAATATGTTTCCTTCCAGGCGGAAGGCATTTACATCGGCTATCGCTACTATGAGACCCGCTATGCCGACAGCGTGATGGGTCAGGGCAACGCGAACGGTGCGGCGGGCGCTCTCCCCGGCGCGTCCGGCTGGAGCTATGCCGACGAAGTGCAGTACCCCTTCGGT
>ONNS01000035.1 GCA_900319275.1 uncultured Eubacteriales bacterium
TCTCCAGCTGACGCGCGTTGTGCGTCAGCTGCGGGCTATTGCCCGCTTACGTCCGCCAACGGCGGACGTGGAGACAAAGTTATAGGCAATAAACGGCGCGACCGCAGAACCAAAATACTGCGATTGCGCCGTTTATTTTTTTGCAAATGATTTGATTTGTGCGCTGGAGGGGCAAGCCCCTCCCCTACGGCAGAACCATCATTTGTGCCGCTAAACCTTTTTTTGCAGCACGTACTTTACCACACCTGCCAGCGCAGCAGGAACATGATAAAATAGGCCGCCGAGGCTGCCGTGAGCAGCGGCGCGGCGACGGTACGCACGAGGCGGTCCTCCCCGGCCAGGGCCGCGGCGAGCGGCAGCGTCGGCATGGCCAGCAGGTAGCGCGGCGCCGAGAGCAGCCAGGTCGGGCCGATGGCGATCACAAAATAGGCGATAAACCAGGCCGTATAACTTGCCCTCAGCCGGGGCGCCGCCCAGAGCATCAGCCCCAGCGCGCCAAAGCCTGCCAGCAGGTTCGGCAGCCACAGGCCGAAGAAGTTGTGCGGATTCTCGGCAAAGGTCGACGCGGCGCGGTTGGCCTGATACGAGGCCGTATTCCAGAAAAAGCCGAGTCGCTGTCCCCAGTGCTCCGACTGGTAGACCATAAACTGGAACGCGTTGCCGGACACCTGCACATTCACCGCGAGATAGGCCGCAAAGCCCAGCGGCACCAGCGCGATCGGCAGCGCCTTCTTCCAGTGAAAGCCGCCGTGGAACAGCTCCATCACCAGCGGCACGATCAGCGTCAGCCCCAGCGAGCGCGTGAACGCGGCATAGGCGCCGCAGAGCGCCGCAGGCAGGAAATGTCCCTTTCTCGCCAGCAGCAGGCATCCAAGGCTCAGCAGCAGAAAGAGGCTCTCGCTCATCGGCGCGGCAAAGAAAAAGCTGCCCGGCCACAGGCACAGCAGCACCACGCAGCGAAGGGCGATCGCGTGGGAATACTCCAGCCGCAGCAGGCGGTAAAGGAGACACGCGGCACCGGCAAAGCACAGCGCCGCAGTCAGCAGCCCGCCCGTGAGCGTATCCCCGGTCAGCAGCCGTCCGAGACGGATCAGCAGCGGGTAGCCCGGCAGAAATACCAGCTGCACCACCCGGCTTCGATCGCCGACGCTGAGATACCAGTCGTCGGCAATGGCGAGATAATGCCCGCTGTCCAGACAGCGCCAGAAGTCCAGTGTTTTGGCAAAGCCGCCGGCATGGCCGAAGGCGCGGCGCAGCAGCCAGGCGAGCAGCAGCACCAGCATGTCCCAGGCGAGCACCGCGACGAAAATGCGCGCTGCCATGTACTTAGGCTCCGCCCGATCCGCAGCGGGTTCGTCCGATGGCGTCCAGAAGGCGGTAAAGGAGGGCACATAGCGCAGCCCCAGCGCCAGAAACAGCCCGGCGCTGGCCGCCGCGGCCAGGATGCCGAGCGCGCCGGTATGGGTGTTCTGCCGCAGCCACCAGGCGAAAAGACCCAGCACTGCGGCACAGCCGAGCGCCGAGACGATCCGATTCGGCAGCTTATACGCTTCCCTGTTCATTGCTTACAGCAGAGCCGCCGAGCCGTCGTCCTCGCCCTTGGTGATCGAGCGGATCACGGCCTCGTAGCTGTAGCTGTCGTTCACATGCACCGTGATCCGGTCGCCCACCTTGCGGCCGAGGATGCTCTTGCCAAAGGGGCTCTCCTTGCTGATGAAGCCGTGGTTGGCGTCACAGCGCACCGTCGTGACGATCTGGACCGTCTCGGTCTCGTCGTCCTCGGGCAGATAGATCTCCACCTTGTCATAAAGTCCGACCTCGTCCGCGGCCGAGTGGTCTTCGATGATGCGGGCGGTCTTGATCATGTTTTCGAGATAGCGCATGCGCCGGCGGCACTGGTTCTGCTCCTGCTTGGCGGCCTTGTACTCGTAATTCTCGCTCAGGTCACCGAAAGCGCGGGTGCGCTGCACCTCGGCGATCAGGTCAGGCCACTCGCGGCGGTGCTCCTCGAGCTCCGCTTCCATCTTCTGAATATCGATCCTTGTCAGTTCGTCGTGCATAATTTACTCCAATTCCACATTTATATCGTCGAGGCCGTTTTTCTCAAACTCGTCGAGATAGTCCTCCATGCGCTCGGTGAGCTCGGTGAAATCCTCGGGGTCGCTGTCCTCAAGGCCGAGATCCCGCCGGGCGAGCTCCTCGGCCAGGATCTGATAGAACACCGCGTCCTCATAGTCGGCGATCGCCTCGTGGATGCCGCCCTCCTCGTAGGCATGGGAGGGATAGATATGGCCCTCCCAGACCTGGGAGAGCGCGCCCATGCCCTGCTGTGCGCAGAGGGAGAACAGCTTCTCCTCCAGATCGTCATAGTCCTCAAAGCGGTCGTCGCCGCGGGCCGAGTTTAATATCCAGTTGCCGATATAGACCATGTCCAGCAGCCGCCGGAACTCCTTTTTGCTCAATTCAAGCTGCAAAGCCGTCACCTCCGTGATTCGTCCGGGAAACAGGCGAAAAATGCCATTTTCAACGCAATCTGCTGCGCGTTAATGCAGTATGCAGTATTATACACTCTTTCTCACAAAGTGCAAGGCGAAAAAACCGAATTATTTATAAACGATTTATCTTGTACTATAGCGGGAAAGCGTGTATAATAGCTAAATCCCCATGCGGAGTATCCGCGCCACGAAAAATGAAAGGCTGCCGCGCATGGGGATTTTTGTGCATCCGTTCCGGTTGCCCCGCCAGGGGCGAGGAACGGGCACTTGAGTCAAATATTTACTGTGAAAGCGGCGCTTTCACAGTAAACTGTTTTGGAATGAGAGGAAGGTCTTGCGATGGATGCTCGGCCGATCGGTGTATTCGATTCCGGCTTTGGCGGGCTGACCGCCGTGCGCGCCCTGCGCGCGCTGCTGCCCGAGGAGGACATTGTCTTCTTTGCCGACGCCGGCCACGCGCCCTACGGCGGGCGGCCAATCGAAGAGCTGCGGCGCTTTTCCGTCAACAACCTCTCGTTTCTCACCGCGCACGGCGTCAAGGCCATTCTGGCCGCCTGCGGCACCGTGTCCAGCGTCGCGCCGGATCTGCTGGCCGCGAGCGAGATCCCGGCCATCGGCGTGCTGAACGCCACGGCGGAGGCGCTGCACCGTCTGCCCGACACCGGCCCCGTCGGTCTGATCGCGACCGAGGCGACGATCCGCAGCGGGCGTTTTGCCGCTGCGCTTGCGTGCGAGCATGAGGTCATCCCCGTGGCCTGCCCGCTCTTCGCCCCGCTGGTCGAGCAGGGACACACCAGGCGCGACGATCCGCAGCTCCTCGCCGCGATCGACAGCTATCTCAGGCCGCTGCGCGATGCTGGGATCCGCACGTTGGTGCTGGGCTGCACCCACTACGGGCTGATCGACGACGCCCTGCGGGACTATCTGGGGGCGGATGTCGCGATTCTTGAGGCCTCGCGCTGCGCCGCCGAGCAGCTGTGTGAACAGCTGGACAGAAAAGCGCCCTCGGGCAAGCGCGGCACGCTGCGCTGCTATACGACCGGCGAGAGCGCCGTTTTTGCGCACTATGCCCCGCTGTTTCTGGGCGAGGATCTGCAGCAGCCGGTCACGCCTGTGCCTTTGACAGAAAGAGAGAACTGACATGATAGAAAACGAAATGAACGGAACCCCCGTCGTCATTGATATCGACTCGGTGCACGGCTACGACCGGGAAGACAGTGACCGCATGGAATTCACCACCGACGGCACCTACAGCTTTGAAAACGGCGTCGGCCGTCTGAGCTACTGGGAGAGCGAGGTGACCGGGCTGACCGGCACGCTGACCCAGATGGAGATCGCCCCCGGGCGCGTGGTCGTCCGGCGCGAGGGCACCGTCACAAGCCAGATGGAATTCGAGCCCGGCTTTCGCAGCCGCTTTGCCTACGAGACGCCCTACGGCACAGCCTCGATGGGCATGGACACGCGGCAGATCCTCTCGCAGTTCGACGAACGCGGCGGCGAGCTCGAGATGGACTATGTGCTGGACCTGGAGCACATGACCGCCATCCGCAACAAATTCTGCGTCCGCGTCCGCCGCGCCGACGATATCTGCGGGATGTAAACAACGTATTATTGGCAAGGGCGAAGCCGAACGGCTTCGCCCTTGTTTTATTTGTTTTCAAGTTTTTTCGACCAAGCGCGTGAGCAGCGCGTGCAATGGCCGGTAGAGCACCAGCGTCAGCACGAAATTTCCGCCGCAGTGCACAAGATCGAAGGGGATGCCGTTGACCCACATCGCGAAGTACATCTCCCAGCCGCCGTTGATGAAGAAATACGGTATGTACATCAGCGGCCCGAAGCAGAGCCCGTAGGCCCCGGCGATCACCGCCCACAGCAGCGGTGATTCGTTTTTCCGAAAGAGCATGGCCACGAACACCAGCACCGGCCATACGAAGATATAACTGAACCACCAGACGCTGAAGCCGAAAACCAAGCCCTCGAGCATGATATACACGCCCACGCTGTAGAAGGCCTTCCAGCCGAAGAATACGACCGTCAGGATGATCAGCAGGCTGTTGAGATTGATATTCGGCAGCGTGGCCAGGGCAAACTTGGTGGCGAAGATCAGCGCTCCCAGCAGCGGCAGGAGCGCGATCTCGCGGACACTCAGCGCGGTGCGGCGAGACTCGCTCCCCTTACCAGCCGACCGTGAGGGTGAGCTCATAGTGCTCGCCGTCGGCGATCATGATGCCCTCGACGCCGGTCTCGGTCATGGTGCCGTCCTTCGTGACCGCCCACCACTCCTGGTTGGCGCTGTCCGCGGTCTCGCCGTCGACAGTCTCGATATAGAGCCCGTACTCACTCTCGCTGCCCTGTACCAGATTTTCCTGGTCCAGTGCGCCGCGGAGGTTTTCCGCGCTCGTCGTGATTTTAAATTCCTTTCTGCTCTCGTCCTTGTGGACGACCTCGACCGTGATGGTCTTGGTGCCCGCCTGGGCCTGGGGTCTCGTGCCGTTGTATACGGCCAGGGCGGCGATGACCAATACAAGCAAAATGGCCACGCCAATGAGAATGCTTCTGTTTTTCTTTGACATGTTCTGTCTCTCCTTTCTTATTTTCCGAACAACAGCCGGAGCAAAAGAGAGAGCGGTCTTTATACGATTGCCGCTTGCTGTTTTGTCCGGGTAACGCGGAACTCCGGCTGCTGCCGCGGTGCAGATTACCGCGGCTCGGGCAGGTATTCTGACTTCGGGAGACATTTTTTCTGTCCCCACCTCACAGTGACGGCCTCGCGTGGGAATCACACCCACATTCCCCTGTTGACAGCGTCCCATTCGGAGCGCTGATCCCGCATCGGTTTGCTTGCGGCGACATGATACCACAAATAAAGCCGCAGGACAAGAGTCCTGCGGCAAAAGAATGCCATATACTGACAAACAGCCATTACCGTCTGGCGCGGCGCGGTGTCGGGGCTTTGCAGACGCTGCGGTACATGCGGAGATTGATGTACGCCGCCGCGGCGCAGGCCAGGCTCATGACCGCATAGCAGATCAGGTACATGCCGCCGAAGCGCTGCACGAGATACTCAAAGAGACCGACGACACCGATGCTCAGCCAGAACAGCACCCAATGGACAATGCGGAAGCTCCGGCTGCTGCCCGCGCGGCGCGAGCGCACGGTGTAGACGATCAGCACGCCGAGCAGCGAGAAGGCCGCGACGATCTGACCGAGCGAGACGAAACCGTTGATGCGCAGAAAGCTGCCGTCGTAGCGTGTACTGTCGGCCACAAGCTCAAGCGCGCTGTACCAGTTGAGGAAAAGCAGCGCCACGTTGCCGTCGCGCGGCTGATCGGCCTTCATCGGCGCGCGGCGGCGCTTGAAGAAGAAACGCAGCAGCAGGGCGCTCATCAGCAGCATCAGCAGAAACTGCCAGAAGAAGGTTGCAAAGCGGTATTCAACGCCGGAGCCCGATGTGACCGGCGCGGCGATCGGCAGGTGCTGCAGAAAGGGCGTCGTGACGACGATCTTCGCACGGTCGGCGGAGGTGAAAAGGTTCGAAAGGCGGATCAGCGCAATGCCGAGCGCCGCGCCGGGGGCGAGACAGTCAAAGAGCCGTCCGGCATTGCCGGTAAAGCCCAGCGCACGCACGCACAGCACCGCCAGCGACGTGCCCAGCAGCACGCCGGGCATGCAGAAGCCGCCGGTGGAATAGTCCGTCAAGGCTGCAAACAGCGAGGGGTACTGCTCGATATGGCAGTCCCAGTGAAGAGTCCGGGCGATCAGCACCGAAAAGAGCATGCCGAGCGGCAGCAGGAGCAGCAGGGTGTTGTCCTGTCCGCCGTTGGCGGTGAAGAGCGCCCAGGTCAGGCAAAAGCAGGCGGCGATCCCCAGGCAGATCAAAACCGCGTTCCAGTAGATATTGACACCGCCGACAGTCAGGGCGATCTGCGTCATGGGTTCTCCCCCTCTCCCGGCTGAGCCGTGGCAAAGTAGATGATATCGCTCATGGTGCGCTCGTTGTCCCAGTCGACGCGGTTGACAGTCGTGCCCTGCATGGCTATCGTGGCCGTCTGGCCGCCGTCGAGGTTATAGGCGCGCTGCACGCCCCACGCGGCGAGATAGCCCGCGAGCTCGTTGGTCGTGGGACGGCGGATGTAATTGCCCTCCTGTCCGGCGGTCATCAGCAGATAGTGCAGATGGTCCTTCTGCGCGATCGCGGCGCGGGAGTACTGGTTGACGATCTCGCCCACCGGATAGCTGAGGGTCTGCACGGCCTGGCCGTCCTCCACAAGGATCGGCCCGAAGGCCACGGCAAAGACCACGTCGTTGCGCTCAATAAAGGCCTGGGCTTCGCCCTCGCCCATCAGCTCGCCGCGGTGGGAGAAGAGCATATCGCCGCCGGCCGTAAAGAAGGCCGTGTCAACCAGGGCGGGATTGTTGCGGTAAAGCTGCCGCTGGTAGGCTGTGATGCCGAGCTGGCGGTAGTCATAGAAGTCGCCATTGATGGCAATGACAGCGTTGACGGCGCTGGCCATGTCGGTGGCCTTCATGCGCACGCCCGAGCCGTAGCTGTTGCCTGCGAGCGCGCGCCTTAGCTGCGAGCCGTCGGCCATCTTGACCTCGGCCATGGTCAGCACCGAGTTGTCGCGCAGCTCCTTCCAGGTGACGACAAGCAGCGTATCGTCGCAGTAGTAGCGCATGGTCGAACCCTGAAAGCGGACGATATCGCGATTCCAGATCATCTCCTGGCCCTCGAGCAGCTCGGCGGAGCGCTCGATCAGCGCTTCGATCACGGCGGGGTCGTCCGTTTCGCCAAAGCAGGCCGGATTGGGCTTCGGCGCCACGAGGTCGTTTTCGGGGATCGTGTACACCTTGGGGATGTAAACAAGGTCAGCGAGCGCATCGCTGGCCGCGTTCGCGGTAAAGACATTCATGCGCTCGGCCATGTCAAATTTTGTCTTGCGCGTGCCGGAGCCGGCCGCCGCGGTCTTGGTCGTGTCGGGGTGCAGGTTCACGAGCGCCCAGAGCATGCTCACAGCAGCCACAAGCGCCAGGCCCGCTTTGAGCGTCGAAGCGATATTCACGACGGGCTTTTTGCCCGCTTCCCTCTCACTTTGGCGCATCTCAGCCCGCGCACGGCGGCGCGGTGCCGGCTCCTCCCGCTTTTCGGGCGGCTGTGCCGCGGCGTCAGCCGTAGGCTCCTCACGCCGTGTGCGCGGCGTGGGCGGCGTCGCCGGCTCCGGACGGGTCTCCGGGGCAGCGGTGTTTCCGGACGCCGGCCGCGGCTGTGCCGCGGGGCGCAGCGCCGTCGGCGAGGGCTCGCGGCTTGAATTTTCTGCAAACTCCTTCAGGATGTCGTCCAGTCTCTGATCCAGATCGTTTTCACTCATGCCGTTTCACCACCCTCACCGTAGGCGCCGCCGCTCAAAGCCGAGAGCAGCTTCTGGTCGACGACCAGCTTCCAGGCGCCGTCTTCATAGTGCAGTTCCAGCTCCAGTCCGGTCGTTGTCATGTATCGCTCGCTCGAGCGCAGCAGTCCGTCGATCGCCGACGAATAGGCCGCTCCCGTAACGGTAGACAGGTAATTGCCGTTTTCATCGACCAGCTCGCTGGAGCGCTTGCCCTGGGTCTCGCTCTCCATGGCATGGTTGACCGCCGCTTTCAGATCGGCACGCAGCGCCCGGAGGTCGAGACTTTTCAGCAGGATCTGCTGATGGGCGGTCAGTCCTTCGCGCACACAAGTACCGTAAAGGCTGTAGGAATAGCTGCCGCGCAGAGCGTCATACAGCTTCTGCCCCTGCACCGTGTTCGGGATATTTTCCAGTCCGAGCGATCTGTAGTTCTGGAGATAGCTGTACGCCTCGTTGTAATCCTGACGGCTCAGCGCATCGAAGAAGTTGATGACCGTCTCCTGCGGGTTTTCCTTGGGGGCGGCCGCCATGGGCTTGAGACTGGGCGCGTTGACAGCAAGCAGCACCGCCGCCGCGGCGAGAGCCACGGACGCCACGGCCCATTCGCGTCTGAGCTTTGCGCGCTGGCGCAGCAGCCGCAGGCACAGCACCGCCGCCGCGACGATCACCGCCGCGCTCAGCAGCAGCGACATAACAGGCAGTTCGTCCTGCGTTTCGGTCACGCGCGGCGTCGGCGCGGCGGAGACTGTCTCGCCGCCCGCCGTCTCTTCCGGCTCCGCCGTGGCAGCCGGTTCGGCGTCTTCGCCGTTCAGCGCGGCGATGGCCGCGGCCTCCTGCTCGGCCGCGATGCGCCGGTAGCGCTCCGCGGTGTGGTACTGGGTATAGTCGATCATCAGCGTGCAGAAATCGGTCATGAAGTTATAGGGATCGTGGATGCCCGCCGTATTGAGCACGATCAGGATCGGATCGTCGGTATAGACGATCGCGCAGTCGTCCATGTACAGCAGGCTCTGGTTTTCGCTCGGGATGAACCAGCCGTATTTGTGGGCGACCTCGAAGGCCTGCGGCTTGCGGAGAAAATAGTTCGAGCGCTCGGCCTTGAGCATATTGTCGATGATGCCGGGATACTTGTCGGAATGGAAATAGAGCTCTTTGAGACAGAAAATCATCTGCTCGGCCGTGAACTGCGCGCGGCCGTCAAAATAGGCGTTCGGCGCTGTGCTGACGTCCACGCCCATGTAGGGAGCGATGCCCTCGCGAAACTCGCGGTAACCGCCCATGGCCTTCCACATGCTGGCGGCCATATCGTTGTCGGAGTTGACGATGGTCCACTCCTGGGCGCGCTTATAGTCGATGCCGCCGACCGTGTCGGTCCACTGCATGGTGCCGTTCGAGATCTTTTCGGCATAGTACATATTCAGCGGCACCTTGTACATGCTGCCGGAGACCATATACACATCGCCCCGGAAGTAGTGCTCCTCGCCGGTCACGGTGTTGTAATAACCGGCCGTGATGCCCTCGTCGAAGGTGCCGTACTGGTCCATCAGCCCCCGGAGGACCTCCTCCCAGCTGCGGTCGGCAAAGCGCGCATCGTCGGCGGAGGCGGTCTCCGGCTCGGCCGCGTTTTCGGCCAGAGCGCAGGGGACGAGTGCTGCCGCCAGGCACAGCGACAGCGCCAGGCTCAGCCATTTTCGAAGAATTCTCATCTTGTTCACCTGTTGCGGAAAGAATTGTCGCGCTGGACATAATAACTCAAGATAGTATTTTATCATCAATCCGTTTTTTTTCAAGAGGAAAAGCGAACAGTTGCGGGGATTGTGCAAAATCCCCTTTTCAAAGCGTACCCGAATAGTGTATAATAGGGTATCAATCCAAGTAATTACTCAATTGGAGGTCGATTCCCATGATTATGGATTGCACCCAATATGTCGGAAAATGTTCCTGCGGCCGCACCCACGAGCTCGAAACCAAGAAGGTCGTCGTCGAGTACGGCGCACTCAAAAACTTCGAGCAGTACATGGCGGACGTCGGTCTTAAAGACAAGCGCCGCGCCGTCGTGTACGACAGCTTTGTCTACAATCTGATCGGCGATCGGCATCTCAAGGCCGACCAGGAGATCGTGCTTGAGAGCAAAGGCCTTCGCGCTGAGGACGTGCTGATCGAGGACATGATGAAAAAGCTCGACCGTCCCGAGGTCATCGTGGCCTTCGGTGCCGGCACGATCATGGACTTTGGCCGCTACCCCGCCTACAAGCTCGGCATCCCCTTCGTCGCCGTGCCGACGCTCGCATCCTCCGACGGCTTCACGGCCAGTATCTGCTCGGCCATCATCAAGGGGCAGAAGAAGTCCACGCGCATGTGCGCCCCCGCGCTGGTCGTGGCCGATCTCGACATCATCCAGGGCGCCCCGATGCGCCTCGTGTCCAGCGGCATCAACGACATCCTTGCAAAATACATCTCCCTGGCCGACTGGAAGATCGCCGCGATGGTCGCCGGCGAGGACTACTGCCCGATGGTCGCGGGCCTTGCCGACGAGGCGCTGCAGATCATGCGCGCCGCCGCCGACAAGATGGCCGCCACCGGCGAGGTCGACCACGAGGCCATGACCATGGCCCAGATGAAGTCCGGCCTTACGATGCAGCTCTGGGACAACTCCCGCGCCGCCTCGGGTGCCGAGCACCTGATGGCCCACCTGGTCGAGATGCACCCCCCGCGCTTCGAGAGCGCCGAGGGCATCCACGGCGAGTGCGTCGGTGTCGGCACCTACGCCGCGATCCGCGAGTACAAGCGCATCGGCAAGCTGACCCCGCGCGCGAAGGCCTTCGAGCCACTCAGCCCCGCGTGGGTCATGGAGAAGTTCGGCGAGCGGCTGTACGACGGCATCATGAAGGAGAACGAGCACGACGTACTCGGCACCTTTGATCCGCAGAATATCGTCGACCACTGGGACGAGATCCGCGCGATCATCGACGAGATCCCCTCGAGCGAGGAGATGGAGGCGCTCTACAAGGCCTGCGGCTGCAAGTATCTGCCGGAGCATGTGGGCATCGACCCCGCGCTCGAGAGTGAGATGCTGCCGATTTCCGCCGCGATCCGCAACCGCCTGACGCTGGTGCGGATGGAGCGCGTTTTAGACTTTGAATAAGAGGTCCGCGGCTCCCCTATCCCTATTCCTGATACAAAAGGACGTGTTTTTATGAAGTTTTCATCCAAGATGGAGCGCTGCGGGCTGTCGCCGATGCGCAAATTCAACCCCTATGCCGACGAGACAAAGGCGCGCGGCATCAAGATCTACCATCTGAACATCGGCCAGCCGGACATCCTCACGCCCGACGCCTACTTCCAGGCGCTGCGCGATTTCTCCGAGCCGGTGCTGGCCTACTGCCCCTCCACCGGCGTGCCGGAGCTGCTCGACGGTGTGCGGCACTACTACCGCGGCATCGGCGTTGAGCTTGAGCGCCGCGACATCCTGCCGACAAACGGCGGCAGCGAGGCCCTGCAGATGACGATGGCGGCCCTGCTCGACGACGGCGATGAGATCGTCATCCCCGAGCCCTTCTACCCGAACTACCACACCTCGGTCACACTGGCCGGGGCCACGATCCGCCCGCTGACGACCTGCCCCGAGGAGAACTACCACTACGCCGACCGTGCGCGCGTGGAGGCGTGCATCAACGAGCACACCCGCGCGATCCTGATCACGAATCCCGGCAACCCCACCGGCACGGTGCTGACGCGCGAGGAGCTGGAGCTGATGCTGCAGATCGCCAAGGAACACGATCTCTTCATCATCGTCGACGAGGTATACCGCGAGTTCATCTATGACGGACAGCCGCTGACCTCGGCCCTGCAGTATCCCGAGTTCGAGCAGAACGTGATCATCATCGACTCGGTCTCGAAGCGCTTCTCGGCCTGCGGCGCGCGCGTCGGGCTGCTGATCAGCAAAAACAAGGCCTTTATGAGCCAGGCGCTCAAATGGTGTCAGTGCCGTCTGAGCGGCTCGACCGCCGACCAGATCGCCGCCGCCGCGCTCTACTCCCTCGATCCGAGTTACTTTGACGCGATCCGCGATGAGTACCGCCGCCGCCGCGACGCGATGGTGCGCAAGCTGCGCGCTATCCCCGGCGTGATCTTCGCCGAGCCGCAGGGCGCCTTCTACCTGATGGCAGCGCTGCCCATCGACGACGCCGACCGCTTCCAGATGTGGCTGCTGCAGCACTTTGACGACAACGGCGAGACCGTGATGTTCTCCTGCGGCGAGCCCTTCTACGCCACCCCCGGCATGGGCAAGAACGAGGTGCGCATGGCCTATGTGCTCTGCCAGGAGGACCTGGAGCGCGCGATGGACATCCTCGCCAAAGCGCTGGTTGAGTACAACAAGCAGCACTGATCGCCAGATAACAACAAATAACAGACAATCCGGCATACGAACGGCCAAGCGAGCCAATCGTATGCCGGATCGTTTTCATTGCTGCGGTAAATGCGTTCTTCTTGTAAATCTGATTGACAAAACCTATCAGCTTCTGTAGAATAATGATGCCCATTTGGGCAGGCGTTGCCATACATACGGTAGGCGGATTCAGCACATCTCCGTAAAGGAGGTGAGGCTATGCCGATTACTTTGACCTTTCATGTGCTTGGTTTTACCATCACAGTCACTGTAAAACGCGGAACCCGCCACTCGGCCAAGTGACGGGTTCTAAAATAGAAACTCTTCCAAAAGGCTGAACCGTTTACCGGCAACGCCTTTTACATTTTCATTATAGCGATTGAGCATGGTGCTGTCAAGATTTTTCAGTCCCAATAGCACGATTTTCCTCTTTACTCATACCTCCCCGCACCAGGCGGCGAATTCCGCGTCGGTGGCGAGGACGGTGTGGCTGCCGCCGACAAGGTGCTCGGTGCCGAGATCGTAGTCGATGCCGCTGGACGCGTAATCATAGGGGATGCTGTGGCGGCGCTTCTCGACCTCAGGGTTCGGGTTGGGGACCGCCGAGAGCAGGCTTTTCGTGTAGGGGTGGATGGGATTGGAGAAAATCTCTTCGGTCGTGCCGGTCTCGACCATATAGCCGAGGTGCAGCACGCCGATCCGATCGGAGATATACTTCACCATCGACAGATCGTGGGCGATGAACAGATAGGCGCAGCCCGTCTCGTCCTGGATGTCCTTCATCAGGTTGACGACCTGGGCCTGGATCGACACGTCCAGGGCCGAAATGCACTCGTCGGCGATGATGAGCTTCGGGTTCATGATCAGCGCGCGGGCGATGCCGACACGCTGGCGCTGTCCGCCGGAGAACTGATGCGGATATCGCTCGGCGTGCGCCGGCGACAGGCCGACCTTTTTCAGCAGCTCCTGCACGGCGGCTCTTCGCTCGGCACGGCTGGCGTAGCGGTGGTGGATATCCAGGCCCTCCGCGATGATGTCGCCCACCTTTTTGCGCGGGTTCAGGGACGACATCGGGTCCTGGAAGATCATCTGCATATCCTCACGCAGCATGTTGCGTGTCTCCCGGTTCATGCGGCCGGAGATCTCCCGCCCGTTGAAGCGGATGGAGCCGCCGGTCGGATCATAGAGACGGATAATGCTGCGCCCGATCGTGGTCTTGCCGGAGCCGGACTCGCCCACGAGTCCGTAGGTCTCGCCGGGGTAGATGGAAAAAGAAACGCCGTTGACCGCCTTGACGGTAAAGCTGCGGGAGATCGGAAAATGCTGGACAAGCTTGTCCACCTGTAACAGTGCTTCACTCATTGGACTCTCTCCGCCTCCTTTCTTGCGCGCTGCAGCCGGGCTTTGAGCTCGGCGGGCATTTCCACCTTCGGCGCATAGGGGTGCAGCAGCCAGGTGGCGGCATAGTGGGTCTCGGATATCTGAAAGAGCGGCGGCTCTCCGAGCTCGTCGACGCGCATGGCGATCGCGTTGCGCGGCGCGAAGGCGTCGCCGACCGGCTCACGCAGCAGGCTCGGCGGCGAGCCGGGGATCGAATACAGTCTCTCGTCGTCCGTTTCGAGATCGGGCATGGCCGAGAGCAGTCCCCAGGTGTAGGGATGCCGCGGGTCATAGAAGATCTCATTGACGTTGCCGACCTCGACGATCTTCCCGGCGTACATCACGTTCACATAGTCCGCCACCTTCGCGACCACGCCGAGATCGTGCGTGATGTAAATGACCGAAAGCCCCATTTTCTTCTGGATGTCCTTGATCAGCTCGAGAATACGGGCCTGGATCGTCACGTCCAGCGCCGTCGTCGGCTCGTCGCAGATCAGGATATCCGGGTCGCTCGAGAGCGCGATGGCGATGACGACACGCTGCCGCATGCCGCCCGAGAGCTGGTGCGGATAGTTTTTCATGCGCTTTTCAGCCTCCGGGATGCCGACCAGCTCCAGCAGCTCCACGGCGCGCGCCCTCGCCTCGGCCTTGCTCAGCCGGAGGTGCATCAGCATGCCCTCCATGATCTGGCGGCCGATCGTCATCGTGGGATCGAGACTCGTCATCGGGTCCTGAAACACCATGGCGATGTGGCGGCCGTTGATGCTGCTGCGCAGTTCCTTTTTCGGCAGCTTCAGCAGATCGACGATCCGCTCGCTGCCGTCGCTCTCGACGCAGCGGTAAAGTACCTCGCCGCCGTTGACCGTGGCGTTTGCGTCGAGCAGTCCCGTGGCCGCCTTCATCGTGACGGACTTCCCGGAGCCGGATTCGCCCACAATGGCGACGGTCTCGCCCTTCTGCAGGTCGAGGTTCACCCCGCGGATCGCGTGGATCACGCCGGCGTTGGTACGAAAGGAGATATCCAGGTCGTGGATCTCCAGGATCGCTTTTTCGTTCATGTCCGCCCTCCTCTTACACTATTTTCCGTTAAAATGGCGGATTTTAACGGAAAGGCATCGCGTAAAACGCGCTGCCCATTTTGTGCCTGACGGCACAAAACACGTCTAATACGATTTTCCACGCGCCATTGGCGCTATTAAACGGCTTCAGGCCGTTTTAAGGAAAATCTGTATCACATATCCTCGAGCTTCGGGGCCAGCGCCTCGCGGAAGCCGTCGCCGATGAAGTTGAAGCCCAGCATCAGCAGCGCAAGCACGAAGATCGGCGGCAGGATCTGATACGGCAGGGTCGTGATGTTGTTGAAGCCGTCCTCGATCAGCGAGCCGATGGAGCACTGCGGCAGTACGATGCCGACGCCGACGAAGCTCAGAAAAGCCTCGGTGAAGATGGCCGTGGGGATCGAGAACATCACCTGCGTGATGATCGGGCCGATGGTGTTCGGCAGGATCTGCCTGAATATGATATGGAAGCTGCCCGCGCCGAGCGTCCGGCTGGCCAGCACGTATTCCCGCTCCTTGAGCTTGAGCATCTCCGCGCGGGCGATTTTACTCATGCCGATCCACTCTGTCAGCAGCAGGGCGATGACGACAAGATTGATGCCCTTTGGCATGAATATGGCCAGTACCGACACTATGACAAGACGCGGCACGCTGTTGGCGATCTCGACAAAGCGCTGCATCACCGCGTCCACGGCGCCGCCGAAGAAGCCCGATATGAGGCCGAAGCTCATGCCGATGATCATGTCGATCAGGATCGTGACAAAGGCGATGATCAGGCTGATGCGCGCGCCCTCCCAGGTGCGGGTCCAGAGATCGCGTCCCATGTCGTCGGTGCCGAAGAGAAAGGTACAGTCGGCAAAAGCGTCGGAATAGGCTTCGCCGCCGAAGAGTGTATGAAAAGCGGGTATGCGCGGGGAGATGCCGCGCGCGATTACTTTTTTGCCCGCGTCGTTGACGACCTTGATAATATCCTTATAGCCGTAATCGTTCATGCCCGGGCCGAGAACAGCCAGCGCGATGATGGCCAGCACGATGATCAGGCCGGTCATCGCCCGTTTATCGTGCCAGAAATGCAGAAGCACGCCCTTCCAGTAGCCCACGGAGGCATAGTTCGTGTCGATACGGATATCCCGGTCTTGCAGGAAGACGAAGTCCTCCCGCCGGGGGACATAGGGCGCGCGCACACTTGCCGCCTGATTCTGTTTTGCCATCTTAAGCCGCCTCCTTTGCCGAGACGCGGATCCGGGGATCGAGCACGCCGTAGAGGACGTCCACCAGCAGCATGATGCCGATGTACAGCGCCGAATAGAGGATGCCGAGCGCGAGAACATAGTTGTAATCCACGCCCTCGCCCGCGATCGCGTCGACCATCAGTTTGCCGATGCCGTTGATGCCGTAGATCTTCTCGACCACGAGCGCGCCGGTCAGCAGATCCACGATCAGCGGCGCGAGCACCGTGACAATGGGGATCAGCGCGTTGCGCAGCACATGGCGGCGGACAAGGCTGGCGCCGTGGAGGCCCTTGGACTCGGCCAGGCGCACATAGTCGCTGTCGAACACCTCGACCATCTCGTTGCGCGTAAAGCGGGAGATCGTGGACATCGTGAACAGGCTCAGCGACAGGGAGGGCAGAACACTCGAGAACAGGAAGCGGTTGGCGTCGAAGAAATAGGGGAAAAACGGGATTTTGTAGGAAAAGGTATACTGCAGGAAAATCAGGAACACATAGCTCGGTACACAGACGCCGATGATCGAAAACACCGTGCAGAAGCCGTCCAGAAAGCGCCCGCGGTTCAGCGCCGCCGCAATGCCGAGCAGCAGTCCCACCGCGGTGCCGATCAGGATGGCCAGCCCACCGATGCGGAAGGAATTGCTGACGCAGCCGCCGAGCACGGTCTTGATCGGCGCGCCGTTATAGAGACTCGTCCCCTTGCCGAAGTCGCCCTGCAGCAGACGGCTCATATAGCGCGCAAACTGCTTGAGGATCGGATCGTCCAGGCCGAGCTCGGCGCGCTTGTTCGCGATCTGTTCATCGCTCATGCGCTCGGAGGGAAACGGATTGCCGGGCATGATGCGCACCAGCACGAACAGCACGAAGGTGATGATCAGCAGGGTCAGCAGCGCCATGCCCACGCGCTTGAAAATATACTTAGCCATAGCAGCACCCCTTTCCGGGTGATTAAGATAGCGATATTTGCATATCTGTTTTATATTGTCTGCAAGTCATTATAAACCATTACACACAACTTGCCTCTCCCCGCGGCGGGGAGAGGTGTCACGAAGTGACGGAGAGGGGCCGCCGACAGTCAGCGCCACAACCCCTCTCAGGCGCTATCGCGCCAGCTCTCCCCTCTCGCTGCGCTCCGGGGCGAGCCAAGGGCGGATATCCGTGTCCGGCACAAAGCCTTGGCGAATCCGTACATCGGAGGTCAACTGCAGCGGATGATTCGTGAATCGCCCCTGCACTTTCAATACGCATTTCAGAACACATCAAACAGCGGAGCGGGAAAACCCGCTCCGCTTTTGCTATTGCGAGTGGATTAACCGACCGTCGCGGACTTATAGACGCGGTTGAGAGCCACGGGGTGGAAGGCGACGCCCGCCACGCCGTCCGTGATCAGGTTGGCGTTGGCCTTGGTGTACAGCGGGGCGATGACAGCCTCGTTCATGACAAGGGTCTCGGCCTCGTACATGGCGGCCCAGCGCGCATCGTAGTCGGTGACGAAGGCGCCGGTGGTGCAGTCGGCGATCAGCTGGTCATAGGCGGCGTTGCTCCAGAAGCCGTAGTTGTTGGAGTTGTTGGTGATCCACATGCCGAGATAGGTCATCGGGTCGGCATAGTCGGGGCCCCAGCGGGTCAGCGCGATGTCATAGTTGTCGTTCTGCATCTTGTCGAGACGCTCGGCCTTGGTCATAGGCTGGAGATTGATCGTCACGCCGGGGAGGTTCTCCTCCACGTCGGACTTGATGGCCTGCGCGACCTTGGCGACCTCGTCGCCCTCGTTGTTGCCGTAGATCATCGTGAACTCAAAGGTATCGGTGCCGAGCTCCTCGACGGCCTTCGCAAAGAATTCGGCGGCCTTGTCGGGATCGAAGGAGCAGACGTCGGCAAACTTCTCCTGGTCGGCGGAGAAGTCCTCGCCGGTGCTGGCGCTGGCGGCGAACTGGGGCGGGACCGCCGTGAAGGTGGCGAGCGAGCCGTCCATCACATAGTTGTCCACAAGGGATTCACGGTCGATCGCGTTGGAGATGGCCAGACGCAGGTTGGCGTTCGCGAGCATGCCGCCCTGGGCGTTCTTTTCGGTCTGGCTGAAGCTGAGGTACCACATATAGCCCGCGCCGGTAACGGTGAGCTTGTCGGCAAGGGAGGCGTCCTTCTTCACGGCCTCGACTTGGCTGCCGCTGACCATGACGATGTTCAGCGTGCCGTTCTTGAACGCGGTCAGCGCGCTGTCGGACGAGCCGACGACCTGATAGTTGATGCCGTCAAGGCTGACGCTCTCGGCATTCCAGTAGTCGGGGTTCTTCGTGACGGACAGGCTCGCCGTGCCGGGCGTGTAGCTCGACAGCAGGAAAGCGCCGTTGGAGAGGAAGGTCTCGGGGCTGGTGCCGTAGGTGCCGTCCTCGAGGGAGTTGTAGAAGCTCTCGTTGATCGGATAGAAGGTCGGGAAGTACATCAGGGAGGGGAAGAAGGACACGGGGACTTCGAGTTCGACGACCAGGGTCTTGTCGTCGACGGCGGTGACGCCCAGGGTGTCCGGCCCGGCCTCGCCGGCGATGATCGCGGCGGCGCCCTTGATGTTGCCGATGTCGCTCATCATGTAGGAATACTCACCGGCGTTTTTGCAGATGCGCTGCCAGGCGAAGACGAAATCGCCCGCGGTCACAGGGTCGCCGTTGGACCACTTGGCGTCGCGCAGGTGGAAGGTATAGGTCATGCCGCCGTTGCTGAGATCAAAGCTCTCGGCAATCGCGGGGATGGCCGCGCCGTCGGCGTCCATCTGCGTCAGGCCGTCGATGCAGTCGGCGATGACCTCGAAGGAGTCGCCGTCGGTGGCCAGATCGGTGTCAAGGCTCATGACGTTGGTGCTCAGCATGACGCCCAGCACGGCGCCGTCGGCCGCGGCCGTAACGCTGCCGGTGCTGACAGCCGTGCCAAGGACCATGACAAGCGCCAGAAGCATGGCAAGAAGCTTTTTCATTGTGTTTCATCCTTTCCGCATGTTTGTAGCTGACGTTTTAATGTGGTTTTACACTAAAGTGTTAGCGTGACATAGTCTACAGTATTTTGTCTTTGATTTCAATTCACAAAAAAGCAGAAAGAATGAAAACCTATTCAGAAAACATTGGGAATTATGGACAAAAAAACGGGAACATATGGGGGTTATTACCATATGTTCCCAGTATTCATCGGAAACTGTCGGATTCAGGACAGCTCAGGGCCGCCTGGCGCCGGCATCGGCCAGCCCTTCGATCGTATAGTTTGTGAAAAAGCTCTTCAGTTCCTCATTGAAATCCTTCCACATCGGCAGCGTGGCGCAGCTCGCGGCCCGCTCGCACAGCGGCGCACCGGGGCTCAGACAGGCCACAGCGTGAAAATCGTTCTCCGTCACCGAAATCACGTCCCACGCGGTGTATTCACAGGGCTTGCGCACAAGCTTATAGCCGCCGTTTTTCCCGCGGACCCCGCTGACCAGGCCGTTCTCGACCAGCAGCTTCAATATCGCCTCAAGATATTTTTCCGAGATGCCCTGCCGCTCAGCCACCTCTTTCAGGGGTACATATCCATCCTCTGTATGCTGTGCCAGGTCGATCATCACGCGCAGCGCATAGCGCCCTTTGGTGGAAACGATCATTGCTTACTGCCTCCCGATCAGATGATGGGTATAGTATAGCACGTAAATTACCTATTGACAAGATAGGAAATTGGCGCTACAATGCGATTGTTCATTGACAGAACATCGTATGAGGAGCTACTATATGAATGAGTTCATTTATCTGGACAACGCGGCCACGACCCGCGTAAAGAGCGAGGTTTTTGCCGCCATGCAGCCCTATTTTGAGGCGCAGTACGCCAACCCCGCCAGCAGCTACCGGATCGCCGGGGAGGTCAACGCCGCCGTCGAGAATGCGCGCCATACGATCGCCGCATTCATCGGCGCCCAGGAGCGGGAGATCTATTTCACCGGCGGCGGCAGCGAATCGGACAACTGGGCGATCAAGGGCGTCGCCTCGGCGCTCGGCAGCAAGGGAAAGCATATCATCACCAGCAAGATCGAGCACCACGCGGTCCTGCGCACCTGTGAATATCTGGAAAAGCACGGCTATGCAGTGACCTATCTTGATGTGGACGACAAAGGCTTTGTCAATCCCGAACAGCTGGAAGCGGCCATCCGACCGGAGACGATCCTCGTCTCGATCATGTTTGCCAACAACGAGATCGGCACGATCGAGCCCGTACGGGAGCTTGCCCGCATTGCCCACGCGCACGGCGTCCTCTTCCATACGGACGCGGTGCAGGCCTACGGCCATGTGCCGATCGACGTGCGGGCGCTCGGCATCGACCTGATGAGCGTCAGCGGCCACAAGCTCAACGGCCCCAAGGGCATCGGCTTTCTGTATATCCGAAACGATGTCAAAATCGACCCCCTGATCCACGGCGGCTCGCAGGAGCGCGGCAAGCGCGCCGGCACGAGCAACGTGCCCGGGATCATCGGTCTTGGGCAGGCGACGGAACTGGCCGCCGCGACGCTGGAAGAGCGCGCGGACTATGAGCGCGCGCTGCGCGATCATCTGATCGCGCGCGTGGAGCAGGAGATCCCCTACGTCCGTCTCAACGGCGACCGGACGCAGCGGCTTCCGAACAACACGAGCTTCTGTTTCCGCTTTATTGAGGGGGAATCGCTGCTGATCCTGCTCAACCAGGCGGGGATCTGCGGTTCCTCGGGCTCGGCCTGTACCTCGGGGTCGCTGGACCCCTCGCACGTGCTGCTGGCCATCGGCCTGCCGCACGAGATCGCGCACGGCTCGCTGCGGCTGACGCTCTCGGAGGAGAACACGCAGGAGGAGATCGACTACACCGTTGATCAGCTGAAAAAGATCGTGGAGCGGCTGCGCGCGATGTCCCCGCTCTATGAGGATTTTGTAACTGTTCAGTCCCTGACGGGACTAAACAGTTAGAAGGGAAAGCGCCCTGCTGCATGCACTCGCTTGCGTGAGACGCTCGCACACTGGCAGGGCGAGAAGAGTTTTTTCCGAGGCGCATGTCCCCGGAAAAAACAGATTAAAATCAGAGGGGTGGCCCCTCTGAACTCCCCCTAATCAGGGCAGACTGAATAGTTGCAATTATCAATAATTACAGGAGGCGAGAGCATGAGCCAGGTAACAGAGTATTCCGATAAGGTCATGGACCATTTCATGAACCCGCGCAATGTCGGCGAGATCGAGAACGCCAGCGGCGTCGGCACGGTCGGCAACGCCAAGTGCGGCGACATCATGCGCATGTACCTCGACATTGATGAAAACGGCGTGGTGCGCGAGGCGAAATTCAAAACCTTCGGCTGCGGTGCGGCCGTAGCTACCAGCAGTATGGCGACCGAGCTCGTGCGCGGCAAGACCGTGCAGGAGGCGCTCAGCGTGACAAATCAGGCTGTGATGGAGGCGCTGGATGGTCTGCCCAAGGTCAAGATCCACTGTTCCCTGCTGGCCGAGGAGGCGATCCACGCCGCCCTCTGGGATTACGCAGAGAAGAACCATCTGACCATCGACGGGCTCAAGCCCCCCGTCAACGATATTGACGAGACCGAGGCCTTTTACGAAATGGAACGTTAGTAGTTATTAGTGGATAGTGGTTAGTGATTAGTTAATATAATACTACCACTAACCACTAACCACTAGCCACTAGCCACTAGCCACTAGCCACCAACCACTAACAACGGAAGGAGCAAATACTATGTCCAAAATCTATACAAGCGCCGTGGAGCTCATCGGGAACACCCCGCTCCTTGAACTGAAAAATATAGAAAAGAAACGCGGCCTCAAGGCCCGCGTGCTCGTGAAGCTCGAATACTTCAACCCCGCCGGCAGCGTGAAGGACCGCATCGCCAAAGCGATGATCGAGGACGCCGAGGCGACGGGCAAGTTAAAGCCCGGCTCCGTGATCATCGAGCCCACCTCCGGCAACACCGGCATCGGCCTCGCCGCCATCGCCGCGGCCAAGGGTTACCGCATCATCCTGACCATGCCCGAGACCATGAGTGTTGAGCGCCGCAACATTTTAAAGGCCTACGGCGCCGAGATCGTGCTGACCGAGGGCGCACAAGGCATGAAGGGCGCCATTGCCAAGGCCGAGGAGCTCGCGGCGGCCACGCCGGGCAGCTTCATTCCGGGGCAGTTCACCAACCCCGTCAATCCGAAGGCCCACCGCGAGACGACAGGCCCCGAGATCTGGAACGACACCGACGGCGAGGTGGACATCTTTGTCGCGGGCGTCGGCACCGGCGGTACCGTGACCGGCACGGGCGAGTATCTGAAAAGCAAAAACAGCGCGATCCGCGTCTACGCGGTCGAGCCTGCCACCTCCCCGGTGCTGTCCGAGGGCAAGGCCGGCGCCCACAAGATCCAGGGCATCGGTGCGGGCTTTGTCCCCGCGGTGCTGAACACGGCCGTCTATGACGGCGTGATCCCCGTGCAGAACGAGGACGCCTTCGAGACGGCGAAGCTGCTCACCAAGACCGAGGGCATTTCGACCGGCATCTCCTCGGGTGCGGCGCTCTGGGCTGCACTGCATCTGGCCGAGCAGGAAGAGAACGCCGGCAAGACGATCGTCGCCCTCCTGCCCGACAGCGGCGACCGCTATTACTCGACCGCGCTGTTTGCATAACTGCCGGTCATACACGGGTGCTCATACGGTAATTGAATAAAAATGATGGGGAGACCTTGAAAATCTCTCCATCATTTTTTCATCGTTCGAAAAATACAGCAACGTCACGCTCTCGTGCGCATTATAATGATTCGTTAAGCCCAGCAAAGAAAAAACGGCCAGAGCAAGGGCAAACGGATTTGCCCGGAAAGCTATTCTACCATAAGTAGAATTTTCTCAATTTTCTCGTTATTTACGAATTGCTTCTCTTACGGTATCATGTACTTGCGGGCCGCGAGAATCGCAAGAATAATGAACAACGGAGGAGCATTTTATGGACTCTTTGAAAATCGGACAGTATATCCAGCATTTACGGAAGGCTGCCGGCATGACGCAGAAAGATCTGGCAGAAAAGCTGAATATCTCTTTTCAGGCCGTCTCAAAATGGGAGAACGGAGATACGCTTCCCGATACCGGTATTCTTCTCGATCTGTGCGATATACTGAACACAACGGCCGATAAGCTGCTCAACGGAGGAAGTCTCGCGGCCGTCGAGCGCAGACTAATGAGACTTGAGGACGTTATAACCGGCTTTCAGTATATGGAAAGCATAGGAAAGCTTTTCGGCGAAGACTGCACTTTTTTCGTGGGCATGATCGAAGGGATCAACGAAAAAATGAATATTGACCTTTTGACCTACCTGAAAGATCCTATGACCCGAGAGGTAATGTATGCGGAGGTGCTGATCCAGGGGATTCTTTCCGGGCGTACCGTAGATATGGACGAAATTGAGGCAAACTTCCGAAACGAAAAGATGGTGAACGCCATTCGACGCTATCTTGCCAAAGCAAGCGGGAATGGCGAGCCGACAGTATAGACCCTCGCAATCACTTCAACGGCAAGCAAAGAGCGCGCTTACATACCGCCTTTCGGCGGTGCAGGCGCGCTCTTGCGTTTTCATGGATATGTGGGACAAGGAACCGTCCCCCGTCCCATTCTGGATATGTGGGACAAGGAACCGTCCCCCGTCCCATTCTGTGGGACAAGGAACCGTCCCCCGTCCCATTCTTTACGCCAGACGGCTGCCGGCGGGGACGTCGTCGGGGAGCGTCAGCAGGTGCAGCTCCTCCTTGCCGTCGACCTCGCGGACGGCGGAGAGCAGCATGCCGTTCGAGTCGAGACCCATCATCTTGCGCGGCGGCAGATTGACGATCGCGACGACCGTCTTGCCGATCAGCGTTTCTGGCTCGTAGAACTCGTGGATGCCGGAGAGGATCTGGCGCGGCGTGCCGCTGCCGTCGTCGAGCGAGAAGCACAGCAGCTTCTTCGACTTCTTCACGGCCGTGCAGTCGAGCACCTTGCACACGCGCATATCGTTCTTCGCAAACTCGTCGATCGTGACCGCGGGCAGCACGGGCTCGACCTTGACCTGCGGGCCCTTCGCCCTGCGCTCAAGCTCCTCGAGCTCGGCGATGGCCTTGGCCGCGTCGATGCGCGGGAAGAGCGTCTCGCCCTTGCGGACGGAGACCGTGCGCGGCAGTACGCCGAAGCGCCCGGCCTTCTCCCAGGTGCGGTCGGCAGGCTCGGCGCCGATTTGGGCGAAGGCCTTGTCGCAGCTCTCGGGGATGAAGGGCGTGAGCATCGTCAGGGCGTTGCGCAGTGCCTCGACCAGGTGGTAGAGGACGGCGGCCAGGCGCGGCTTGTTGCTCTCGTCCTTGGCGAGCGCCCAGGGGGCCGTCTCGTCGATGTATTTGTTGGCGCGCTGGATCAGCCGGAAGACCGCTTCGAGCGCGAGGTGCAGCTGGAAGGCATCCATCTCGGCGGCATAGGCCGCGGCCGTGTCGGCCATCAGCTGCTCAAGCTCGCTGTCGGGGTCCGCGCTCATCTGCTCGGCGGGCAGTTGGCCGCCGAAGTACTTTTCGACCATGGCCGTCGTGCGGGAGACGAGGTTGCCGAGATCGTTGGCGAGATCGGTGTTGATCGTGGAGATCAGCAGCTCGTTCGAGAAATTGCCGTCGGATCCGAAGGGGAAGGTGCGCAGCAGGAAGAAGCGCAGCGCATCGACGCCGAACATCCCGGCCAGCAGATAGGGATCGACCACGTTGCCCTTGGACTTGGACATCTTGCCGCCGTCGATCACGAGCCAGCCGTGGCCGTAGACCTTCTTGGGCAGCGGCAGCTCCATGCTCATGAGCATGGCGGGCCAGATGATCGAGTGGAAGCGGACGATCTCCTTGCCGACGATGTGCACATCGGCCGGCCAGAACTTGTCGAAATCGTGGTATTTGTCGTTGAAGAGGCCCAGCGCCGTGCAGTAGTTGAACAGCGCGTCGACCCAGACGTAGACGACATGGCCGGGGTCGAAGTCCACCGGCACACCCCAGGTGAAGCTGGTGCGCGAGACGCAGAGATCCTCAAGACCGGGCTTGATGAAGTTGTTGATCATCTCGTTGACGCGGGAGGCGGGCTCGAGGAAGGTGCCGCTCTCGAGCAGTTCCTGCACGGGCTTGGCATACTTCGACAGGCGGAAGAAGTAGGCCTCCTCCTCGGCGTCGTGCACCTCGCGCCCGCAGTCGGGGCAGCGGCCGTTGACCAGCTGGCTCTCGGTCCAGAAGCTCTCGCAGGGGGTGCAGTATTTGCCCTTATAGGCGCCCTTATAGATATCGCCCTTCTCGTACATCTTCTTGAAGATGCGCTGGATGGACTGCACATGGTAGTCGTCGGTGGTGCGGATGAAGCGGTCGTTCGAGATGTTCATCAGTTTCCACAGATCCAGCACGCCTTTATCGCCGGTGACGATCCGGTCGACAAACTGCTGGGGCGTGATGCCGGCGGCCTTGGCCTTCTCTTCGATCTTCTGGCCGTGCTCGTCGGTGCCGGTGAGGAACATCACCTCATAGCCGCGCATGCGCTTGTAGCGCGCGATGGCGTCGGTGGCCACGGTGCAGTAGGTGTGGCCGATGTGCAGCTTGTCCGAGGGATAATAGATCGGTGTTGTGATATAAAAGGTCTTCTTCTCCATCTTCTGCTCTCTTTTCCTTCCAAGTATTAACCGGCGTCGGTTGTGGCCGACGGGGGATAGTGGATATCCTCATCGTGCAGGTGATATTCGCTGTAGGCCTCGCGGATCTCGTCGATCAGATTGCCGTCGGCGTCAAACACCTGACGCCACGAGGTCGCGCCCCAGCCGGTCTGCACGTCGGGGTACTCCGGATCGTAGATCGGCCATTGGCCGCGCTTCATCTGGACATAGGTGCCGTCCAGGTTGGTGCCCCAGACCTCGAAATACAGCGTCATCTTGTCGCGGTCGGTCCAGGATTTCACCATAATGGGATAGTCGCGGCTGTTGGTAAAGCCGAAGTCCGGCCGCGGGAAGCTGACGGTCGCGTCCAGCCCGAGCGGCAGATAGCCGACCGTGAAGTAGTGGCAGGTGCGCGTGTCGATCTTCAGATTGGCCTCGAGCACAGCGTTATACAGTGTGGACGAGACCTGGCATATACCGCCGCCGACCTCGTAGATCACCGAGCCGTCGGAATAGGCCGGGGCCGGGAGGAAGCCGGCCTCCTCGGTGCGCTCGCCGACATAGCCGTTATAGGAAAAGCTCTCGCCGGGCATCAGCACCATGCCGTTGAGCTTCTGCGCAACGAGGTCAATGTTGTTGATGCGGTTGTCCGAGCTGCCCCAGAAGGCGGTGTCGCAGTCGCCGAGCTTATCGCGGAACAGCAGGCTTTCGAGATGCTCCTGCGTCTCGTTGGGCAGCGTGTAGGCCACCGGAATATCGACCTCCTGGCAGACAGGGGTCTGCTGCCAGAGCTCCTTGGCCTTGGCCACGTCGAAGTTCGCGCCGATCTGCTCGGGCACGACCTTGCCGCTCTCCTTGTCATAGTAGGCGTCGGCGGGCTCGACCATCAGCGACTCGTGGATCGCGTCAAAATCGGGCATCGGGATCTCAGTTGTGGGCAGGGGGATCTCCAGCTTGGTCTCCCTCGCGCGCAGCGCCTCCGAAGCGCTCTTCGTCAGCTCTTCCACATCGTAGGTGGCAACGTTGGCGCCCTTGAGGAAGGTCATCAGCCCGCTCTTGGTATTGAGCGTATACTCCTTGTCCCGGTGCATATTGTCCTCAAACTCAGCGACGGCGCGGCTGAGTGCAGAGGCGATATACTCGTCATCGAGCACGGTGGCCGTGCCGGACACGTCGACCGGGTGGATCAGGTTTTCCAGATACGCGACCAGACAGTCGAGCGCGCTGCCGCTGTGGCCAAAGGCAAAGGCCGCCTCGGCCGCCTCGGCCGAGGTCAGGCTGTTGCCCGCGCGGATATAGTCGATCTCCGCCTTGACGTCGGTGGGAAAGCGCACCGTCAGTGTGCCGCCGACGCGCATGTTCCAGCCCTCCTCGTCAAGCAGGGCCTTGGCCTCGTCCGCCGTCAGTCCGCCGACTGCAATCTCACTGACATTGACGTTTGGGAAAATCGTGTCGCCATCGCGCAGCTTCCCGCCAAAGACGGTGACGCCGACCACCACGCCGATCACCAGCAGTGCCAGCACCGTGAGCGACACAATGGCCGCCGTGCGGTTCGCCGCGTCGCTGTGCTTTGACTTCGCCGCCGGGCGGCGCTTCCGACGCGTTTCCTCCTCGGCGCTCACTTTTGCTCGGCCCTCGTGCTCCTCCTCGACGCTCGCCTTTGTACGGCGAGGACGCTCCTGCTCGTCACTCAACTTTATGCGGCGAGGACGCTCCTGCCCGTCGCTGCGAGCTCTGCGGCGCTCCTGTGTCTCGGCCTCTGTGCGCACACGGCGGCGCGGCGCTTCGCCGCGGCTGCTGCTTCGCCGCTCGCCGTCTTTTCCCTCGGTGCGGCGGCGCTCGCCGTCTCTTCCCTCGGTGCGGCGGCGCTCGACACGGCGTTCGACCGTGCCGTCGTCACTGCGGCGTCTGGGCTTTCGCGGTGTTTCCTGCCCGCTGTCCCTGTTCTTTTCTATGTTATCGTTGAATTCGTTCACGTTTCAACCTCTTCGGTGCTCTGATTCCCGGATTCTTCCTGCTGGTAGAGCTCGGTGAAGAGCTCTTCCTCGCTCTTGGGCACAAGGATCTTCTCCTCGGCCTCGTAGGCCTCCTGCAGCCAGGGGGTTCCCTCGATGCGGCCGCTGGCCTGGGCCTCCAGCAGGATGCTGATGAGGGTGTTGGAGATCAGGAAGCCCGGCACCGTGAAGTGCCAGCGCCCGTTCTCCTCGACCGCCCAGCCCTTTTGCTGAAAGGCCATGAGCGTCTGTACGATCGGCCGCCAGTCGCTCTGGGTATGGATGCGGTAGTCCCGCTCGGAGATGCCGTGGGTCGTGCGCATGCCCAGCATGACGTACTCGACGGCGCGCTCGAGCGGATCGATGATCTGCAGCTCGTCGACAATCGACTGCTTGTGCTGTACACCGCTGATATAGCGGCGCAGATCCTTGACGTAGCTGTAGCGCTGTTTGCCCACGGCCGAGTGGGCCCCGGGGCCGAAGCCCATATAGTCGCCAAGCTGCCAGTATTTCAGATTATGTCGGCTTTCAAAGCCATTGGCCGCGAAGTTGGAGATTTCGTACTGGTGATAGCCGTAGTGCTCCAGCAGCTCGGCGGCGTAGGCGTACATATCCGCCTGTTCGTCGTCATCGGGCATAATGGGCGAGCCGTTATACTCCCGATACATCGGCGTCCCCTTTTCAAGCTTGAGCGCGTAGCAGCTGATGTGCTCGGGGTGCAATCCGATGATCTTCGAGAGCGATTCGGCCCAGTCGCGCTTGGTCTGGCTCGGCAGGCCGTACATCAGATCGACGCTGATATTGTCGAAACCGGCGATGCGCGCATTCATCACGGCCTTTTCGGCCTGCTGATAGTTGTGGCGGCGGCCGATCAGCTTCAAAAGGGCGTTGTCCGTGGCCTGAATGCCGATCGACAGACGGTTGAAGCCCTCCTGCCGCAGCAGCTTCAGCTCCGGCAGCGTGGCGGAGTCGGGGTTGATCTCCGCGGTCACCTCGGAATCGAGACGGACGTTGCCGTTGCGCTTGAGCTCGTCGAACACGTCAACGAGGCGCTCGGCGCCGTAGTAGCTCGGCGTACCGCCGCCGAAGTAGACGGTGTCCACCTCGTAATTGCGGATCGCGTGGCTGCTCTCGGCGATATGCTCCAACAGCGCGCGGTGGTAGGGCGCCATCAGCTTGTCGCAGCCGGAGAGCGAATAAAAATCACAGTAGCTGCACTTGCTGGCGCAAAACGGGATGTGGATATAGATGCCAAGGCGTTCGGACATGGCGCTTCTCCTACTTCAGCAGATCACTGACGAGGCCGACAAAGCCCGCCGGATCTTCGATTTCACAGCCGGCCATCATCTCGGCCATCGTATCGAGGATTTTCGCGTAATTGGCGGCTTTCTCGCGCTCGCCGCCGTCAAACGCAGCCTTCAGCGCCTGCACGGCGGGATGCCCGGCGTTGAGCTCGAGCACGCGGCTGGCCCGGAGATTGCGCATCTCCTCGTTCGGCGCGCGGCGGAAGTAGCGCTCCATCTCGAGCGTGAGTCCCCCTTCGGTCGTCAGACAGCAGGGCTGATTTGTCAGCTTGCTGCTGAAACCGGTCCGGACGACAGCGCCGCCGAGACTCTCGGTCACGAAGTCGAGCAGCGCCTTGCCCTCGATCTCGCGCGCAGCCGCGGCCTTCTTCTCCTCCTCGGTCTCAAAGCCGAGATCGTCGGTCACGACGTTGCAGAAGGGGTGCCCGTCCTGCTCGCGCAGATTTTCCAGCACCACCTCGTCGAGAGGATTTACAAGATACAGCAGCTCGTAGCCGCGCGCGCGCACCTGCTCGCACTGCGGCAGGCTGACGGCGTGGCGGAGCGTATCGGCGCTCGCATAATAGATCGGCTTCTGGCTCTCGGGCATATTGGCGACATATTCCTTGAGCGTCACCTGCTTGTCCTCGCTCGTGTAGAACAGCAGCAGATCGCGCAGGAAATCCTTGTAGCGGCCGTACTCGTCGCAGACGCCGGCCTTCAGATCGGTGCCGAAGCTCTGGAAAAAGGCTTCGTACTTCTCCCGGTCGCTGCGCAGCAGCCGTTCGAGCTCGCCCTTGATCTTCTTTTCGAGATTCTGCCCGATCACGCGCAGCTGGCGGTCGTGCTGCAGCAGCTCGCGCGAGATGTTCAGACTCAGATCCGGCGAGTCGACCACGCCGCGCACAAAGTCGAAATACTCGTGCACCAGCTTGTCGCATTTTTCCATGATCATGACGCCGTTGGAGTAGAGCTTGATGCCCTGCCGCTCGTCGCCCATAGTGTCACGGCTGTCCTGGCCGGGGATGAAGAGCATCGCCTTGTAGCTGACCGTGCCCTCGGCGTTCACACGCAGCACGGCGGCCGGGTCCTTCTGATCATGGCTCTTCTCTTTATACCAGGCGACGCATTCCTCGTCGGTGACGTCCTGCCTGCTGCGCTGCCAGATCGGCACCATGGAGTTGACGATCTCGTCGGCCTTCACGGTGCGGTAGTCGAATTTGGGCTTGCCTTCGTCGTCGGTCTCGCCGGTCTCGAAGCGCTCCTGGCGGTCGAGCTCCATGTGGATGGGCCAGCGCACATAGTCGGAATATTTCTTCACAAGGGCCTTGATCTTCCAGGTTTCGAGGTACGAGCCGTAGATTTCCTCGTCGCTGTCGCCTTTTACGTGCATGATAACGTCGGTGCCGACGCTTGTCTTTTCGCCGGGCTCGACCGTGAAGCCGTCGGCGCCGGTGCTCTTCCACACGACGCCCTGCTCCTCGCCGTATTTTCTTGTCACGACCGTGACCTGATCGGCCACCATAAACGCGGCGTAGAAGCCGACGCCAAACTGCCCGATGATCGAGATCTCGTCGCCGGTCTGCGCCTTGTCCATGCCCTCTTTGAACTGGGAGGAGCCCGAGCGCGCAATGACACCGAGGTTGCTCTCACACTCCTCGGCCGTCATGCCGATGCCGTTGTCGCTGACGGTGATCGTGCGCGTATCCTTGTCGAGCCGGATATCGATGCGGAAATCCTCGCGCTTGAGCCCCACACCCTCGTCGGTCAGCGAGAGATAGCACAGCTTGTCAATGGCGTCGGACGCATTGGACAATATCTCGCGCAGAAAGATCTCTTTATTGGTATAGATGGAATTGATCATCAGGTCCAGCAGCCGTTTGGATTCTGCTTTAAACTGCTTCTTTCCCATAAAAACGTATGCCTCCGGATAGTATATGTGCCGCCCGGCATAATGATGCGAGCGGATACGATTCCCATAGTAACTTATTGATTATACCACATCTTTCTTGGATTTCAACCATTCGATTATAAAAATGGCTGTCTCATTTTGAGACAGCCATATATCGGGATTGTATTATTCGTGCTTGCTTTTTCCGGATTATCTGCTGCGCTTGCGCTTGTTCTTCTTTGTCAGCAGCACGGTGAGCACAGCCAGCGCGGCCAGACTGACGACAGCCAGAATGATCCACAGCGTCAGATTGCTGTTGTCGCCGGTGGTCGGGGTCAGATGGGCGCGAATGCTGAAATTCGTCTCGGCATAGCCGTCCTCAAAGTAGATGCGCAGCGTGTGGTTTGTGAGAGAGAGGGTATTGAGATAGTCCGGCTTGAGCGTGACCTTGGTCGAGCCGGAGACCGCGTCGTAATTCTTCGGATCCAGGAAGCTGCTGCTGCCGTCGACCGTGACGCCTTTGAAACGGGCAAAATTGCCGTTCGAGTCGACCTCAAGGCCGCTGTGGCTGTTCTTATACCAGCTCCAGTTGGCGTGATAGATGATGCTGAACAGCGTCTGCCGAAACTCGCCGACAAAGCTGCCGGTGTAATTGCCCTGGAAGCTGATTTTAGCTTTGCCGTACTTGAGATTGTTCCGGGAGCTGTCCATATCGTACTGGAACTCCACGGTGTAGTCCCGATCCCGCACGAGCAGCGTATCGCCATCCTTCACGACCATGCCCGGCTCGCTGCTTGCGTCCTCGGCCTTGGCCTGGGTAAAGCTGACGGAGGCGCTTGTGCTGAGATCCTTGGGGGCAAATACGGCGGTATAGGTCGCCGTACCCGCGCCGATGCTCTCGGTGGCCGCGCTGCTCACGGTGACGGTGACCGTGCCGGCCGCGAGCGGCGTGACCGTGACGGTGCTGCCTTCGACGGCAACCGTCGCTACCGTTTCATCGGAGCTGACTGCCGAGAGCGCACCGATGGCGTCTGTGCTGCTGACAGTGAAGGACTGTGCCTGGGGCCAGGTCGTTGTGGCGCTTTCAGCGCTGAGTGTCAAGGTCGGCGTCGGCAGAGAGGGTGCCGGAGCACCGAGGACCGGCGCACTCTGGCCAAGCGTGCGGCGCGCCGTCTGCTTTTCCGTCTCAGCGGGAGTCTCTGTCTCCGTTGGTGCCTCCGTCACGGTGGGGGCCGCTGTCTCGGCGGGCGTCTCCGTCGGCGTTGCGGTCACGACCGTGCCGCGCTCCCAGGTGCCGCCAAGGCCGCTTGCGGCACTGTTGTTTTCAAGCTCGGACGACGTGCAGATCTGTCCGCCGCGGCTCCATACCGCGTCTGCGGCAAGGCCGCTCGCGCCGTGGAAGCGGAAGTCCTCTCCCAGGGAGAGCGTTTTCAGCGCGGTGCAGCCGGAAAACAGGTTTTCCGTGTCGGTGAGGGCGCTGCTGTCGAGCCGGCGGAGATCACATCTCTCCAGCGCCGTGAAGTTTGCAAACCAGCCGCGCATGGATGTGGGCGCGCCACAGCCCTCGGCCACAACGACGCCTGCGATATTGGCAGAGGCACTCCAGCCGGCCGTGCCGCCGAGGAGGTCAACGGTTCCGCTCGCGATCAGATTGGCCGGTGCACTGCCGCCGATCTGCAGCACAGCGCTCGGCGTATCCTGCTCGGCCGGGTTGGCGGCGGACACCGGCTCGGCGTCGCTGAGATACCAGTTCTCGGTCATCTTCTGCCAGCGGGCGATCAGCGTCATATCTTCGGTGACAGGCGTTTCAAAGTCGTATGTATCGGAAAAGTCGGGGTCGATATACCAGCCGCCGAAGCGGTAGTTTTCCTCGCTGGGATCGTCGGGCCGGGCCAGCGCTTCGCCCGCGGTCACTGCTGCGGCCTTGATCGGCTGCCCGTGGCCGTTCATATCAAAGCTGACGTAAAAGGTATCCGGCGTCGGCGCTTCTGTCACCTCCGGGGCCTCTGTTGTCTCGGGAGTCTCCGTTGTCTCGGGAGTCTCCGTTGTCTCGGGAGTCTCCGTCGCCTCGGGTGTCTCCGTTGTCTCGGGAGTCTCCGTTGCCTCGGGTGTCTCCGTCGCCTCGGGTGTCTCCGTCGCCTCGGGGGTCTCCGTTGCCTCGGGCTGCGAAGCGGGCGTTTGCGACTCGTCGACCGGGCTGTTCGGCAGCTCCGCGGCATGGGCCAGCGCCGGGACAAAGCTCAGCAGCATGCCCAGGATCAGCAGCAGGATAAAGCCCCGCTGCAGTGCTTTCTGATTTTTCATGTTTCCATCTCCTATAATACTGCGCCGCACAGGCGGCGTGCAAAAAACGCCATGATATTTACGGATTCTTATGTATATTATCACAAATGCGGCGCAGTGTAAACCGCTTGCTGTCGAATAGAGGATTAAGAATTCTTAATAACTGTCGACGGCAGAGGCAGCATCACATAGAGCAGGAAGGCCTTGTCCTCCAGCTTGACCGAGAGCGTGCCCTGGTATTTTTCCGCGATCTTGCGCATGCTGCGCAGCCCGAAGCCGTGGTTGTCGGTATCGCCCTTGGACGTGAGCGGCAGGCCGTCGCGCAGCGTAAGGGCGCCTTCGTAATAATTTTTGATCTGGATGATGGCAAAGCTGTCCTTTTTCCAGACCGTGGCGGAGATGATGCGCTTGTCCTTGTCGTCGATCTTCTCCACGCTCTCGATTGCGTTGTCGATGGCGTTGCCGAAGAGCGTGTAGAGATCCACCACGTCCATAAAGTTCAGGATGGCGCCGTCGGCCACACAGGTCCACGAAATGCCGTGGAGCTTGCAATAGAGACCCTTTTCCATCAGGATCGTGTTGAGCGCTTCGTTGCCGGTATCGGTTTTGCTGTCGTAGACATCCAGCATGTTCTGCACGTCCCGGACGAAGGCCTGCCGCCGCTCCGACGCGCCCTCGGCATAGGAGAGCGCCGCGATCTGGTGGCGCAGGTCGTGGCATTTGCGGTTGATGAGCTCGACGTTTTCCCGGCTCATGGCGTACTGCCGCTCGTTCTGCTGCCAGAGGATGCGGCTTTTTTCCAGTGCGCGCGAGGTCCTGATCTCGTTGCGCTGCATCCGCTGCGACCAGAGCAGCAGAAAACAGGTGAACATATCAAACAGCTGGCAGCTGCGAAAGAGCGAGGCATAGCCCGGTCCCACGCCGGCCTGTGCGGCGCTGTCGGCCGCCTTTTTGCAGTACATGCTCAAAAACAGCGAGACGAACAGCACCAGGACCGAAACAGAAAAGGCCGTGTTCGGCGTCACGCGGTACTCTCCGTCCTCGCTCAGACGGCGGGCAAACAGGAAGTACACCGCCGCGAATACGACCGCGTCCACGGCGACAAAGAGCGCGTTGTTCCATTCCGGCTTACTGCCGCGATAGACCAGCAGGATATACGTGCTGGAGGCAAAATGCTGCGCGGCATAGGCGAGCGCGGCGCAGTAGAGCGCGTCGATCCACGAGACCTCACAGCAAAAACACACAGCGGCGATATCGGTGAGGAAAACGATCAGAAACCAGATCCACCCGAGCTCCGCCGTGAGCGCGCTGTAGAGCAGCAGCTCTCCGGCCATAAAGACCGCAGCCAACAGCACGCGCAGCGGGAACAGTTTTTTTTATTGAGACTCAGCTCAAAGAGCAGCGTGGCGATCAGCAGCTCGATGCAAAACGGATATCCCTGTTGCAGTATTGACAGATTCATAAGCAATTCCTCAGTAACTGATATTCAGTTCTGCTATAGTCATGGGGGAGTTCAGAGGGGATCTCCCCTCTGATTTTTCGCCTCGGAAGGCGAAAAACGAATTTGAATCTGTTTTTGACGGAGCTTCGCCCCGGCAAAAACTCTCTATGCCGAGCTTAGCGAGGCCTCGCGCCGACCAAAGCGGGCATAAAGCCCGCTGCGATGAGCGCGAGTGCTCCTCTAACATTTCAGCCCCCTCAGGGGGCTGAAATGTTATTCCTCACACGCCGGCCAGATGCGCGGCGAGCGCCTCCATAAACGCTTTTTTGCGGGCGCGGCTGATCTGCAGCCGATCGCCGCCGACGACGGCCACGCCGTCGCTCACGGCCCGGACATGGTCGAGATTGACGAGATAGCAGCTGTTGCACTTGAAAAAGGGCTTGCCGCGCAGCTGCTCCTCAGCCTCGCGCATGCTCCCGCGCAGCGTGACAGACTGATCCTTCAGATGATACACCAGGTCATGGCCGACAAGCTCGACATAGAAAAGCTCCGACAGTGCTATTTTGCGCAGCCCGGAGCCGAGCGAGAGCAGAATACCGCTCTCCTGCCGCGCCTGCGCCAGCTTCCAGACCTTCTGCAGGCGCATCTCGAGCGCCTCATAACTCACGGGCTTGAGCAGGAAATCCAGCGCGCCGACCTCGTAGCCGTGGATCGCGTACTGCGCCATATTGGTGATAAAAATGATCGTGACCTGCTCGTCCCGCTCGCGGATCTGCCGCGCGGCGCTCATGCCGTCGAGCCGCGGCATTTCGATATCGAGAAACAGCACGTCAAATTCCGGCCGAAAGCCCTGCAGCAGCGCCTGTCCGTCGGCAAATTCCCTCACCTTCACGGTGATGCCGTGCTCCTGCCCGAAGCGGCGCAGACAGCCGACGATCCGGCTGCGGCAGCTCTCATCGTCCTCGACGACAGCGGCGCGAAGCTCCATGCGTACCCTCTCCCCGAAAAAAAATGGCTGTACGGAACATTCCGTACAGCCAAGTATACCTTATTTTTTTCGCAACGGGAAGAGGGATTTTCGCGGAAGGTGTCCGTCATCTGGCTCGTCACGTTGTTGTGGAACTGGATGTGCTCGACAAAGGCAATATCCTCGACGCCCTCGCCGTTATACCAGTACTTGATCGGATACTCGGCAAACTGTTCCTCCATCGTGCGCTTGAACAGCTCGAAATTCGTGCGCAGGCCCGAGAAGGAGCCGACATAGGCGATGATATCGGTGCAGCCCATCAGCACGGAGTGCGCCGAGGTGATCGAGCCCATGGAAAGTCCGGCATAGGCGCGGTGCTCGCGGGAGGCGACAAGGCTCTCTTCGCTCATATCGCCGCCGGCATAGGTGGAATAGCCGGTCTCGACCAGAGGAATGATCTCGTTTCTGAGCTCATAGCGGAAAAACCAAGTATACAGGTCCTCGACACGGGTGAAATTGTCCTCACCGATCTCCTCGGCGAAGGCCTTGACCTGCTCATCCGAGATCTCCATGCCCTCGACCGGGCTGTAGAAGGTCGGGCCGACGACGATCAGCGGCTCGCAGAGGCCCTCAAAGATCATGTTGTCCAGCACGTTCTGCGTGGTCTCGCCGAAGACGGGACGACCACCGCTCAGCTCTTTGTCCTTGCCGAGCCAATACTCCTGGCTGTCGCCGCCGCCGTGCATCAGGTAGAGCACATTGTACTGCTTGGAGGCGTCATAGCCGTAGGGAAGATAGACATACAGCTTCTTGTGCAGCGTCTCGTCCACACCGAGCAGCTCGTTGAACATGTACGCGGGCGTATCATATTCGAGAGGGACGATCGTGCCCTGCTGTTCGCAGGCGTTTTTCTTGTAAGGCGTAAAGGCGTCGTCTTTCTTGGAGTAGAGGAACGGCTCTGCATATTCGGCGGTCGTGTATTCCACGCTCTCCGCGTCGTCGGCAAAGGCTGCTCCGGCCGGAAGCAGCATAGCGACCATCACAAGGGCCAGCATCAGGGCAAGAAGTTTTTTCATGGCTTCTCCTTTTCGATTTTTATTATAGTGCGCGTGCTATATGCACGGGACTTACTTGAAAAAGGCCAGCAGGCTGTTGTACAGATCGACGATCCAGCTCGCGTAATCGTGCGCGCCGCCGTCCTTGACGATCATGGCGTAATTCTCGCCGTCGGTGAAATAGTCGGAGAGGCGCGCCATGGCCTCGTTGTGGAAGTTCAGATGGTTCTCGGCGGCGAAGTCGCCGGTACCGGTGCCGTTATACCAGTAGCTGACCGGGAGTCCGGTGCTCTCCAGCTTGTCGGCGAGCTTGTCCATATCCAGCCAGATACCGGAATAATTGCCAAACCAGGCGATCTCGTCCAGATTCATCAGCATGCCGGCGCGCATCGTGGCCATCGAGCCGCGGGAGAGGCCCGCCATGGCCCGGTGCTCGCGGCTTGCGCGCATGCTCTCTTCACTCACATCGTGCCCGGCATAGGTGGAAAACTCGCTCTCGACGAGGGGCATGATGTCGTTTCTCAGCTCATAACCGAAAAACTGCGTCCACAGGTCGTTGCGCACCTTGAGATAGCTGTCGTTCGTCTCTTCGGCATAGGCCGCGACAAGCTCGTCCTTGATCTTGTTGTCCTTGCCCTTGAGCTCGGAAGGATACTCGGGGGTAACCACGATCAGCGGCTCGCAGAGGCCCTGCTGGATCATGTTGTCGAGCACGTTGCGGGTGGTCTCGGGCTCGGCTGTGAAGAACCAGTAGGTGTCCTTGCCGCCGGTGCCGTGGAGCAGGTAGAGGATATTATAAGGCTGGCTCTCGTCGTAGCCGTAGGGCAGATAGATCTGCAGGGTTTTGTCGATGGTCACGTCCTTGTCCAGCATTTCGTTGACCGCGTAGGCCGGAGCCGTATAGCTGCGCTCGACGATCGTCCCCTGCTCAGAGCAGGGCTGCTTCAGCGCGTCGATGGCGTCGAGCCTGGTGGCAAACGGAACCGTATAGTCGGCGACGGAGTATTCGGGAATGACGACTTCATTGGGGTTCACGGCGGCGGCCGAGACGGACAGGCCGAGAACCAGCGCAAGGCTCAGAAGCAGGGAGAGGATGCTGCGTGTATTCATAGCGTCTCCTTTACAAATGGCCCGGGAATTGCTCCCGGGCCATTATTCATAGTGCCTGTCAGTTTTCCTTATTCTTCTTGCAGCGCAGGGCGACGAGGCAGGCGCCGCCGAGGATGATCACGCCCAGGGCGATGTCGGCCGCGATCAGCCACTTCTGCCACAGCGGCAGCACCTTCACGACCTGCACGCCGTCGTCGATGCCGTTCATGGCGGAGCTGTTGACGACCGTGTAGAGGATGTCGTGCGAGGCGTTGCGCAGCGCGGTGACCAGCGTCGGGTTGCTGGCGGCGTTGGGCATCTTATAGACCTCGGAGTCGGTGTTCAGCCAGAGGTCGGAGCCCGCCTGCAGGCCGCCGTCGATGAACATATAGGCCTCGTTGGCAGAGGCGTAGTCGGTCACAACGATGCCGTGGAAGCCCCATTCGTTGGTCAGCACGTCGGTCAGCAGGGACTTGTTCGCGCCGCACCAGATGCCGCCGATGCCGTTGAAGGCGGCCATCATGCCGCGGCAGTCGGACTGCTTGACGGCCATTTCAAACGGGGTCATGTACAGCTCGCGCAGGGCCTGCTCGGTCACGAAGGTGGAGATGCCGTAGCGGCGCTGCTCCTGGTCGTTGAGGACAAGGTGCTTGAGGTAGCAGTACATACCCTTGCTCTGCGCACCCTCGACCTCGGCTGCGCAGATCACGCCGGCGAGATAGCCGTCCTCGGAATAGTACTCAAAGTTGCGTCCGCCGAGCGGCGTGCGGTGGGTGCCGGCGCCGGGGGCATACCAGCCCTGCACGTCCACGCTCAGGCCGTCCTCGCCGATGCACTTGCCGAAGGTCAGACCGAGCTCGGCGTTCCAGGTGGCGGCGAGCATCTCCTGGTTGGGATAGCCCATCGTTTCAACATTGCTCATAATGAGCTCGCCGGAGATGCCGGCAGGGCCGTCCTGGTCGCTGGACATGGGCTTGGAGATCGAGTTGATCGCCATGGTCTGCCAGCCGCCGAGACGCACCATTTCGACCATCTCATCAACGGTCAGGCAGTCGAGGATGGCTTCCCAGCCCTCGTCGTCATAAGCCTTGCCGCGCATGGAGATCAGGTTGAGATTCGCGCCGGAGCCGGTGGTGGGCATGACGGCGTTCGGATCGTCGTGATAGGGGTTGGTCTGGCTGTCCTTCACCAGCTGCTCGCTGGCTTCGACCTGGTAGAGGCCGCGCTTGTTGGGCGTGCCGACCTGCTTGGGCCAGGTGCCCTCCCAGTCATTGCGGCTGAGATAGACATAGCTGTCGTCGTAGTAGCTGTAGCTGCCGTTGTCGAAGTGGTTGGTGATCGCCGTGCCGGTCGCAAGATCGACAGCGTAGGTCTTATCATCGAAGCTCTTCTGCTCGTAGCTGCCGACGAGAGCGGCATCGCCCTCGGCGTCCATGCCGTCGGCGGTCGTGAGCCCCTTGGCGGCGAGGATGTTGTTGAGCGCGCTGTGGCAGTCGCTGCCGACGGCAAAGTAATAGGTGCCGTCATCGACGATGTAGGTCTTGGCCTTGGTGTAGTCGTAGGCGCGCAGCGTCTCCTTCGGGATCTCGATGGTGACGGTCTCGCTCGCGTTGGGGGCGAGCTCGGCGGTCTTGGCGAAGCCGCAGAGTTCGACGGCGGACTTTTCGACGAGGTTCTCGCGGTCATAGTCGGTGTAGGGGGACTGCATATAGACCTCGACCGCGTCCTTGCCGGCCACGCTGCCGGTGTTCGTGACGGTGACGGTTGCGGTGAAGGAGCTGTCGTTCTCGGTCAGCTTATAATCGCTGTAGCCGAAAGTCGTGTAGCTTTTGCCGTAGCCGAAGGGGAACTGCACCGCGGTCGTATAGTCGTAGTCGCCGGCGTTGCCCTGGCCGAGCACGGTGTCCTCATAGCGGGTCTCATAGTAGCGGTAGCCGATGTAGATGCTCTCGCCGTAGATCGTAAAGGAGTTCTTCGGGCCCTTTTCGTTGTTGGTGTTGGTGAACTCGCCGTAATTGAAGATCTGCGAGGCGGGGGCGCTGAGAGAATCATAGGCATAGGTGTCGACAAGGCGGCCCGAGGGGTTGATCTCGCCGGTCAGCACCTTGACGATGGAGGAGATGCCCTCCTGTCCGGGATAGCCAACCCAAAGGCAGCCCTTGATGCTCGGGTACTCGCTGCCGTCAGCCCAGCCCATTTCGATGGCGTTGGCGGTGTTGAGCATGACGATCACGTTGTCAAAGTTTAAGTTGACATACTCGACGAGCGCCTTCTCGGCGTCGGTGAGCTTGAGCAGGTCGGCGGTGACGTCCTGCGCCTCGGCGCCGTTGCGGGAGATGACGATGATCGCCGCGTCGTTATACTCCTTGACAGAGGCCTCGACGGAGCTTAAGTAGGTGGAGGGATCCTCTTCCTTGCCGACGCGGGAGCTGGACTTCTCATAGACGGAATAGAGCGTGGGGTTGACAGAGAAGCCCTCGGCCTCGAGCGCATCCTTCAGGCTCTGGCATTTGGTGGTGTCGATCGCACCGGAGCCGAGACCGCCGTAGAGGAACTTGGCCGAGCCGATGCCGAAGAGGCTGATCTTCTTCCCGCTCTCGAGCGGCAGGACGTTGTCGTCGTTGCGCAGCAGGACGACGCCCTCACCGACGAGCTGACGGGAGAATTCCTTCTGATAGGCGACCAGCTCGTCATGGCTTAAAAAGTCGCTCTTGAAATACTCGCTGTCGCCGGGCTCGGTCGAGGCGACGGTCTTGCTGGTCGAATGACCCAGCGAGCGTGTGATGATGGTCGAATACTTCATGGCGAAGTAGTTGGCCACGAGTGTCGCAATCAGCAGCAGCGCCAGAACGATGCTCCAGATGCGTGCGAAGGTTTTGTTGCTCATTTTCTTCTTTTCCAAGAAAATTCCTCCTTTATATTTGGCGTGGTTTGTTCGCTTTGACTGAATTATAACAAAAAGGCCGATCCTGCCGCAAGGGTGCGGACAAGATCGGTCTTTTTCGGGTCATAATCGGTTTTGCGTGGGATTTCGCGCGGGACGCGGAGGCATCTGGGCCTGCCTTCCTACGATAACGGCATTCCGTACGGAGCGATCCCCTGATCGCTCCGTCGATTTCTGCGCAGGTTTCGCGGAGGCATCTGGGGAAACGGGACCTTCCCGCTGCCGGTGGCAGAGGAAGGGAAGGGCCCGTTTCCGCAGCCGCGCCTTTGGCGGGCCGTCGCGTAAGCAGGCCCGGGAAAGGCATTCGCGG
>ONNS01000085.1 GCA_900319275.1 uncultured Eubacteriales bacterium
AGTTTTACTCCATGATGGAGCAGATCCTTTCTCTTTCGTCCGTCCTTCCCCTGCTTCCGAAGGGTGGTGATAAATAATCGCACTCTTTCATTTTCACGTCACGCAAATCAAGAGGAGCGCTGGGCAGTCGGCTATCGCAGCGGCGGCCTACCGCGCAGGAGAGAAACTACATAGCGAGTATTACGGCGACAATCCGGATTACACTCGCAAGAGCGGCGTCGTCTGCTCTGAGATCCTTCTACCGTGGAACGCGCCGGAGCGATTCAAAGACCGGGAAACGCTCTGGAACGAGGTCGAAAAGGTAGAGCAGCACCCGAAGGCACAGCTCGCCTACAGCTTCGACATTGCCTTACAGAACGAGTTTTCCCGCGAGGAAAACCTTGCTCTGGTAAGGCATTTTTTGTTGGAGAACTTTGTAAGCCGGGGCATGATCGTGGACTATGCGATCCACGAGAAGGACGCGAGCGAGAACGGCATCCAAAATCCCCACTTTCATGTGTTGTGTCCGATCCGGCCGCTGAACCCGGACGGCAGTTGGGGCAACAAGCAGCGGCGGGAGTACATCTTGGACAAGCACGGCAACCGCATCTCGGACGGCAAGGGTGACTACGAATTCAAGGCCGTTCCCACCAACGATTGGGGCAGCCCGGAACGCTTGGAAGCCTGGCGGCAGGCCTGGGCGGACTTGTGCAACATCAAATTTGGAGAAAAGGGTTTGCCGGAGCGCATCGACCATCGCTCCTATGCGAGGCAGGGCATTGAGCAGATCCCTACCGTCCACGAAGGCCCGGCTGTGCGGCAGATGGAGGCGCGCGGCATTGCCACCGACAAGGGCAGCCTCAACCGTCTGATCCGCGCCACCAACCAGAAACTGCGGGAGATCGCCCGAAGAATCAAGGAGATCATGACCGGCCTTGCAGAGATTAAAGAGAAGCTTTCCGAGCTGGAATCACCCGCACTTGCTACGCTCCTCCAACAGTATTTGGAACAGTGCAACTCGGGCGCATGGTCGCAGAAGGCGCGGCTCGGCAATCTCAAGGAGTTTTCGCATCTGATCCTCATGCTTGAAGAACGCGGCATCGTCATGCTAGCGGATTTTGAAAGCTACATGAAGAGCTACCAGGAGAAGTCCACCGCCATGACCGCCGCGCTGAATGCGAAATCTGACCGCATGAAGGAACTGAATGAGCTAATCCGATTTGCTGGAGAGTTCAAGCGGCTGACGCCGATTTACGAAGAATGGAACAGCATCCGCTTCAAGAAAGCCCGCGACAAGTACAAGGCCGAGCACGAACGTGAGATCAATCTCTTCCTGCTTGCCAAACGGAAGCTCGACGCCGATGCGCCGGATCACAAGCTCCCGGTGAAGGACTGGCAGAAGGAGCTGGACAAGCTGACTACAGAGTATGAAACCGAATCTGCGCAGCTCAAACCGATCCGTGACGAGCTGAAGGAACTGTACCGGATCAAATCCAAATTAGGACCCTTCCTGCGTGAGGCAGCGCAGGACAAAAATAATGAAACACGAAAGGAGAACTATGCCCAGGAAGAAGAAAGCCATTAACCACAGCGACCTTCCCGATCACGAGATCGAGGCCATCGCCCGGTGCATTCTGCCGGACATTCTGGCCCTGTTCGAGAGTGAGGAAGGCCAAAAAGAATTCGTTGCGTGGAAGGCGCAGCAAGAGAACAAAGGAGCAGAAAATGAAGAGTAAGAAAAAAGTGAAAAAGCCCTTGCAAGTTGTATGCAGTTATGTTAATCTCTCATTAAAAAGAATGTTGATTTTAAGGAGAGATGACAAGGTGCAGATTCTTGGAGAGCGTTTGCGCATTCTGCGCGAGGAGGCCGGTTTTTCGCAGAACAAGCTGGCGAAGCTGATCGGCATCCAGCAGTCCAGCCTCAACCGCTACGAGAGCGGCTTCTCCAACCCAACGCCGGAGACGCTGCTCTGGTTCGCAGATTACTTCGATGTGTCCATGGATTACATCTATGGCCGCACGGACAAGCCCCAGGGCAAGACCTACAAGTACAAGCCCAGGCTCGACCCCGACATGGCGAAGTTCGTGGAGATGTGCTTTGAGCCGGGCACACGGGCCAACAAGGAGCTCAAGGCGTCGATTCTGAAAATGGTATCGGAGGAAAAGAAATGAAGGCTGTGATCTATGCCCGCTACTCCTCCGACAACCAGCGGGAAGAGAGCATAGAGGGACAGATCCGCGAATGCACGGCCTTTGCCGAGCAGAACAGCATTACGATCCTCCGGCACTATATAGACCGCGCCTTCTCCGCCAAGACCGACAACCGCCCGGAATTCCAGAATATGATCAAGGACAGCGCGCAGGGTTTGTTCGACATCGTCCTTGTCTGGAAGCTTGACCGATTCTCCCGCAACCGCTACGACAGTGCTCACTACAAGGCCATTCTCAAGAAGAACAACGTTAAAGTGGTCTCTGCCACGGAGAAGATTTCGGAAGGCTCCGAGGGCATCTTGATGGAGTCCATTCTGGAAGGGTTCGCCGAGTATTACTCGGCGGACCTCTCCGAGAAGATTGTGCGCGGCATGACGGAGAATGCACTTAAGTGCAAATACAACGGTGGCGGTCAAACGATTGGCTATGTGATCGACGAGGAACAGTATTTCCAGATTGATCCTCTCTCTGCCCCGCTCGTGCTGGAAGCCTTCAAGATGTATGACAAAGGCGCTACCATGAAAGAGATCTGCGACTGGATGAACGGGCAGGGCTTTCGCAACAGTAGAGGCAACCCCATCAGCTTCAATAGCGTAGAGAAGCTCCTGAAAAATCGCCGCTATCTTGGCGAGTATCGCTATCGGGATATCCTTGTACCGGATGGCATCCCCCAGATCGTTCCGCAGGACTTGTTTGACCGGGTACAGGCGAGGATGGAGAAGAACAAAAAGTCCCCCGCCCGATATAAGGCAGAGGATGAGTACATACTCTCCGGAAATCTTTTCTGCGGATACTGTGGCGAGCCAATGATCGGCGAGAGCGGCACTGGCCGGAACGGTGTCCATCACTACTACAAGTGCTCGTCGATCAAGCGCAAGAAGAAGGACTGTTCCAAGAAGACGATGAAGAAGGAATGGCTGGAAGACACCGTCATTCAGGCAATCAAAGAGTTCTTGGATGATCCGGGTACTGTGGATGCAGTCATCGAACTTGTGATGGATTTGCAGGGGCGCGACAGCCTCAGCCTGCCAGCCTTTGAAAAGCAACTCAGTGAGACGAACGCCGCCATTGATAATCTCCTGAACGCCATCCAGCAGGGAATCTTGACGAAGTCCACGAAAGAACGGCTGGAGCAGTTGGAAGCCTCGCGGGACGAGCTGGAACAGAAGATTGCCTTGGAAAAGATGGCCAAGCCCAAGGTGTCCGAAGACTTCATTCGATTCTGGCTCAAGCGTTTCCAGCATCTCGACACGACCAAGCTGGAGCACCGGAAGATGCTGATCGGCACCTTCGTCAACGCGATCTACCTCTACGATGACAAAGCCGTCATCGCACTTAACTACAAGGACGGGACTAAAACTGTAAATTTTAACGACATGGAGTGCGCGCTCTCTCAGCGCGCCTCCATCCCCGGTTCGGATTTGGAAATCTTATCTGTGCTTTCTTATTATTCTATGATACAATGGATTTATCTGTTGAAGATAAGAAGGAGATTCAGCCATGAGTATTGTTGAGAGCATAAATCGAGTCTTGTATAAAGTGAATAAACTGTCTATACTATTCCAGATACTAATGATTGCTTTTCTCCTTTGTGGATGTGCCGGTGCTGGAGACTGGGCGTCTGAACCTTTGGTAGCCAACTATGAAATCTGGCGGTTGAGCGGTCATGATATTGAATTGGTAAAGCGTACCGGCGAATCAAGTGCAAGCACCATAATCGAGGAAGAAGTTTACGCTGTCGCATGGGATGATAATTACATTTTTGTACAGCATGAGCCAATGGAACCAGACAAAGAGGACTATACGAAGGAGCCTCATGGTGAACTTGATTACTATATCTTTGTCGTGTCCTCTGAAGAGGTTCTTGGCCCATTCACTCGCTCTGAATTTGAAGAAACATGTGTAATCAGGAATTATCCTCTTCCCCAAGAATGGATTCAGGTACGCACCTTGCCACGTCAATAATCGTTCACTTTGAACCCCTTTGCCATTTGCACCCCCCTTAAAGGAATTGCACCCCCATAAACAGGCGGTGCACCCCCCAACGGCAAATTCTATTCTATTAAAACGCTCTACCTATTCCACAAAAAGCAGGTAATCTTGAAAGAGATTGCCTGTCTTTTCTTTTTGTGCTATGATACAAGTATAAACAAGGATGGTAGGATGACCGGCGGAGAAACAAGGATTTCGGAGGAAGCTTAGTGTCAATGGCGGACGAATGGCTTTTGCAGCTGGACGATAACGAATGGCCGCGCACGACGGTCGACCACGACAGGACGATCGCCAGGGCCATTGTGACAGATGACGACGGGTATTTCTATTTTGCCAGGATCAACAGAGACGATGATTTCGGAAAAGCGGAACTGATCGAAACCTCGGGCGGCGGCGTTGAATCCGGGGAGGATTTGGCGTCCGCGGTCAGACGCGAGCTGAAGGAAGAGTTGGGAGCCGACGTCGAAGTATTGAGTAAGATCGGCGTGGTCAGCGATTACTACAATCTGATACACAGACATAACATCAATCATTATTTTCTGTGCAGAGCTGTTTCTTTCGGGGACAGGCATCTGACCAGGGATGAAATAGAAGCTTTTCATCTCTCTACCTTGCGATTGAAATATGACGAGGCGCTCGCAGAATATGAGAGGTGCAGCAGCACCGCACTGGGACGGCTGATTGCAAACAGAGAGATCCCTGTATTAAAGCGGGCAACAGAATTGCTGAACTCCATCGGGAGGAAATTATGACGGAAAAAGAGAAAATGCTGGCGGGACAGCTGTATGATCCCACGGACCCGGAACTGAGCGCGCTGCTCATCAAGGCGCGGAAGCTTGCCAGACGCTACAACCAGATCGATGAAGATGACACCGAGAACAGGGAGCGTGTGCTCAGGGAACTGCTGCCCAATACACCGCATCTGCCGAGCCTGCAGGCACCGGTATACTTTGACTACGGCTGCAACACCTATTTCGGGGAACTGAGCAGTGCCAACTTCCATTTTACCTGCCTGGACGTCTGTCCGGTACACATCGGCAGCAACGTGTTTATCGGGCCGAATGTCACGATAGCCACGCCGATGCACCCGTTTTTGCCGGAAGAGAGAAATGCCCGGCGGGCGCCGGACGGCAGGATCTATGATCTGGAATATGCAAAACCGATCACGATCGAGGACAACTGCTGGCTGGCCTCGAACGTGGTAGTCTGCGGCGGTGTGACGATCGGAGAAGGATCGGTGATCGGCGCGGGAAGCGTTGTGACAAGAGATATCCCGAAGCACAGCTTTGCCGCCGGCAATCCCTGCAGAGTCATCCGTGAAATCACCGAGGCGGACAGCATGGAACGAAAATGACAGAATGTTCGCCTGCGCATGCGTTGAAGCAGGCTTGAAGCGAACATATTATATTGAAAAAGCTCCCGGTTTGTTATCGTCATTCGACGGAGACAAGCCGGGAGCTTTATGTGCTGTAAGACAATTATCGGTTTGTGGTTTCTCTGTAAATCGGTACGGTTTTTACATAGACACTGATGGGCGGCCGACTGGGATTCGTGATCCGGCTGAGCAGGATGTCGGCCGCAACACGTCCGATCTCTGCACCGGGGACCTGGACGGTGGTGAGAGCCGGCTCTACAATGGCGGACTGGGCCGTGCCGTCAAACCCGGCAATCATGATCTGTTCGGGGATAGCATAATTGAGCTGTTTGAGAGCTGCCATCACATGGATCGCGATATAGTCGTTGACGCAGATCAGTGCGTCGGGAACGCCCGGCATCTGGCGGATCCGTTCAGCGAGCCAGTCGGCATCGCCATAGGGCGCTCCGTCACGATCGAGGATGCAGAATTCTTTCTTCAACGGGAGCTCTGCATTGGCCAGAGCGGTGTAAAAGCTGATCCAGCGTTCATGAAAACTGTTGCAATGATTGGGATCGCCGACAAAGCCGATCGTACGGGCGCCTTTCTGTATGACATGATTGACAAGAGCCATCGTACTGCCTAAATTCTCCATCGAAATACTGTCGCAATTCATCAGTGAAGTGGCGGCGCCACAGAATCCGTCCACCGTCAGAAGAGGAAGGCCAAGGGCACAGAGACGTTCGACATAGTAGCGGTCGAAAAGCTCAATACACAGGATGGCAGCGGTTTTGCCCAGATTGATGTGCGCCGGAAGTCGGCCCTGCTGCAGCTCATCCTCCGTGATTTCATACAGCATCAGTGTGTAACCGGCCCGGCTCAGCTGCGCGGCAAAGGAAGGAATGAAAAATGTTCCGAAGTGATAATCCACCGGCATATGCCGTGTCAGCAGGGCGATGTTCTTCATAGGGAGCTCCAGAGGGACGGTCTCATCACCGGACAGATGAAAGTAGCCGAGCTCCTGTGCCGTTTTCATGACAAGCTGCCGGGTAGGCTCCTGAACAACCCCGCGGTTATTGAAAACTTTTGAAACCGTATTTCTGGATAGACCGCACGCATCGGCAATATCCTGTATCGTTACGCGACGAAGTCCCATTCTGCCCCTCCTCAAATGTGAATAGTTTCTATATAGAATATAACATAGAAAAGAGGAGAATGCAAGATGTGCATTTTGTAAACTAAATGGAAACTAACCTGTACAATATCAATAAAATGAAAAACAAATAATTGTTCATTTCCACATTTCGAAGGAAATGCATAAAGAATATATTGACAAATTGTTAATGATCGAATACGATGTGTACAAATAGTGATATTGAGTGCAAATTGCAGTTTACAAGATGTAAACAAACGGAAAATTGCTGTGAGCAGACGTTTTTTGCCGCCATACTGTAATTCAGGCATCGGCAGACGAGCAACGAACAGCAGTTGATTGAGCAAAGAAAAGGCAGCGCAATAGACTTCTGAAAATCAAAATGAAAGGGAGAATCATCGTATGAGAAGAATTTCCAAGCGTCTTATCCATGTTCTGACTGTCTGTGCCATGGTTTTAAGCTTTGTGCTTGCGGGCACAGCGGTGGGCTATGCAGACAGTCCCCTCGAATTGTCCATTGAAAACGTCAAGGTGTTGAATGCCTGCGACGTGGAGTTCGACGGAAATAAGCTGATCGTTACCGATGTGGACTCCAACCCCGACGTCTGGAGCTCCCGGCTTCTGATGGATTCCGGTCTGAAGCTGACGCCGGGCGAGCAGTATAAAATCAGCTTCAACTTTACCGGCGAGAACGGCGTTGGTGAATTCTTCCTGTGCAAGGGCGAGAACATTGATGTCCGCTATGACGAGACCTTTACTTCCGAAGAGGGCAACCGGAGTATTACCTTCACGGCCTTCCAGAGCAAGCTCTTTATCGGCATGCAGGTGGGCAATATCGGCCTCTTTAACAGCCTCACGGCTGAGATCACGGATATCTGCAAGCTGTCCGAGTCCGAGTATCCGGAGCTTCTGCGCACAGAGAACTGCACGGTCAGTGTTGATGACGGTGTGATCACCGCCACGGACACCAGCGACAACAACGACGTCTGGAACTCCAAGCTGCTGTACGATCCGGGTGTCGATCTGGAGATCGGCAAGACCTATGAGCTGAACTTCAAGCTCTCCGGCGACAATGGCGTGGGCGAGTTCTTCCTCTGCAAATCCCAGGATCTGAATGACCGCTATGACGAGACCTTCGTGAACGCCGGCGGATCGAAAAAGGTGACCTTCAAGGCCGAGAGCGAAAAGGTCTATGTCGGGATGCAGTTCGGCAATATCGGCAAGGGCAATTCCGTCACCGCGAAAATCGGTAAAGTGGGTCCGTCCACGGTTGATCCTAACGCCGTGAAGTGCACCTACATTGCCAACGGCAGAGAACTAACGGTCATCGATCTGGGGTACAGCAATGACGTATGGGATTCCCAGCTGATCTACGATGCCGGACTCAATCTGGAGGTCGGCAAAAAGTATGAGATTCAGATTACACTTGCCGGCGACAATGGCGTGGGCGAATTCTTCCTTTGCAAATCGAAGAATATTGACGACCGCTATGACGAGACCTTCTTCAATGCCAACGGCTTGAAAACGATTGTTTTCACCGCGACAAGCTCTAAAGCTTATATCGGCATGCAGGTCGGTAACCTCGGCGTAGGCAACCAGGTGAAAGTCAGTGTTTCCGAGGCAAAGCCGTATGTTGAAAACGCTCCGAGACCGGAGCGGGTGCTGCAGGCAGAAAACTGCACGTTTGAGGTCAGCAAACCTGACGCGAACAATCCGATCGCTACGGATATCAAGGTGACCGACACCGAAAAAAATAACGACATCTGGAATTCCAAGCTCCTCTACTGCCTGGGCGAGATCCTGGAACAGGGCAAGAGATATGCGGCCAACTTCAATCTGTCCGGTGATAACGGTGTCGGCGAGTTCTTCTTCTGCAAGAAAGATAACCTGGATGACCGCTATTCCTACGATAATACAGCCGGCGATCATACCGCCATATTCACTGCGGAAGATACTGTTCTCTATGCCGGCTATCAGTTCGGCAATCTCGGAAAAGGCAACGCATCGACAGTCTCTATTTTCGATATCTTCCGCATCCCGCAGATGATGAGCAGCGAGAAATGCGCTGATTCCTACACCAGAGACTCGATCACGCTGACTGACAACGACGATAATAACGATGTCTGGAACTCCAAGGCGGTTTTTGCAACCGGAATCATGCTCGAACCGGGAAAGACTTATACTGCCACGTTTACGCTCACCGGCGATAACGGTGTCGGCGAATTCTTCTTCCTGAAATCCAATAATATCGATGCGCGCTATTCCTTTGACAATACAGCCGGTGAGCACACCATTACATTTACCGCAGACAATGACGCCCAGGAACTGTACTTCGGCATTCAGTGCGGCAATATCGGCAATGGCAATAAGGTGACCGTCAGCAACATTTCTGTTACGCCTGTTGAGCCGGTCGGCCTTATGATGATGAGGGCTGCTCCGCTGTCTTTGGAGATGGAAGATACGGAGGAGGGCGAGTCTGCCGAAGTGCCCACTGAGCAGCCCGCCGAACAGCCTGCCGAGCAGCCCGCCGAAGAGCCCGCCGAACAGCCTGTCGAAGAGCCCGCGGAACAGCCTGTCGAGCAGCCTGCTGAGGAGCCTGTCGAGCAGCCCGCCGAACAGCCTGTCGAGCAGCCCGCCGAACAGCCCGCCGAGCAGCCCGCCGAAGAGCCTGCCGAAGAGCCCGCCGAGCAGCCTGCTGAGGAGCCCACTGAGCAGCCTGCTGAGGAGCCCACTGAGCAGCCTGCTGAGGAGCCCACTGAGCAGCCCGCTGAGGAGCCCACTGAGCAGCCCGCTGAGGAGCCCACTGAGCAGCCCGCCGAGGAGCCCACTGAACAGCCCGCCGAGCAGCCGGCAGAGCAGCCTGCCGAGCAGCCTGCCGAGCAGCCCGCGGAACAGCCCGCTGAGCAGCCCGCCGAAGAGCCCGCTGAGCAGCCCGCTGGACAGAACCAGGGCGAATAAGCAGATTCATCTATAACAATCCATGAAAAGCAGACATTGTCTGCTTTTCATGGTATCAGAAGAAATGTCTCACGAAATGAAATTTTAGAAAGGAAGTAATCTTATGCGCAAAGGGACAAAATTCATTGCGGCGATCCTTCTTCTGGCGCTGGTGTTCTCTATTCCCGGGCTGTCGGTTTTTGCATCGGCCGAGGATGAGACCTATACGCCGGTACCCTATACGCTCTATCCCGCCCCTGAGGGTGCCTATGTCGGCGATACGATGCCCTTCGTGACCGAGGACGGCACACTGGAAATCTATTATCTCTATGACACCGACCACAACGGACAGGGCTATCACCCGATTTACAAATACAGCACCAAGGATCTCTGCGGCTATGAGGATCACGGCATGGTACTCAGCTACGGGGATATGTCCGATCCCGACCCCGCGCTGGGCACCGGCTCCGTCATGCAGGATCAGAACGGTCTTTACCACCTGTTCTATACCGGACATAACGACATCGGCAACGGCGGCCTGGGCAAAGAGTGCGTGATGCACGCCACGAGCACCGACCGCGAGAACTGGACCAAGATCCCCGAAGATACCTTCTTCCCGCCGGAGGGCTATTCCAAGGATGACTTCCGCGATCCCGAGGTGTTCTGGGTCGAAGAGGAGCAGTGCTACTGGCTGCTTATCGGCGCGCGGGAGAATACCCTGGGCGGCGTCATTGCCCGCTATACCTCCACGGATCTCAAAACCTGGGAATTCCACGGCTATTTCTACGCGCCGATCAAGCAGTATATGCTGGAATGCCCGGATCTGTTCTCGATCGGGGACAAATGGTATCTCACCTACAGCTGGGACTGCGTGACCTATTATGCCATAGGCGATTCCAGGGACGGCTATTTTATCGAGCCGGATGACTGTGTGCTCGACGGCAACAACTTTATCTTCTACGCGGCCAAAGACGTGAGCTTTGACGGCAAGGATTATCTCTGCGGGTGGCTGGGCCGCGCGGGGCTGAGTGTCGACTCCGGTATGTATCAGTGGGCGGGCAATATGCTCAACCATCAGCTGGTACAGCACGAGGACGGCACGCTCGGCGTCAAGGCACCGGACAATTTCGCGCAGTATTTTACTGAGGACAAGGCATTCACCGCAGTCGAGAAGGAAGGCACGGTCGAGATCGACGGCAGCAGCATCAAGCTCTCGGCCGAAGCCGGTTCCCAGGCACTGGCCGATATGGGCATGCGCGCGCCGACCATGATGCTCGAGTGCGATGTGAGCTTTGACGAGGGCGGCTGCGTCGGCTTCGCCTTCGGCGGAACCGAGAACGATCCGGTGTATACCGCGCTCTGCCTCGACGCTGGAAGAAACCTGCTGCATTACGAGGGCTATGAGATCACCGAGCTCAACGACTACGAGCCCGCAGCTTATACAAAGTTTGACTTCTCCGCCGGCGGGACGCATCATGTGCAGCTCGTGTGCGAGAATGAGATCGTTGTCATGTATGTCGACGATATGAAGGCCCTGAGCCTGCGCGTCAACCATTCGATCAACGGGGCACATATCGGCGTCTTCGCCGACGGCTGCAGCGCCGAATTCAGCAATATCACGATGAAGGTTCCCGCGTAATATCGTAAAATAATAATCATCAAAAGCGCCTGCTTTGCGTGCTTCAAAACGGAAAGCAGGCACTTTTTTATTGCGGACAGTTCTTGCTTTTTTCTTACGACCGGGTATAATGAGCGTAGCAGGATATCACGAATTGTGATAGACAGGTATTCAAGCAAACGGAAAGGAAACACAACATGAAAAAAGACTTCGGCAGCAAACCCTATCTGTTTCCCATGCCGGTGTATATGATCGGCACCTATAACGAGGACGGCTCGGTGGACGAGATGGCCATGGCCTGGGGCGGCATCTGCGATATGGAGATGGTCGCGCTGAATCTTGAGGCTGAGCACAAGACCGTCGCCAATCTCAGGGCGCGCGGCGCGTTTACGCTGGCCATTCCCGGGATGGACACGATCAAGGAGTGCGACTATCTCGGTACGGCCTCGGCCAACAAATTCCCGGATAAGTTCGCTAAGACCGGTCTGCACGCCGTCAAAAGCGAGCGCGTGGACGCCCCTGTCGTCGAAGAGTTCCCGGTCACGCTCGAGTGCACGGTCGAGCGCTTTGAGGAGGAGCCCTACGGCCTGCGCGTGCTCGGCAAGATCGTGAACGTGATTGCCGATGAGAGCGTGCTGGACGAGAAGGGCCAAATCGACAGCGGCAAGCTCAACACCTTCCTCTTTGACCAGATGCGCAACGGCTATTACGCGGTCGGCGAATATGTCGGCCAGGCCTGGAACATCGGGAAAGAGTATTTGAAGAAATAAATCACAGATAAATAACCAATCGGGCCGACCCGTTTTACACGGATCGGCCCGATCGGCATTCATTTGGGCTATGGTAACTTTTCAGTCCTGCCTCGAACAGGGGGAGTTCAGAGGGGGAAACCCCGCCCCCCTTTTGTCTGCTACGCAGACATTTCCCCCGCCGGGGGAATCTTCCTCTGATTTTTCGCCTCGGAAGGCGAAAAACATAGTTAATCTGTTTTTGACGGAGCTTTGCCCCGGCAAAAACTCGCTAAGCCGAGCTTAGCGAGGCCTCGCGCCGTCGTCAAACGAAACTCACTCCATTCCGCTTCCGCCTTAGGGCGAAAGCTCCATCTCCGTTCCTTCCGT
>ONNS01000023.1 GCA_900319275.1 uncultured Eubacteriales bacterium
CTCATGCGCCAGCTTTTCCAGCGTCAGCTCCTCGTCCAGGGTCTCGCGGTTTCCCTCCGCCAGCGCCCTGTACAGGGCGTCCGCGGTGATGCCGGGCTGCGGGGCCTGGCGGCCGACGTTCACCCGGGCCATGCAGGGCATTCCCGCGGTCTCCTCCATCCTGTTTTTCCAGTATGCCGTCATGCTGCACTGTATCGTTACCGGCGAAAAGCTCAGCCGCAGCGATTTGCGCTTCCAGAACAGGCCGGATCCGGACAGAGGGAAAAAGAAAACCGCAAATCGGAACCGCCATCATACGTATCAGGCAGAACAGGCTCTGCTGCAGCTGGTTCGCGACGGCGATATGAACTATCGCAGCGCCATGGAGAAGGCCGGGCAGCTGTCCAGCGGCGTCGGGATCTCCACCGGCGACCCGGTGAAGCGCGCCATTCTCACGTCCAGCAACTTTACCGCACTCTGCACCCGGGCGGCCATCGAAGGCGGTCTCACGCCGGACACCGCCTACACCGTGGGCGACAGCTATATTCAAAGTCTGACCGAGTGCAAGACTATCGCGGATGTGCGCACCGTCAACCACGCCATGTATGAGGATTTCATCCAGCGTGTCCATCGGCAGCGCTATAACCCAAAGTACTCCCAGCAGATCCAGAGCTGCGCGGCCTATATCGAGGCGCATCTGGACGAGGAGCTGACGCTGGAAAAGCTGGCGCATGAGGTGGGCTACTCAGAGTACCATCTGTCCCGCAAATTCAAGGAGGAGACCGGCGACAACATCCGGGATTACATCAAGTACGCGCGCATCGAGCGTGCCAAGCTCCTGCTCGCCACCTCGGATCTGAGCGTCAAAGAGATCGCCGAGCGGCTGCAATTTTGCGCGCCGAGCCACTTTGCCCGCGTTTTCCGCGAAGTTACCGGTCAGCTCCCACAAGAGTACCGGAAGGAGAATTACAAGTAGCTCACAGCAGCTGCTCCGCCTGGGCGGAGGCGCTGATGGTTTCGGCAGTCGGTACATTGGGATAATCGCTCGTCTGCGCCAAGGGCAGAGATTGCATATAAGCGTGCATGCTCTCCGCCACGCGCTTGCCGGTGGCTACCGCCTCGACGACTGTGCGGGCGCCGTGGGCGATATCGCCCGCCGCGAATACGCCGGGACGGGAGGTGTGACCGTCCTCATCCACGGCGATGATGCCGCTGCGTCCCCGTTCAAGCCCTTTGGTGGTGTTGATGATGTTGCTTCCCAATTCCTGACTGACCGCTACAATGACGCCGGTGCAGGGGTAGAGCTTTTCCGAGCCGGAGACGGCGCGGAGCTTTCCTTCCTCATCAAATTCGTTGTCTGCGAAGACAACGCCGTCGTCGCGGATCTCAACAGGGCTCTTCATCATCACGAACTCCACACCCTCGAGCCTGGCATAGCTGGATTCATACTGGCTGGCCGCGATTTTGTCACGGCGATTGAATACGGTGACGTTGCGCGCCCCCTGGCGGATTGCCGTGCGGGCGCAGTCCATGGCGGAGTTGCCCGAGCCGATCACGATCACCTGTTCCCCCAAGCGGAAGGCCGAGGGAGAGGCCAGATAATTGATGGCAAAGGCAACGTGCCCAAGCGTCTCGCCCTTGATATGCAGCGTTTTCGGCCGCCAGAGTCCGGCGCCGACAAAAATGCTCTGATAGCCGTCGCGGAACAGGTCGTCCAGATTGATCGCGCCGCCGATGGTGGTGTTGGGGCGGAAGCGGATCCCTTTGAGCTCCAGGTGACGGTAGGCAAAATCATCCAGCACCGCGTCGGGCAGCCGGAAGTCCGGGATGCCGTAGCGCATGACGCCGCCGATTTTGTCTTTGCTGTCAAAGATCGTGACCTGATAGCCGTAGCGGGCCAGGATCACCGCAATAGTAAGTCCGGAAGGCCCGGCCCCGATGATGGCCACCCTGCGCCCGTTCGAGGGCGCAGGACCCTTGACCATCTGGTGGGCGTAGGTCGTGGAAATGTAATTCTCAATAACCGAAAAATGCACCGGCGTATCCTTGATGCCGCGCACGCAGTGCCCCTCACACTGGTGCTCATGGTCACAGACGATGCTGCACACCGTGGTGAGCGGATTGTTTTCAAAGAGCATCCACCCGGCGTCGTTGAGCTTTCCGTCTTTTAGCAGCCGGATGACCTCGGGGATGTTGGTATGGATCGGGCAGCCCTCCCGGCAGCGCGGCTTCTTGCAGCCCAGGCAGCGGTTGGCCTCCTCCATCACATGCAGCGCCATGTTCTTTCCTCCTGTTCCGCGTCGATCAGGCCGAGGTACAGATCGTTGACGTTGGTGCCCGTGGGGCCGGTGACGATCAGGCAGTCCACCGACCGGAGCGCGTGGTAAGCGTCGTTGTTCCGAAGCGTCTCGTGCAGAGAGATCCCTTTTTCTTCGAGTTCGTCAAAGGTATCGCCGTCCACATAGCCGCCTGCCGCGTCGGTGGGGCCGTCCGTCCCGTCAGAACCGACGCTGATGACGCAGGCGTTTTTCAGTCCCCGCAGCCCTTCCGAGGCCGAGAGCGCCAGCTCCTGGTTCCGGCCGCCCAGGCCCTTTCCGGTCAGATGGACGACGGTCTCGCCGCCGGCAAGGAAGGCAATCTTTTTCCCTTCGGCTGCGTGAGAACGGAGAACGGCGCTGAGAAAGCGTCCCGCCTCCCGCGCCTCGCAGTCGAGGCAGTCGGTGAGAAATACGGTCTCGTAGCCCATACTGCGGCAGGCCTCACCGGCTGCGCGGCAGAGTTCGCGGACGCTCCCCACCACCTGCGCACGGACATTTCCCAGCTCTTTGGGGGTCTCGATCCGGAGACAGACCTCCGCCTCCGGGCTCATACGGAGATTGTACTTTTCCGCGATGCGCAGGGCGTCGGCACATGTGGCGCTGTCGGGGCTCACCGGGCCGGAGGCGATGCTGTCCAGCGGATCGCCCAGAATATCCGAGAGGATCACAGCCTCCACCCTCGCGGGTGCGCAATGGGCCGCGAACTTTCCGCCCTTGAGGGCGGAGAGCCGTTTGCGGATGGTGTTGATCTCCACGATGTCCGCTCCGCAGGCCAGCAGCTGGTTGGTGATGTCCCGCAGCTCATGAAGCGATATAAGCGGCTTTTCAAACAGCGCGCTGCCCCCGCCGGAGAGCAGGAACAGCACCGTGTCGTCCTCCCGCAGATCCTCCGTCAGCTTCAGCGCCGCCTCTCCGGCGAGGACGCTGTTTTCATCCGGCACGGGATGCCCTGCCTCAAAGCAGCGCAAAGACCCGCTCGGTTCGTCAAAGTGGCCGTATTTGCTGATGACGAGCCCGTCCGTCACCGGCACCGTGAGAACGGACAGAGCCGCCCGGGCCATGCGGGGCGCGGCCTTGCCGGCCGCGATCAGAAACACGCGGCCCGGGAACTGTTTTCCCAGCAGCGCACGGCGCACAGCGCCTTCCGGCATCACGGCGTTGATGGCGGTATAGGCGGCTTTTTCCGCGTCGATCCGAAGTTTACGATTCATAGCTGACTCCTTTTAGCGCAACAGCCCCGGCGAAAGCCGGGGCTGTGATTGTTTTTCTTTATCGTCCGATCTGAATGCCGGAGAGGTACTCATAGTACTGGGCGATGGCGCTGTGGTCCTTATTTCCGCCATCGTGATTGTGCATCCACTGCAGGATCTCCTGCACGGAGGCCGTCATGGGAACGGGCGCGCCGACAGAGTGGGCGCAGTCCAGGGCATTGTTCAGATCCTTGATGTGCAGGTCGATCTTGAAGCCGGGCTTGTCGTTGCCCGCGATCATCATGGGAGCCTTGGCGTTCATGACGGTGGAGCCGGCGAGGCCCCCTTTGATGGCGTCAAAGACCAGATTCGGATCCACACCCGCCTTTTGGGCCAGGGTCAGCGCCTCGGCCAGTGCCTGGATGTTGCAGGCCACGATGATCTGGTTGGCGAGCTTCGTGGTGTTGCCCGCGCCTACCTCGCCGCAGCGCACCACGGAGGAGCCCATGGCGGAGAGCATCTCTTTGTATTTGTCAAACACGTCCTGCTTGCCGCCCACCATGATGGAGAGCGTGCCGTCGATGGCCTTGGGCTCGCCGCCGGAGACCGGGGCGTCCAGCATTTCGACGCCATACGCCGCGACGCCTTCGCACAGAGCCTTGGAATCCACGGGGTTGATGGAGCTCATGTCAATGAAGGTGGATCCGGCCTTCATGTGCGCGGCCACGCCGTTTTCACCGAGCATGACGGACTTGACCTGGGGGCCGTTGGGGAGCATCGTGATGACCACATCGCAGCTCTCGGCCACTTCGATATAGCTGCCGGACTTGGCGCCCGCGGCAACCACCGGCTCGCACTTCTGCATATTGCGGTTGGAGACCGTTACGTCATATCCCGCTTTCACGAGATTCAAAGCCATGGGCTTGCCCATGATACCCATTCCGATAAAACCGATTTTCATATGCAAAGCTCCTTTTCTCATTTGATGAGCCTATTATACGGATCTGCGGCAAAATGGTATATTCTCATTTTTGCCAAACTGTCTTGAAATTTGATGAATCTGTGATACACTGAAAACAGGTAAACGATGATTAAATCCACGAGAGCGAGTTGCGAGGTTTTTTTCGTCACAATGAAGTCGAAAAATCGCAGACATACTTTGTGTATTTCAAGATTTTGAGACAAAATTGTGGCGGGAAAAGACCGCAAGGCGCCGAAGTGGCATTTGATCAGCGTTTACACAGATCATAAAAAGGGGGTTGCCGCTATGGCCTTAATGGATCTGCCTTTGGGAGAGCGCCTGCAGGTACTGCAGGATCTGCTGTCCTGCACGGGAAAAATGTACGCCTGGTGCTATGATGCCGAAGGCAAGCTGATCGGCACCAACTGCCCGGACAAGGTGCTGGATCAGGTGTTCTTCTCCTCCGGGTGCATGGAGGCGGTGCAGAATCACGCCAAAGCCCACCGGGAGCCGATCCTGCTGAGCAACCACTACGGTCTGAGCTGGAGCGCGGCCTTTGAGTTTGAGGGAGACGAGCTCAAGCGTATCCACGTTTTTGGCCCGACGACCACTACAGAGCTGAGCTATGACGGTATCAGCAAGGCGGTGCAGAGCGCCAAGATCCCCAACCGCTGGCGGCCGAAGCTCATCAAGATCCTGCAGCGGATCCCGGTGGTCTCCACCATCGACTTCTTCCGTCAGACGCTGATGCTGCACTACTGTGTCACCGGCGAGCAGCTGACCAACGCGGATATCGCGTTTTTTGAACCGGCGCTCAAGCAGGGGGAGCGAGAGCCGGTGATCCGAAAGGACCGCATGAACACCTACCGCACGGAACAGGCTCTGATGCGTATGGTGAGCGAGGGTGACCTCAACTACAAGTCCGTGCTACACGACGCCGCCTCCGCCAGCCGCGGCGTCCAGGCCGGGCAAATGGGCTCGCTGGACCAGGTGCGGGTATCGCAGATCGTGTTCATCTCTCTCTGTACCCGCGCGGCGATCCAGGGAGGGCTTTCGCCGGAGGTGGCCTATTCCCGGGGTGACGCCTATATTCAGGACATTCTGGACTGCAAGACCGTGGCTGACGCCGCGCACATCGGGCACACCATGTACGACGATTTCATCCATCTTGTCCACAAGGGGCGCTTAAATCCCGATCTTTCGCCCCAGATCCAGAGCTGCTGCGATTATATCGAGCTGCATGCGGAGGACAAGCTGACGCTCTCAGAGATCGCCTCTCACATCGGCTATGCGGACTATTACCTCTCCCGGAAATTCAAAACGGAGACCGGCTTCAGTATCAACGACTATATCAAAATTGTCAAGGTGGAAAAGGCCAAAACGCTGCTTTTGTCCTCGGATCTGAGCATTCAGGATATTTGCGAGAGGCTGCAGTTCGGCTCCCGCAGCTTCTTTGCCGAGACCTTCAAGGAGATTGCCGGCATCCCGCCCGCCGCCTTCCGGGAACAGAACATGAAACGATAATAGAACAGGCTTTCGGCGATTTTTCGTCGAAAGCCTGTTCGCTATTTACGGTTTATTTCTGTGCTTTTGCTTTCTTTGCTGCCTTTTTGGCGGCCTTCTTTGCCTGCTTATCCAGATATTTCTGGTTCTCGGTGTCGAAGTCCAGGCCCTTTTTCTGGCAGTATTCCTTCAGTTCCTTGATGCGGTTTTCCTCAGCCTCCGCCTGCTGCTGGGCGATCTCGGCCTTCATCTGCTCCTCGTGGGAGACATAGGGGATGCCCTTTGCTTCGCACTCAGCCTTCTTGCGCTCGATGAGTGCGTGGGTGACCTCCGGCATACGCTTGTCGATGTCAAAGAAGAACACGAACAGGATGAGGAACAGCAGCGCGGTCAGCGCGATGGCGCCCTGGTAGGAGAAGTTGATCCAGGTGGTGGCGCCGGCGGTCTGATCGGCGTAGAGCTCGATCAGTTTGCCCTTCTTCTCGACAGTGCCGATCATCTCGGGCGTGGTGTATTTGCTCATCATAAGACCAAGGTTGAACAGGCCCTGGCCCAGGCCGTTGGCCAGTGAGTGCATGAAGCCGACCAAGGCGGCGGTCACGCCCTCGACGCGGATGTGCTGGGAGTACTCCACATGGTCGATCGCGTCGCCGGTGAAGCTCATCATGGTGTAGACGTAAAACATGGCGCCCACGCCGCCGAGACCGGTACCGGCATAGACAGGCATGGTGCTGCCCGCGCCGAAGAAGGCGATCAGCGCGCCCACGAAGGCGATGGCGGAGCCGAGGATGATCATCTTGGTGCGGCCGAACTTCTTGATCAGCGGCAGCACCACAAAGAGCATCGGGCCCATGGGCGCCATGGCGATCATGGTGAAGCGGGCCTGGATGGCGGCCGCCTCGCCGTAGGCGTTGCCCGCGACGACCCAGCCGGCATAGTAGATCTGGGAAACGCTCTTGAGGGCGTTGAGTACCTGATAGACGAAAATCAAGATGATGAACATAACCCAGTACTTGTCCTTGAGGCAGGCCTTGAGCTGGGTGCCGAAGCTGGCTTCCTTGACCTGGACCAGTTCGCCCTCGCCCTCGGTGGCGCGGCGCTCCTCGGTGATACGCTCACGGGTGTAGAAGTACTGGATGAAGGTCAGAGGCACGGCGATGGCGCACATGACGGCGAGAGACACCAGGTAGCCCTGCTTGTCGCCGCCCACGCTGTGGGAGATCATGGACAGGATCGTCGGGAACAGGATGGAGATGATGCCGGTGCCGATGTTCTTGGTGACCTGACCCGCGATGGAGTTGCCGGAGCGCTGCTTGACGTTGCGGGTGGAGAGCGCGGCGGACAACTCGTAGGCCATGTACCACATGGTATAGCCCACGGAATAGAACAGGTTGTACGAGATCACGACCCAGACGGCCTGTGCTTTCGCGCCCATATCCGGGATAGCAAACATCATGATGATGCTGGCCACGGTGATCGGCAGGGACAGAATAAACCAGGGGCGCAGCTTACCCTGGCGGCACTTGGTATTGTCAAGGATCTTCGCCATGATCACGTTCGTGATGGCGTCCAGCAGCTTACTCAGCACCGGGAACACGACCATGAAGCCCGCGATCCAAAGTCCGCGGCTGACCGTAAAGCCCAGGGTATCGGTCAGATACTTGTTGAAATAGCTGTTGACGATCGACTGCAGCAGCATCACGCCGAAGGGACCGGCCACATAGCCCAGCCAGCGCTCCTTGCCGTGGACATTGGCGGAGGTAATCCGGGTGTTCCAGAACGGAGCTTCAAACCAGCCGCTCAAAAGTCCTTTCTTTGTTTTTGTACTCATGTGCATCCTCCTCTTGAAATCTCCGGGTTTCGGGTAACTGTACGATAACACGGCGCTTTTTTCTTTTGTATTCGCAGATTTGCGTCAATGTTCTTGAATTTGTCTAATTTGTGAATTCCGCAAATTTCCCGACAAAAAATCGAATTTCATGCTACCATGGAGGGCGGAACCCGCTAAGATAGGAAACAGACAGGAGATGATGCTATGTCCGCAGCGCTGCACCAGATCGCCGTGATCTTTATCGGAATCCTGGCAGGCTTTGTCTGCCGTAAGCTGAAAGTTCTCAGCGAAGAGGGCACTGCCACGGTGTCGAACATCGTGGTCAAAATCATTTTACCATTTTATTTATTCAGTGCAATCCTGAATTCCGGCTCCGCGGTGGACCCCAGAGGCGTTCTGCTGACCCTCGGCCTGTCCTTCGGCATGTTCCTGCTCAGCGGACTGGTGGCTCTCTGCATCGTGCCGATGCTCCGGCCGCCGGCCGAAGACAAAGGCGTCTACCTGTTTGAAACCATGTGCGGCAATGTGACCTATATCGGCATCCCGGTCTGCGCCGCGGTGCTGGGCGGAAACGCCGCGTTCTACGGCTCGCTCCTGAACATCCCCTATAATCTCCTGTGCTTCTCGCTGGGGATCTGGCTGCTGGCGGGAAAGCTGCCGCTGAAAAAGATCCTGAACCCGGCCTTCCTCTCAGGCGTCGCGGCGGCGATCCTCTATCTGCTGCGTGTGCCGGTGCCATCGGTGCTCCTGGACGGCTGCGCCTTCATTGGTCAGGCAACCTCGCCCTGCGCCATGCTGGTCATCGGCTCGGTGCTGGGCAGCGTCCCCTTCAAAGAAATCTTCACCGAGTGGCGGGCCATCCCCTATGTGCTGATCCGGCTTGTGGGGCTTGGCGCGATGATGGCGCTGCTGCTGTCTTTTATAGATGTTGACCCGGTTCTGAAAGGCGTGGTGATCCTGATGGCCTCCATGCCCGCCGCCACCAATTCCACCATGCTCTGCACGATCTACGGCGGCAACCGGGCGCTCTCGGCCAAGCTAATCTTTCTCTCCACCGCCTTATCCATTGTGACGATCCCGCTCTGGGCGGCGGTTTACTTTGGATAGAACAACAATCAAGAAATGCGCTGACCCCAACGGTCAGCGCATTTCTTTTATCATTTCTTGAGCCGCGGCGATCCGATGCGCAATCACACGCCGGACAAGCGGCGAGGAAAGATCACTGTCAAAGCCGTGGTAGGAGCCGACAATTTCGTTAAGCTCCACTGAAACTCCGCCCTTTTGCAAGGCACTCGCAAAGGCCACAGCCTCGTCGTGCAGCACGTCGATCTCCTGCGGCTCGATGTAAGCAGGCGGCAGGCCGCTCAAGTCCTCACACCGGGCAGGAACCAGGCAGGGCAGCAGACTCTCGTCCGCGCCCTTCAAATACGCATCCCACATGGCCTTTGTCGCCTTGGGCGACCAGCAGGCGTCGGCGTACTTCTCATAGGAAGCATAAAGCTCCGCCCGATCGTCCAGCACCGGATAGATCAGCATCTGGCCTTTGGGCTGAGGGCAGGCACGGCCGCGAAGACCGATGCACAGCCCTGCAGTCAGAGCCGCCCCGGCGCTGTCACCGATCACCAGAAGCCGGGAGGAATCCACCGCATGCCGCTGCAGTTCCAGCCATACAGCCACGCAGTCATTCAGCTGTGTCGGCGCGGTGAACTGCGGCACCAGGCGATATTCCGGCAGAAAGACGCGGGCGTTCAAGCCCCTCGCATACTCGCAGCCCAGCGCCAGCGCGGAGGTCTGCACCGGCAGATAGAAGCCGCCGCCGTGGATCATCAGCACGCCGGGCAGCGGATCGTCGCTGCTCTCGGGTTCCACAACGAAGCATGGGATCTGCGCGCCGTCGGCTGCTTGGACAGAGATTTTCCGGCAGGCAAGTCCCTCCGGCGGCCGAAAGGCCGCCGTCTGCTTCTGGTGGGTCAGGCACAGGATCTTCAGCATCCCCACCATGGCGGCTTTGCCAGGATCAATGTCCGGCATTTTCTGCGGGGCTTTCAGTTCGGGAGAATAGGAATAGCTCATTGGTACTCGTAGGTCCGGCGGGCGATGCCCAACTCCTCGTTGGTGGGGATCACCAGCACACGGACGTCGGAATCGGCGGCAGATATGACTTTCTCGTTTTGCGCGTTCTTCTCCTCGTCCAGCTTCACGCCGAGCAGCCCCAGCTTTTCGCAGACACGCTCGCGGAGGAGCGCGGAATGCTCACCGATCCCGGCGGTGAATACCAAATAGTCGAGCCGCCCCAGATCCATGGCGAAGGCGCCGATGTAGTGGACGATGCCGGTGACGAACACATCAAGGGCGAGCTTTGCCCGCTCATTGCCGTTTTGCGCGGCCTCGATCACATAGCGCAGGTCGTTCGACACACCGGAGATGCCCAGCAGACCGCCCTTTTTCTGCAGCCCCTGCAAAATCTCCTCGTCGCTCATGCCCTCGCTGCGGAGAAAGTAAGACATGCTGGTATCCATGTCGCCCACGCGGTTGGCGTGGATGAGGCCGGATTCCAGGCTCATGCCGAAGCTGGTGTCAACGCTCCTGCCGTTTTCAATGGCGCAGACCGAGCAGCTCCCGCCCAGATGGCAGGAGATGGCCTTGTAGTCTCTCCCTTGCTCGTTCAGCACGTCGGCAATATAGCCGTGGGAAGCGCCGTGGTAACCCAGGCGCTGTACGCCGTAGCGCTCGTACCACTCGTACGGAACACCGTAAATCTTCCGCTCCAGCGGGATATCCCGGTGGAAGGCTGTCTCAAAGCAGCCGATGAAGCGGGCCTCGGGCAGGAAGCCGCGCATGACGGCGATGGCGTCCAGATAGGCCCGATTGTGCAGCGGGGCCAGGCTAAGCCAGGCCTCCATGCCCTGCAGAACCTCTTCGTCCAGCTCGTGGATGCCGAAGTGGCCCTTGGAAAGCGTGGCCTTGTAGCCCACGCGCTCGATCTCGGTGACGGCGGAAATAACGCCCATGTCCGCCCCGGTCAGATAGTCGAGGAAGAGGCGGATGCCGCTTTCATAGTTGGGGATGTCCGCCTTGTCGAAGGCGGTCTTCTGCCCGGTGAGGCAGTTTTCATAGCGAAAGATCGCGTCATGATCCGAACCCACGCGCTCCACGCCGCACTGGGCGAGGACGCGGGTGTCGGGCATATCGTAGAGCTTGAATTTCAGGGAAGTGCTCCCCACGTTGCAGACAAGGATCTTCATCAGTAGCCTCCCAGATACTGGAGCATCTCCTGCATCTGCTTATCCCCGCCGGCCGCCGGCTTCCAATCCACCTGCAGCGCCGTGTAGCCCTGCTTTTCCAGCACGTCCGCAAAGGACTTGGGACCCACGTTGACCACCACCAGCTCCGAACGGAACAGGCTCAGCATCTTACTTGTATCAGCCATTACGCATCCCTCCTGAGTTTGATGATCTCAGACGCCAGCAGCGCGGCGCGGTAATTGGTGCGGCAGACCAGCACGCCCGCGTCCCGGAGTTCTTGCTCCTGTTTGCGGATGTCCTGCCAGTCTGCGGTGGTGCCAAGCACGGAGGCGATGAACACCAGCTTGCCGCCCCGGCTCTTTGCCAGCTCCTGCGCCTTGAGGATATCCGGCACCACATAGCCGCAGGGATCCATATGTCCCGGCGGGGTGAGGATGAAGTCCAGCACGATCACGGCCACGCTCGGGTCAGCCGCTTCTTTCAGGATCGCCGGGCGGCGGATGGATGCGTCGATGGCCGGGTGCGGACGGCCCAGAGTGTATTCCTCCTCGCCGTAGTCAATGGCGGTGTGTTCCCGGCTGGCCGCTCCTTCCGGCAGCTTCCATTCCGGGCTCATGGGGGCGTTGGACCAGAGGCCGCCGGTGGCCTCCCACATGGCGCGCATGCCCTCGTCCAGATAGGTGCCGCCGGTGTAAGCCCCGCGCACGTATTTCTGCTCGGGCGCCATGCCCTTCACGGCCTCTCCGGCGATCTCTTTCAGCTCGCTGAGGCTCCCGAGGGAGTAATCGTTATGGATCAGTTCCAGGGCCCGCAGGGCGCAGTCGTCCAGATTCCCCGCCCAGACGGAACCGGTCTCCTCAATGGTCTCTCTGTCACAGCCCATGAAGAACACCACCCGAGGCTTGCGCATCTGGCGGATGCGGGAGAGGAGCTTGTTCAGAACGCTGTCCGCAGGCTTGCGGGAAATGAGGATGATATACTTGGTCTCGGGGTCGGCCTCCAGAGCGTCGATGCCCATGAGCATGGTAATGCCGCCCACCGGCTCCTTCAGGTCGTTGCCGCCCGTGCCGATGGTCTGGCTGACGCCGCTGCCAGCCTCGTGGAGGATGGCCGCCACGTGCTGGATGCCGGTGCCGGAAGCGCCCACGATGCCGAAGGGTCCGCGGTTGTTGATGCTGGAGAGCACCAGGGCTGCGCCGTTGATGTTGGCCACGCCGCAGTCCGGGCCCATGCAGAGAAGTCCCTTCTCCCGGGCCAGCTCCTTCATCTCCCGCTCCTGCTCCAGCGGCACGTTGTTGGAGAACACGCAGCAGTGCATCCCGGCGTTGAGCGCCTTTTTGACCTCTTCCAGGGCATATTCGCCGGGGACGGAGATCTGGCAGAGATTGGCTCTCGGTTCGGCCTCCTTGGCGGCAGCGGAGCTTAAGTAACTCTCCGGCTTCTCCGCGTCGTCTGTGGGCGCGCTCTCGGCCCACACGGTCTCTACGGCCTTTTCAAACGCCTCTTCGCTCTCGGCGGAGGCTACCAGCACGTAATCCGCCTCGGTGCAGGCGGCGATCTCCGGGGTACTTAGGCCGATCTCCTCGATGACCTCCTTGAACACCTGGGTGGCCATGCCCACATAGCCGGTCTCGATGCCGGGCTGCTCGTTTAAGATCGCGGTCTCGGACAGAGTCTCCAGAGAGTCGATGTACCGATCCCGCTCGATTTTCGTAAAGATCATTCCGCTTCGCCCTCCCGTCTTTTCACGTCCTCGACCATGCCGACGACGGCTTTTTTAAATACCTCCACCGGCAGCTCTGCCGCGCCCGCGCCGGCCTGACCGCCGGTTTTCAGGGCACTGCCGCCGTGGCTGATGGGCAGGATGTTGAGCCCGACCACCTTGCGGATATCCACGCCCACGGGGAAGCCGCGGTAATCGTCCCAGGGGATGGGGGCGAAGCTATGCTCGCCCAGAGACACCTGGCGGGCCTTTTCCGTGCGCTCCTTGGCGTCCTTGAAGGTGCCGCCGGTCATACGCAGATAGGCGGGGCCCGCGATGGCGCTCATGCCGCCGAGGCCCCAGACCTCGGTGACGCAGCTGTCGCCCAGATAGCCCAGGAGATCCGCCTCGGTGGTGGTGGGCTTGAGGAAGATACCCGAAATGAGCGGCGCCTTGGTGGTGTACCAACGGTTGCCGGTCCCGGCCACCTGAATGCCGAATTCGATGCCGTTGCCGCCCATGCCCACCATGACGGTGGAATAGGGCACCTGCTTGGCGGAGGCCATGATCGCCTCCACACCCGCCATCATCACATGCAGGAAGAAGCGGTCGTTGGCCGCGATCTCCTTGATGACCTTATCCCGGGCCGGATGATCCACGTCCAGCAGCCAGGGCACCAGTTCCAGAGCCAGCGCCATGGAGGCCGCGGGCTGCCGGTTGTGGTTTTCGTCGCCCATGCCTGCCGTTTTGGACAGCACGCGGATCAGATCGATGCCGCCGGAGTTCCTGACGGCCTCCCCCAGCACCGCCGCGTAGTCGCCGCGGATGAAGCGCAGGTTTTCCTCCACGTCCTCGCCGTAGATGCCCCAGCGGAGCACACGGGGATTGGAGCCGGGATGAGGCACGCAGAAGCCCTTGCCGCCATTGGTCTTATCTTCAACCACAAACACCGGCATGCTGGCGGACATGACGCTGGAGGCCGCGTTGCCGCAGTTGTAGTCCTGGGAAGGGGCGATCCTGATCTCCCCGCGCAGCACCATCTCCCAGGCCTCGTCCACATTCTTGGCCAGGCCGTCGTGGCAGGCCGCGCCGCAGACCGCGGTTTTCAGCGGGATGGGCAAATCTTTCGGCTCGATGGGCGGGCCGGGAACCAGAATGAGATTCGGCTCCATGCCGGGCACCGCTTCCAGCGCGGGCAGGACGTCCGTCCAGACCGGGCGGCCCTTGGTCATGATCTCGATGACCTTTGCGTTGGCCGCCGCCACTTTTTCAGGTACAGTCATTTACTTTTCCTCCTTGATGACGACGCAGGCGTGTGCGCCCAGTTTGGGGATCGTAATGGTCAGCTTTTGATTTTCCAGCGCCCAGCGGACATTGCCGGGCTCGTCCAGATTTTCGCAGCAGGCAGTCCCCTTCTCCCAAGGGATCGTGATGCTCTGGTCCGTGAGTAGTGCCGGATCAAAGAAGCTGTTGCCGAAATGGCCGCTGCCGTTGACGAAGTGGACGACCTCAAAGTCCTCCTTGCGGCCGTGGGTGACCTCCACCGTCGGGTGCAGGTGTTCGGAAACCGGGCGGCAGGGGCAGAGCCTTGTCAGAACATACTGCAGGAATATGAGCCAGTTGTCAAAGCCGTCCGTATAGTAGTTCGTGGCCGGGTACCAGGGGATCGTGACGCCGAAGCCCTCGCCGCAGGGCATTCTGGTCGCCGCGGGGAAATCCGTGGGCGCCTCCGTCGGGTAGCACAGCTCCGGCGGGCCGAAGCGCTCGGGCTTCAGAAGATTGCCAAACTTTTCGACGCCTTCCTCATAGTCCCTCTCCCAGTAGCTCTTGCCCACCATGAAAAGGCTCCGGTCGGCATCGCCCACACGCAGCATCGCGCCCAGCGCCTGAGCGTTGCACTTGCCGCCTTCTTTCACGCCGAAACAGGACAGCTGTGGGAGTGCGCCGCTTGCCAGCAGCGTGCCGCCCTGCTGCACCCAGGCCATCAGCTTTTCCAACGCAGCCGGGGCAAGGCGCTGCTTTTCGGGGAGGATGATCGTCTTGTATTTACCCAGGTCGATCTTCGCAAGTCCACCGGAGAGAGTCTCGTCAAAGAGAATGTGGCTCTCGGTGAGGGCGCGGATCCAGCCGCGCTCCTCGGAGTTGGGGATCACGTAGGCCTCCCGCACCAGCAACGTATCGGCTGCAGAGGTGACACCGTAGCAGACGTCTTCGTGCTCGGCGGCGTAGCGGAACACCTTTTGCACCCGGGGATAGGCGCTCCTGTCTTCCTTGTCGTAGAGCCTGCCCATCACGTAGTAGTCGAGCCCGCCGAAGTTAGAGAGCGTCTGCCAGAGCCGCAGCTCCTGGAAGGCGGGGTTCACCGCCACATGGCGGTAGGCAAAGCCCATGAAATCCACATCGGCCACGTCCGCCTCCTGCCCCATGCCGCGGATGGCGCGGGCGTTGGAAGAGGCCTGATACTGCCAGTGGGGCAGCTCGCGGCCGAACTCGCTGTTGGATTCCTGCCGCACATAGTCCACCGAGCAATAAGCGAGCTCAGGGTTTATCTCCCGCAGAAGCGCTGTGATGCGCTTCTTCTGCGCGCCCGAGAGCTCCTGCATGAAACGGAAGTAGACCATGCTGGCTTTGTCGGTGCGGGATAGCTCCACGGGAACGTCCATGCCGTATTTGGCCTTAAAGGCGCTGCGGCAGGCCTCGCACTGGCAGGGGCCGTGGCGGTTCATGCTGTAGTCCACGATGACGCCCGTGGCGGTGCCCATGTTGCAGTAAATGCCGTCAAAGGGGATCGTTTGAAACATCTCCTTGAGGATCTCATCCATGTACCCGCCCTGATAGCCGCCGGAGAGGCAGGTCTGCACGGTGCCGTTGTAGATCAGCGGCTCTCCGTCCGGCTTGCGATAGGCCCAGTCGGGATGTCGTTCGTAAACCGAAAGCGGGATCTTGGAGAAATCCGTCCGGGCGATGACCTTGATGCCCTGCGCATGGCAGCGATCCACAAGGCGCTTCAGGTCGAAGCCGTCCAGGTACGCGCTGCGCGTATGATCTTGCAGCTGAGTGGGGTAGCTCGCGATCAGGCCCGCCGCGTTGAGCATCACGGCGTTGCAGGAAAAATCCTTCAGAGACGCAAGAAAAGCTTCCTCGTTGAAATCCTTTGTGTCGATCTCCCGGAAATTCGGCTGGATCACTCGCCAGGGATATCCGTTCCACCAATGTGCCATGCGATCTCCTCGCTTTCTTCTGATTTCGTGATTTTATTCTATGAGACAAGAGCAAAACGGTAAATCTCCATATTTGCCAAGGCGTTCTCATTTTCGCTTTCCTATAAAAAGACGGCCTTCCCAGAGAGGGAAAGCCGTTTCGTTTACTATGAAAGCTGCGCTTCCATAGTAATATTTTATTTTTTCTCGCCATTCTCGCCGCTTGACGCGGCAACCGAATGGCATGCGTAAAAATCCCCATGCTGGCTACGCTGTTATTGATCGTGCTACGGATTCTTCCGCATGGGGATTACTTTGCAGGCAGCATTTTATGAATGATCCCGGCGATTTCCTGGGGGCTCTCGATGCAGTCGCCCTCCAGCCACATGCGGAGGATTGTTTCAAAGCCGGACTTGGCATAGGCAAAATAGTATCGCATGCGCGCTTCCTTCTCCACACCGTGCGCAAGAAACAGGGGCCGGATCTCCTTTTCCCAGAAAAGCTGGTAGCCGTCTTCCAGCGCGGATTTACCGTTTTTTCTCAGATAAGCCCGATAAAAGTGCCGGTTCTGCCCGATGTAGGAGATCAGGGATTCCAGCGGCTCGCTGGAGCTTTCCAGGCGCTCCAGGAAATTGCCCTGGCCGCCTACCGAGCGGAAGAGTCCCTTCTGGATCTCCTTCTCGGTTTTCTCCATCAGATCGGGGATGTCCCGATAGTGTCGATAGAAGGTGGAGCGATTGATCCCTGCCGCTTCGCAGAGCTGGCCGACGGTGGGGTCTTCCTCGCGTGCAAGAAAGCCCAGCAGCTCCTGCCGCAGCCGCCGCTCCGTCTCCTGGTGGAGCTGGTTGTTGGCCGTGTTCATGAAAGCTCCTCCTTCACGCGCTTATACTCCCGGGCAAAGATCAAGGCCGCGATCAGCGCAGCCCCCATATCCGCCGCCATGTGCGCCGCCGCGATGCCGAGAAAGCCGAACAGGGCGTGCATCCCATACAGCAGCGGGATCAACAGCAGGCCCTGCCGCAGCAGAGAGACCACGATCGCGTTTTTGGCTCTGTTCGTGCTCTGCAGGAAATTCGTGCAGATATACACGACGCCCAGGAAGGGCGCGCCTGCCATGGCAAAGAGCATGAACTGTTCGCCCATGGCGGCAACCTCCGCTTCCTTGAGAAAGAGAGAGATGAGGAAATGCCGGAAAGCAAAGCAAAACGCCACCGCACCGAGGCCGATGCCGCCGGTGAGCAAAGCCAGCTTTAGCAGGGTCTCCCGCAGGCGGGGCAGATTCTTTGCGCCGTAGCAATAGGCAAGCAGGGGCTGCACGCCCATGCAGATCCCCATCTGCACCATGGAGATTAGCATGCTGGATTTGCCCGCCGCGGCGCGGGCCGCGATGGCGTCCGTCCCATGCTGAGAGAGAAGGCTGTTAGAGAAGGTGGAGGCAAAACCGGAGAGCACCGTGCTGGCCGCGTTGGGAAGGCCAAGCGCTGCGATCGACAGCAGCTCGCCCGGCGCGGCCAGAGCCCGTTTGGGGTCCAGTGATATTACCGCCGCCCGGCGGAGGCAGTAGAAAAGATAGTAAGCGGTGCCGACCACATTGCCCAGCACCGTGGCGATCGCGGCACCCGTGGTGCCCCAGCGGAAGACGAGGATAAACAGCGGGTCGAGCAGGATATTGGTAAAGGTTCCGGTCAGGTTTCCGATCAGGCCCTCTTTCACGGCGCCCTCCGAGCGGATCAGCATCCCCATCGACGAGGGCAGCAGCATAAAGGCCGTACCGAGCGCCAACACATTCTGATACTGTTTCGCGTCCTCCCACATCTCGGGCTTGGTACCGAGCAGCCGGAGCAGTGGCGTTTGAAAGCTGAGCAGCAGGACACTGACCGCAAGGCCGATCCCGATAGCCGCCCAGAAGCAGAGGCTGGAGGTGTTCTTCGCTTTTTCCGTGTCCCCGGCGCCGATGGCGTTGGCCAGGATCGCGCTGCCGCCCGCTCCGAGCATGGTGGCAAGCGCCATGATGATGCTGAACACCGGCATGACGATGGAGACAGCCGCTACCTTGGCGGTATCCCGCAGCTGGGCGATGAAAAAGAGGTCGGCCATGTTGTAGAAGATCATGACCACGATGGTCAGCAGGCTGGGCAGCGCCAGCGAAAAGATCGAACGCCAGACCGAGCTGTCCCGAAACAGCGCCTCATATCTGCTTTGTTTTGTGTCCATGGGCCGCCTCCTTTTCTGATTTGATCTTATTATACGAAAGGCCGAAGGACGACGCAAGAAACAATATTGCGATATTTGTTGCAGTAATAAAGTGGGCAAATATGAAAACATGAAATCAAATCTGCGGATGGGCAAGGGGCTGCTGTTCTGTCATAATGAGACCAGAAAACACCGCAGGAGGGATATCTAATGCCGAAGATCAATAAAGTGGTGACCACGGTCTGGTACAATAAGCAGAACATGCACGACCTGCGTCGGGTCTTCCCGGGCGCCGAATTCGTCTATGTGGATTTTTATGATAAAGAGCGCCTGACCGAAGAAGTCAAAGACGCGGACGTGGCCATTGTGATGGGCGACGTGGATCCCTGCCTGCTGGGGGAAAACAGCCTCAAATGGATCCAGTGCGACCATGCCGGGCTCAACGGCTCCGCCCGGCCGGAGGTCTTTGCCCGCGGCATCCCAGTGACCGGCGCGGCAGGACGCAGCGCTCCCGTACTGGCCGAGCACGCCGTGTATTTCATGTTCCAGGGCTGCTATCACACGAAAGAGCTGCTTGCCGCCCAGGAAGAATGCCGTTGGGGCGTGGATGGCAGTGAGAGCTGGCGAGGACTCTACGGGCGCACGGCGGGCATCATCGGCATGGGCAACAACGGCCGCCTGCTGGCCGAGCGTCTCCATGCCTTCGGCATGAAGATCATTGCCTATAACCGCTCTCCCATTCAGGGAATGGACTATATCGACCAGAAGCTCTCCGGTAAAAACGGCGACACCGTCGAACCGCTGCTGCGGCAGTCGGACTTTATTATCCTCACCATCGCGCTGACCGACGAGACCTATCACATGCTGAACAAAGAGACCTTCCGGCAGGTCAAGCCCGGCGCGTTTCTTGTGAACATGGCCCGCGGCGGACTGGTCTGTACGGAAGACCTGATCGAGGCCTTGAAGGACGGCACGCTTTCCGGCGCCGGATTGGACGTGTTCGAGGAGCAGCCGCTTTCACCCGATTCCCCGCTTTGGCACATGCCCACGGTGTACATCACGCCGCACTGCACGCCCCAGGTACCCGACCGGCAGGCGGCCACCATCGCCATCATCCGGGAAAACGCCCGCCGCTTTGAGGCCGGCGAACCCTTAATGAATCTCATGCGTCCCTCCGACGCTGTCACCGGCCAGAAGGCCGAGGGCGGCTGGGCGCGGATGATGAATTCGGGTCTCAGCAAGGAGCAGATCGCCGCCATGCCGTTGGAAAAGTATCTCGGCGCACGCGGCTGGACGGATCCCTCCGAATGGATGTAAAAGCGACTTATACTCTCACTCCTCTCTTTTCTCACGAGGCGCAAGCACAGAGATTCGGCTTGCGCCTCAATTATGTCGATTTCTCATTTTAACAAAACATAAACATTTCTCCAATAAAACACAAACAAGCCTCCTGTATTCTCAGAACATCCCAAGCGAAGAACTTAACAACACACCACGAAACATGGAGGAATATACAATGAATAACAATAAAAATCGTAATGAGCTTTACATCGTCACCGGCGCGGCCGGCAATCTGGGCAGCGCCATCGTCCGCAATCTGGTCGCAAACGGCAAGACTGTCCGCTCCTTTGTCCTTCGCGGCGAGGAAGCCGCCCGCCATCTTCCCGAAGGTGCCAACGTCTATGAAGGAGACGTGACCGATGTTTCTTCTCTGGACACGCTCTTTTCGGATATCCCCGAGGACACCGCGGTCTACTGCATCCACTGCGCGGCCATGGTCTCCGTCAGCAACCTGGTGGCGGACAAGATCTGGCATGTCAACGTGGATGGTACTCAGAACATCATCGACCAGTGCAAGACCCACGGCGCGCGCCTGATCTTCATCGGCTCCACCGGCGCCATCCCTGAGGAGCCCAAGGGCACGATCATCCGTGAGGTGGAGAGCTTTGACCCCAACGCGGTCATTGGCATTTACGACCAGACCAAGGCTGCCTCCTGCCAGCTCGTTCTGGACGCCATCCACGCAGGCGAGATCGACGGCTGCCTGATCCTGCCCAGCGGTATCTCCGGCCCCGGCGACTACACCTTCGGCAATGTGGCCGGCGTCATCAAGGAGTATGTGGAGGGCAAAATGCCCGCCGGCGTCGAGGGCACCTTCAACTGCGCCGACAACCGCGACATGGCCGAGACCATCGTCCGCGCCTGCAAGGAAGGCCGCAGCGGAGAGAGCTACATTCTCGGCGGCGATCAGATCGGCATGAAGGAGGTCTTTGACATCCTCGCCGAGCACACGGGTCTGCCCACCATCAAGACAATCCTGCCCGCAGGCATGGGCAAATTCCTCGGCAGCATGAGCGACATGGCCGAGCTGGTCACCCACAAACCTCAGCGCATGACCAGCTTTGCCGTGTATAACCTGGTGCGCAACAACGAGTTCGATTCCTCCAAAGCCATGAAGGAACTGGGCTACAGCCCGAGGCCAATGGCCCAGAGTGTGGCGGAGGAGATCGACTGGATGCTGGAGGAGGGCATCGTCACCCTGCCTGAGCCCGGGGAAAAGGACAACCGCAGCTTTGGCGAGAAGTTTACCGAGGCCAACAGTGCCATCGGCCACGGAATTGTCACAGGCTACAAAGCCGTTGAGCACAGCGTGGTCGCTGGATATAAGGCGATAGAACACGGCGTAGCAGACGCTGCTCATACAATGAGCGAGGGTCTGATGGAGCTTGGTCGTCTTCAAATGGGCGAAAGCCTGATCGGGGAAGAAAACGGGATTTCCAATTCCTACGACAATACGGAAAAGCTGAGCCGGAAGTTCCCGGTGGAACACCCCACCACGATCCTGCCCGGTATGGAAACCGTCATCCAGAACCGTCTTCTCAACGGCTTTGAGAACTGGAACCGGGGCTTTGACGCCTGGAAGGTCTGGGGCGATATCCTCTACACGCCCGACTCCATGTACAATGTCCACGGCGTGCGGCTGACCTTGCCGGAGTACCAGCAAGCCATGAATCTTACCCTCCGAAACAACAACATCCTCATGGGCAAGTTTCGCAATATGATCGTCAACGATGACTGGGCGGCCATCCACTACGATATCCGCACCATCAACCGGGAGAGCGGGGAAAGCTCCGATGGCAGCGTGATGGAGTTCGTGCAGTTTGAAAACTACGGCGACGGTCTGGACACTCGCGTGGTCGAGGGCTGGGCCGGCACGAAGGGCAAGGATTATGACGGACTGCTGCGCCTGCTGACGCCCCAGGAGCGCGAGGCACAGGAGCAGGCAAGAGCTGAGATCCTCTCCCGTGAGATCCCCGAGATCGACGTGCTGGCTGTTCGTTACCCGGTGTTGCACCCCACCTCCGTCCGCACGGCGCTGGGTCGTGAGATCCGTCAGGCGATCCTGCTGGACTTTGACTGCTGGAACAAAGGCTTTGACGCATGGGAGGCCTGGGCCGAAAGAACGCTGGCTGACGATTTCGTCTGTCACACGGACTTTAGCGACGCCACCCGCGAGCAGTATCTGGAAAACGCCAGGCAGTGGTTTGAGGAGAAGGACACCAAACGCCTCTGCTTCGATAATCTTCTGGTACGAGACAACTGGGCGGCCATCCACTACCGCACCGTCTCCACTGTAAACGGTGTGAAGGAGGATAAAAGCATCATGCAGTTCTTCCGATTCCGCGAGGAGGAAGACGGCGTCAAGCTGGTAGAATGCTGGAATAAATAACAATCAAAAAGATACGGGCCTGCGTGCAACAGGTCCGTGTCTTCTTTTCAAAAACAAAAAAACTAACAAAACTTTAACAGCCCTGTGTTATACTAATGAAGAATAGGGAGGGATCGAGCTATGTTCAAAATATTGGTGGTAGAGGACGACCGTGAGCTCAATCGCGCGGTCTGCTCGTTTTTAAATCAGAACGGCTATGAGGCCTACGGCTGCCTCGGTGCCAATGAGGCCTATGATGCGCTCTACGGCGGCAACGTCTTTGACATGATCATCTCGGATATCATGATGCCGGATGTGGACGGCTTTGAATTTGCCCGTACCATTCGGGAGATGGATAAGAATACCCCCATCCTGTTCATGACAGCGCGGGATGATTTTGCCGCCAAGCAGCGGGGCTTTCGAATGGGTATCGATGACTATATGGTCAAGCCTGTTGACCTGGAGGAACTGCTGCTCCGTACAGGGGCACTTCTCCGGCGAGCGGGAGTCGCCAACGCTCACAAGCTGGAAATCGGCTCTCTGGTGCTGGATGCAGACGAGCGTACCGCCACAGTAAACGGTGAGGATGTACCCTTGACTGTGCGGGAGTTCAATCTGCTCTACAAGCTGCTCAGTTATCCCAGGAAGGCATTTACCCGCAGCCAGCTCATGGACGAATTCTGGGATGGTGATACCGGCTCAGGCCTGCGCACCGTGGACGTGTATATGACCAAGCTGCGGCAGAAGTTTTTGGGCTGCGACGATTTTGAGATCGTAACTGTCCACGGTCTGGGCTATAAGGCGGTGATCAAATGATGGATGCCAGGCGGCAGAAGCGCCGTGCTTTCTGGCAGCTGTTCGGAATCTTTTTCCTGCTGATCGCCTTCGTACTCACCAGTTCCATGTTCCTTTTCATGAACTTTCTTGAGCGGGACACTGGCGTGAAGTTCACGTTGAACAACATACGGCTGGCCGCCATTGTGACCTTTGGCAACGTCTTCATGCTCAGTCTGTTTTGTACCCTCACAGATATCCTGCGCCGCAAGCATACTGTAGAGCGTCCCGTCAAACGCATCCTTGATGGAGCGGAACAGGTCATGAACGGCGACCTCACGGTGCAGATCGAGCATGTCAGGGGGGCTGAGACCGGCTTCAACGTCATCATCGACTACTTCAACCGCATGATCCGGGAACTCAAGGGGATCGAGACTCTGCGCACCGATTTCATTTCCAACGTATCCCATGAACTGAAAACGCCCCTGGCCGTCATCCAGAATTACAGCACGCTTCTGCAGCAGCCGGAGCTTTCGGAGGAGACTCGGCTGGACTACGCCCGCACAATAACCGGAGCCGCCCGACGTCTTACCGACCTCATTACCAACATCCTCAAGCTCAACAAGCTGGAAAATCAGCAGATCTACCCGGTAAAGGAAAGCTTTGATTTGGGCGAGCAGCTCTGCGAGTGCCTTCTGGGCTTTGAAGAGGCATGGGAAAAGAAGAATCTGGAGATCGAGACGGAGATCGAAGACAGTGTTTCCGTGGAAAGTGATCCGGAACTGTTGAATCTTGTGTGGAACAACCTCTTTTCCAACGCCATCAAATTCACCGAGCAAGGCGGCACCGTAGGGCTGAAGCTCCGCACAGACGGCGACCATGCCGTTGTTGAGATCTCTGATACTGGCTGCGGCATCAGCCCGGAAACCGCGGAGCACATTTTTGAGAAGTTCTATCAGGGCGATACCTCCCATGCCACTCAGGGCAACGGTCTTGGGCTTGCGCTGGCAAAGCGGGTCATGGACATTGTCGGCGGGGAGATCGATGTGAGAAGTGAAGTCGGCGTCGGGTCATGCTTTACGGTTCGACTGAAGAGAAGTACATGAAAACGCTCGAAAAGCTCCGAAAAAACGATCGGGTCTCCCTCTACCTGGAAGACCCGATCTATCGCACGAAACTGAATCTGAATGCGGTAACGGCGCTGAACCTTCTCTATGCGGTTATCAAGCTGGTCTCCGGCGTCCATTACCGCTCGGACTGGCTTGCGGCTTTTGGCCTGTATTTTCTGGTGTTGACCGGGCTGCGCCTTTCCCTGGCAAGCTTTTTTCGCAGAAAACCGCTCGGCACGGATCTGATCGGTGAATATCGCCGGAGCAGACTGGTTGGAGTTCTGTTGCTGTTGATGGACCTCGTACTGGTCGTGATCATTGTGCGCATGATCGCGCACAACGAGTCCAATGAATACGCGTGCGTATTGATCTATGCCATGGCGGCCTATACTTTCTATGCCGTTATCTTTGCCGTGATTAACATACTTCGCGCCCGCGGCCATGAGAGTCCGGTTTATTATGCTGTGAAGGCGGTGGATCTCACTGCGGCCATGGCAGCCATGCTCTCACTTACCGCGGCCCTGATCGCCCGCTTCGGAGAAAACGGCCCGTTTCGCAGGACAATGCTCGCAATCTGCGGCGCGGCGGTTCGCGGGATCATTCTTTGGATGTCCATGTCGCTGATCTGCAGATCGACAAAGCGGTTGCACGCTTTGGGAAAAATGAATCACTGGGGACTGTTTTCTCAACAGAAGAGCATTCTTCCTACAATGATCAGGACGCTCAGAACAAAAGAAACAAATAATTTCAAAAAGCATTGACACAGACTGTTTCAAGTGATATATTCTTATCGCAGAAACAGTCTGTTCTATTTTTTTGGGGGGGGGAAACGTATGCGAAGGAAAGACGAATCGAAGAAACCGATCATCGCAGATTTCATTAACGCATTTTTCTATGAACACGATAAAGTTCCCAGCGTTCGCGAGATCGTCGAGGGAACCGGGATTCCGCTTTCAACCGTTCATCGCTATCTTGTGGACATGCAGGAAAAAGGCGAGCTGACTTATAACGGATATCGTAGCGCGCGCACGAAAGAAATGAGCGAGGTCTCGCCGATTCATGGGATTGCTGTTTTGGGAACTGTTGCCTGCGGCCCCGGCCAGGAAGAAGAGCAGCGCTTCGTTGAGACGATCCGCATGCCTGAAACGCTGGTGGAAAAGGGAGATTACTTTGCTCTGATCGCAAAAGGCGAAAGCATGATCGGCGCGGGCATCTTCCCCGGAGATTATGTTTTTGTAAAGCGTCAGCAAACGGCCAACGAGGGCGATCTCGTGATCGCGCTTTTTGACGGAAAGAATAATCTGAAGGAGCTCGGCTTCGATCAGAAAAACAAAAAGTACATTCTGCATTCCTGCAATCCGGATACGAAAGCTTACCCGGATATCATCGTGGACGATTTGCAGATTCAGGGTGTCGTGAAAGGCTCGTATCATAAACATTGATTACGGAGGACACGAACAGAAATTGAAAAACGCCATCGCAGAAGATCGTCTTCGACTTCCTTCTTTCGATTGCCCCAATCCAAACTGCACGGCAAAGAACATCGCATTTGCGCCAAGCGCAGAAGCGAAAAACAAATCAGACCTGGTCCCAATTGAAACGCTGGAAGAAATCAATGATGCGGAATTCATCGTCAACTGTCCGAAGTGCAAACGGCAGTTTGCACTGATCCGGCACCAGAGTTATCCTGTCATTCCTCTGGAACTCATCCCTTATATCAGTTTTGTGACGACCTATTAATTGAATACCTTGGCATAGTGAGCCGTCCTCCCGTCGGTGAATACGGAAGCAAAGGGCAGGTATCAAGTCCAAAAAAGAAACCCGCAGCATGAACAGTTGCGCGTGATCTTTGGCTTGATGCCTGCCTTTGTTTTTTATGTTTTTTGCGTCGGCATGTTTTTCTTCGACAGCATTTTTCATCGGTATTCTGTTAGATTCGGAAGAAGAAACGTGAAAAAAGTGGCGCGGGGGAATCGGTTTCTTACTTAGAGCAAGTATCGACCCGTGGCCCAAAATTCGAGATAGCCGAATTTTTGCCGCGGTCAGAACTTGTTGGGGAGTGCCTTCCCCAAACCCAGCAGAACGA
>ONNS01000048.1 GCA_900319275.1 uncultured Eubacteriales bacterium
TTTTTTCCGTTTTCTCGTCTTTTCCCATGCTTACTTCCACTGATTCCCACGCTTATTTCCACACCCTCCTTACGGTGGAATTTACTTTGGGAATTCACGGGCTTAAAAGGTTCACAGTTTATTCACGTCGCAGAGAAAACGCCTCCCGCGGACTTATTCCGCGGGAGGCGTTTTCTGGTTTACATAACTTTTTACTCAATACCGAGCACGGTGTAATCCTTGGCCTCGACAGCGGCTTTCAGCGTGTCGTTTTATCGTTTTCCTTTTCTCGTCTCCGCTTTGACTTCCTTCTCAGCTGCCTTAAGGCTTTTCAGATAGGCTTTCTCTACCGGCGTGAGTGTTTTCTGCTGATACTTGCGGTACTCGTTGTGTGCCTTTTCGATAGCCGCCGCATGAGAGACCTTCCCCGCGTCTGTCAGCAGCTGCCGGCCACCGGAGGACAAAATTGCATCGAGCTGCTGGATATAGTCCTTCATGTACATGGGTCGGTGCTCGATGGCACTGATCTCGGCAAAGTCGAAGTAACCGGAGACCAGATTGTTCAGCACACGCAGTTCATCCTCGTTCAGATAATTCTTGGCGACTTCGGTGTCGCGCTTGACCGGAAATTCCCCAGCGAAGCTGCGCAGCCCCATAAACTCCTGCTCGGCGTCCGCCCGCTCAAAAATGACCTCCGCCGCCGTATGGCCGTGTGCGGCGTAATGCAGCTTATTCTGCACGATTTTGAAAAACTGCAGCGATTCCGGGCTGGAGGGGTCATAGTCCCGGCTGGTGGCATAGAGATCCAGCACCTGCCGGTACAGCATCTTTTCCGAGGAGCGGATATCCCGGATGCGGTCAAGCAGTTCTTTCCAGTAGTCCCCGCCGCCGTGGCCTTTCAACCGTTCGTCGTCCAGCGCAAAGCCCTTGATCATGTACTCCTTCAAGCGCGCCGTGGCCCACTGGCGGAAACGCGTGGCTGTGATCGACTTGACGCGGTAGCCGAGAGAGATGATCATGTCGAGGTTATAGAAGGACATCATATAGTTTTTACCGTCAGCGGCAGTTGTTCGGAATTTCCGAACAACTTGATTTTCTTCCAGTTCCCCCTCGGCAAAAATATGCTTGATATGCTCGCTGATATTGGATTTACTGGTCTGGTACAGGTCGCAGAGCTGCGCCTGTGTCAGCCAGACCGTCTCGTCCTCAAAACGCACATCAATTTTTGTCAACCCATCCTCGGTCTGATAGAGGATGATTTCACCGTGTTGATCCATATATTCCGTCCTTACTATCCTTCTGTTATGTTTTATTTCAACTGCGCTTTCAACTCCTGAAAACTCTCTAAGGCGCTCTGGAGGTTTTCGATGATATCATCGGCCAGCACGTCCGGTGAGGGCAGGCTGTCCAGATCGGCAAGGGACTTGTCCTTGATCCAGAAGATATCGAGACTGGTCTTGTCTCTCGCAAGGATATCGGCAATGTCGAACTTGCGCCAGCGGCCGTCCGGGTTATCCTCGCTCCACGTTTCGGTGCGCTCATAGCGGTTCTCCGGGTGATAGCAGGTGATGAAATCCAGCAGATCGGAGTACTGCATCGGGTGCTGCTTCAGCGTAAAGTGGACATTGGTGCGGAAATCATAGATCCAGACGGTCTTCGTCTGCGTTTCGGCGCTGGCCGGACGCTTGTCAAAGAAGATGACGTTTGCCTTGACACCCGGCTTATAGAAGATGCCCGTGGGCAGGCGGAGGATCGTGTGCAGATCGCAGGTGGTGAGCAGCTTTTTGCGCACGGTCTCCCCTGCGCCGCCCTCAAAGAGCACATTGTCCGGCACGACCACCGCGGCCTTGCCTGTGGCTTTCAGAATTGTATTGATGTGCTGAACGAAATTGAGTTGCTTGTTGCTGCTGGTGGTCCAGAAATCCTGACGGTTATAGACGAGATCCTCTTCCTCCTGTTTGCCTTCCTCATTGGTGAAGGTGAGGGAGGATTTTTTGCCGAAAGGCGGATTCGTGAGAACGTAATCCACGCGGTAGCCGGGATCGGTGAGCAGCGAATCGCCGTGGGCGACAGGGACGCTGCCGTAAATGTCCCCGATGTTGTGCAGGTACAGATTCATCAGGCAGAGCTTGAAGGTGGACGCCACCAGCTCATTGCCATAGAAGGTACTGTTTTTCAGAAATTCCTTCTGCTCCCGGTCCAGCGCATAATTCTCGGGATCGGCAAGAAACGACTGCGCCGCAAGGAAAAATCCCCCGCTGCCGCAGCAGGGATCAGCGATCGTTTTCAGCGGCTCCGGGCGGATACAGGCGACCATCGCCTGTATCAGGGCGCGGGGCGTGAAATACTGGCCTGCGCCGGACTTCACGTCTTCGGCGTTTTTCTGCAGCAGGCCCTCGTAGATCTCGCCCTTTACGTCCGAGGACATGGAGACCCATTTTTCCCGGTCGATCATCTGCACGATCCGGTAAAGGATCGCGGCATTGCTGACCTTGTTGATCGCACCCTTGAAGATTTGGCCCAGGATGCCGCCCTGCTCCCCCAGCTTTTCCAGCGTCTTTTTATACTGCTCTTCCAGATCAGCACCCGTGAGGGAATTCATATCCGCCCAGCCATAGCCCTTCGGGATGCCGGTCTCTTTTTTATAGGGCGGCTTGCTGTATTCGTCGGACATTTTGAGGAAGATCAGGTATGTAAGCTGCTCCAGATAATCGCCGTAGGAAACGCCGTCGTCCCGCAGTGGGCCGCACATGCCCCAGACCTTGGAGATGATGGATGATGTTTGTTCAGGCATGAGATTCCTCCTCATGATCCATATAGTTTTTTACCCTTTACTTTCAATTAATATGTTAGTACCTATCTCGCCTATTTCCTCTTGTGGAATAGTGCATTCAAGGTGAGTTGTATTATCGTTTTCTGTTTCCAAAGAGGATACCGATTCTTCAGATTCCGGGCCAGTAGCTGCCAGTTGACTATCAGAAGCATCATCGGAAATAAGATTAACCCCATCGTATGTGGCGTTTTCAAAGGATATATCATCTTTGGAAAGATAAAGATAATGGCTAATATCAATAATAATAGTCCTATTCTCGGCACGAGATTCTTGAGCCAAGACCTTCTCTCCATAATCAATAATGACTGCATATTCCTTGTCGTTATTTGAGAAAACTTGAAATGTTGAAAGATTATTTGCAAACAATCTTCCAATAAACGGAGCAATTGTCACAGCAATTATTAGAAAAAATACTCCACTTCGTACAATAGAATTGTACAATAATAAATCAGAGACGGCATTCTCAATTGCTTTTTCTTCATCCTTCTTTTTTACATTTGAGAATCCTTTAAACCTTAATTTTAACAACAAATAAACAAGCAACTCAATTCCTATTGCGCCTGAAAAAACAATTATTATCACATGCGTTCCTGGGATTCGATTCAATATGCCATTCATAGAAAACAGCATATAAATAATCAAACACCCATAGCAGATTCGCATCCACTGGAATGACGCTCGTTTATATGCTACATCTACTCTAATATAAATAGTGTACCAAACTAAATATATTGATATGGCTGATATTTGTACCAACACTGGAAGGTAATCTCTTAAGTCCACACGGATACAAGTAGCAGGAATATTGAAAATGCTATAATACCCAACCTTAAATGCGTATAAAACTACATAAGCAGAAACTGTAACCAAAGTGGTAATAACTGCAATATTACTGGAAAGATTTTTTCTAAAAGCATTTTCGCGGCTTGTTAACGGAGTAATAATATCGGCTGCTTTTTTTGCAATTGTTTCTCTTGGGACTGTGTCCACTTCTTAGTTTCCTCCTTCAAACGATTGTTTTAATATACCCTGCCGCATGGCCTCCGCTTGTTGCAAGGCGGTGTCTACCGTCTGCTCAATGCTGTCGCAGATGGACATTCGTGCTTCGATAATCGATACAATTTCCGATTGCTTTTCTATGCTGGGAACAGGAAAGACTATTTGTTTAAGTATAGTTTGGTTTAAAAAGTCCCTTGTAGAGCCTTTGCACAATTCTTTTATCTGATCCAAAACAATTCCCTTGCTATGAAACAACGCAATAAAATAGTCAGATCGAATAATAGTATCATCGAGGGACACACGCATTAGATTCGTCGATAGTAAGGCTCCCTCTGCTCTTTCCGGTACAGCACAGATTTCGCCCACTGTTCCAGAGCGGGAGATAATGATATCACCTGCCTTTAAAGTGAACGCTTTGAGTTCCTCGGCTTTCTCTGGCGTAACGTAGATTTTGTTGCCATCAATGAACTGGCCTTTCCCGATGTTTTCTATACCGAGCATCGGTACTCCAGATGCCTTATGGTCGCTTTTCTTTATCATCGTGCCAAATGGCCCCGTTGACATACCCTTTCTTGTTTTTGTTAGGATTTCTGCAATAGGAAGCATTCTGCAATCTTCCGTTGCAGAATCAAACGCCTCTTTCAGCACAGCCTGCCGATACACCGCAAGCTGCTGTTTCGTTTTCCGCAGGATCTCCACGCCGCTATCCAACTGGGAAAACAGTTCCTCAATCCGCGCAACAATCCGCTCTTGTTCGGCAAGAGGCGGAATCTCAATTTTTATTTTGGAATACTGCTGAATCCAATACCGCTTATGTGTGCTGTGGTCAAACTGTATAATCTGCAAACGATAGTAGATATACTTCGGCAAAACCAACTCCTGATTTACATGCAGAATCTTCATTGCCGAAGATTTGACCTTAAATGGAAAATTGACATACTGCGTTGCTGTTGTGAAATCATCGAAAATGATAACAGGCAACTTGTTAAATATCCCGTTAGTTTCATTGGTATATCCAAGAATAAATGATTTCCCCGCCGTCAAAACAGGGGTGGGATATAAATCGTTATAGTCTGTTGATTCAACAATATAAGCTCCCGGCTGTTCATAGATAAGCAGTTCACCGAGCTCATAGCCAGCACTATTTTGCATTTATAACCTTCCATTCTTCTTGTTGTTTTGTAGTGTTTATTATTTCTTCTTTAGATCGATAGAAGGTCGGCAACAAATCATTCATTTCGTAAATACAAATTGGCATTTCGATTGAAACCTTATCGTTATAGTCAAACTCTGAAAAGGCTGTAATATCTATTCCTTTATAGTCATTCTGCGGAATAGGGTCAGTGTATAGGAGAAGACCTAAAGGATATGCAGTTATTTCACTAACATTAATTGCTATAGAATCATCTACAGTTCCGAACAACAACGTAGTTAAAGGAGCGTATTTCATATAATTACTCCTTGTAAAATACATGCATATTTTATAATCTTTGTCTTTTAATCCTCTCTGTTCTTTATTTAATACGAACTGTTGAAGAGCGGCCAAGTCATAATAGTCGCTGTTAATAGAGCAAAACATTGATGCAACTTGTTTAATAAAACGTAATGGGAAAATATTATTAATTCTTATAACATCATGGCTTTGCGGAATTGGATTAGACAATAATTCGTGTCCCGCACGTGCCATAAATTTGTAAGTAGTTCCATACCATTTTCCGGTGTTTCTGTTACAAAGATTACACAGGCTATAAATACCCATTCCTCTCTGCTGATGATTGTACTTTAAGCCAGACGTATCCCAAGGCAATCTACCTTTATCATTAATGATCTGGTCTCCGGAGACAGATCTGATAGGATGGTTATTAAAAGCAGCATTAGGAGGAATGTGTTCAAATGTTAATTCGCCTTCTTGACCGCATAAGGCACATTTCCCGAAGATCTTATCCATTTACCCCACCAGCTCCACGTTCATTTCCTGTAAAACCGCCTCATACTGCTCCCCGAACACATCATAAAACCTGCCCAGACCGCCCTTGCGGTCAAAGGGGCTGAGGTCGAGATCTTCCGGCTCGATGCTGAGAGAGACGGCGATGTGGTCCTTGATCAGGCGCAGCCACTCCATCTGTTCGTCCGTAAAGTGGACAGCGCCTGCGTTCCGGCGCAGCGTCCACTGCATGAAGTTATAATTCACCTTATCCGCAAAGGGTGCGAGGTTATCAGCATATCCCATCTCAAAGCGGATGATGGAAATGAGGTCCGTGAGCTGCGCCACGGTGCCGCGCTTCACCTTTTCCGGCTTCTTGATGGCATAACACTCCCACAGGCGCTCGACGGTGATATGCTGCGCTTTCAGCTTTTCATATAACGCTTTAAGCTTCCCGATTGCCATTGGCCGATCTTTATACCGCTGATCGTAGATGATCCGCAAGGCAAGGATTTCGTCCTTGTTCTCCTCGATGAATTCATGGAAGGTTTTGAGGATACGGTCGGCATTGGCCTGCTTATCGGTATCGTACCCGGCAAAGAGCACCGTGTCGATGTTCACGGAGTCAATGACCTGCTCATGGCTGCGGCGCACGTTTTCGATATAATCCCGATTGTTGGGATCCAAGAACGGCTGCACCGCCTCTTTGATCAGGTCTTTCTTTGCCACGTCCATGCGGCGCTGCTCGTCCTCGGTCGGTTCGTGGTCGTCGGACAAATCCACACCTGCTTTTACAGAGACGATATCCGGGTCAAAGGCGTCCAACAACCGCTGGGCGACGTTCCCGGCGCTGCTGCCGACCGTGCTGCAAAAGTCGCCGCGCTCCCGCTCGGTCATCTGGCTGTTTAGCCGGATGACGCGGTTTGCAAGGGACGTGAGGGTATCTTCATCCCTCGCGCCCATGGCTATACTCATCATCAGTTCCTTCATGCTGACGGAGGGCTTGCGCTCGAGCGCGCGGGTCTCGGTCTTCTTGGATTTGGTGACGCCCACGGCATCCACGATCACAAAGTGATCCTTGTTCTCGGCAGCAGAGGGCGTGACCTTCTGCAGATCGTCCTTGCCGAGCGTACGGGTGCCGCGCCCCTTCATCTGCTCAAAATAGTTCTTGCTGCGCACATCACGCATGAAAATCAGGCACTCGATGGGCTTCACATCCGTCCCCGTGGCGATCATGTCTACAGTAACAGCAACACGGGGATAGTAGTCGTTGCGGAAGGCGCTCAGAACGGTCTCCGGGCGGTCTGCCTGACAGGTGATCTTCTGACAGAATTCATTGCCCTCCCCGAATTCTTCCCGGACGATCTGGATGATATCATCCGCGTGGCTGTCGGTCTTGGCAAAAATCAATGTCTTCGGCACTTCGCGGCGGTGCGGGAAAAGCTGCGTGAAAAGGTTATCCCGGAATGCGCGGATTACCGTGCGGATCTGGCTGGGGTTTACAACGTCCCGATCCAGCTTCGCTGTGGTATAGATCAGATCCTCGTCCATCTGCTTCCAGCGTTTGGCGCGGGTCAGACGGTCCCGGTACTCGATCTGCTGTTTGAGGATCATCGCGCCGTTTTTGGTTACGTCGGTCTCAATGAGGAAAATGTCCTCGCCCACGTTCACACCGTCGATGATGGCTTGCTCGCGGGAATATTCGCTGACCACGTTCTGATTAAAAAAGGCAAAGGTGCGCTTATCCGGCGTGGCGGTAAGGCCGATGATAAAAGCGTCGAAGTACTCGAGCACCTGGTTCCACACGTTATAGATCGATCGATGGCATTCATCGACGATGATGCAATCGAAAAACTCCGGCGGGTATTTCTCGTTATAGACGACCTCTTTTGCCGCCTGCGTGTCGGCTCCGGCCTGCTCGAAGAAGGACTCTTCCTCGGCGGATTCGTCCATCTCCTCCCCCTTCAGGATAGAATACATGCGCTGAATGGTGCTGATGCAGATTTGGATGTCATTCGGGATATAGGAGCTGTTCAGGCGGCGAACGCCGTAAAGCTGGGCAAAGGAGCGGTTATCATCGTTCGGGGTATAGGCCAGAAATTCGCGCTCCGCCTGTTCGCCCAGCGATTTTGTATCCACGAGAAACAGGATGCGCTTCATCTTGCCGAATTTCAACAGACGGTATGCCGCCGTGATTGCCGTAAAGGTCTTGCCCGCGCCGGTCGCCATCTGCACCAGCGCCTTGGGGCGGTTATCCGCAAAAGAGGCGTCCAGATTCTGGATCGCCTTGATCTGGCATTTGCGAAATCCGGCGGTGTCAAAGGCCGGAAAATGCTTCATATTGTTGCGGATCGTGTCGTCCTTTTCGAGTAAGGCAAGCAGTGTTTCCGGCCGGTGGAACGAGAACACACGCCGTGAGCGGTATTTGATATCGGCATAATCCGTAAAACGGGTTAGCTGCCCGGTGGCTTCATAGGCAAAGCGGATCTTATACTCGGTTTTTATGTATTTAAAGGAGCTGTTGGCATAGCGCCCGGACTGCCCCTCGACAACAGTGATGTTCTCGCCCAACTCGTCCTTCTTCGCCTCGATCACGCCAACGGGCTTCCCATCGACAAAAAGGGCATAGTCAACCGGACCGGTGCTGGTTGGATATTCCCTGACCGCAACGCCGAGCGACGCCATCGGATTCACTTTTTTCAGATCCTGAATGACCCAGCCCGATTGCGCAAGGCGGGTGTCGATCAGTTGTCTGGCTCTCTCTTCCGGGGGCATGTGGCCACCTCCCTGTATTGCAAAACAAATCAATTGCGGCAGAAACTGCATATACTCCGCTGCATTTTAAACTTTATTATATTATAATACCATATCTCCGGTTTTTCTACAATCAAAAATCGTGCATCGGATGTATCATAGGTGCAGCTTCGTTCACGTTCTTAAGAGTATCACTGTACTTACAGTTCAGAATGAAAACGCCTCCCGCGGAGCAGGTCCGCGGGAGGCGTTTTTTGGTTTACATAACTTTTTACTCGATACCCAGCACGGTGTAATCCTTGGCCTCGACGGCGGCTTTCAGCGTGTCGTTCGCGACGTCGGCACTCAGCGTGACGACGGCGGTACCGGCGGTGTGGCTGACAACGGCGGTGTCCACGCCGTCGATGGCCTCAAGCGCCTTTTTCACGGTGGCTTCGCAGTGCGGGCACATCATGCCCTCGATTTTCAAGGTCTTTTCCATGGGTTTCTCCTCCTCGATGATTTCTATTTTCGTTTTGGATTTACGGGCTCTGTCGTGGCTCGGATCGTGGAGCTTCACGCGATTGAGCCGCAGGGCGTTCATGCAGACCGTGAAGCTGGAAATGCTCATGGCCGCGGCGCCCAGCATCGGGCTCATCTCCCAGGTCCAGCCGAACAGCACCTGATAGAAGCCCGCGGCCAGCGGGATGCAGATGATATTATAAAAGAAGGCCCAGAACAGATTCTGGTGGATATTGCGGATCGTGGCACGGCTGAGCCGCACCGCGGCCGAGACGTCGGTCAGACGGGACTTCATCAGCACGATGTCCGCCGCGTCGATCGCGACGTCGGCGCCCGCACCGATCGCAATGCCGAGATCGGCGCGCGTCAGCGCCGGGGCGTCGTTGATGCCGTCACCCACCATGGCGACCTTGCCGTGCTGCTGCAGCCGGCGGATCACGGCCTCCTTGCCGTCGGGCAGGACGCCCGCGATGACCCGGTCGACTCCGGCCTCGGCGCCGATGGCGCGGGCCGTGCGCTCGTTGTCACCGGTTAACATAACAACCTCAAGTCCCATGTTCTGCAGCTCTTTGACGGCCTGGGGCGAATCACTCTTGATCGTATCGGCCACGGCGATAATGCCGAGCAGCTGCCGGTCACGACCAAAGAACAGCGGCGTTTTCCCCTCGGCGGAGAGGGTCTCGGCGCGGCACTGCATGCTGTCGCTGACGGGGAACTTCCCTGCCATATACTTGCCCGAGCCGCCGACGAGCGCCTTGCCGTCCCGCACGGCGCGCAGGCCGTTGCCGGGCAGCGCCTGAAAATCCGTGACCTCGCCGACAGACAGTCCTTTTTCTTTGGCACAGGCCATGACGGCCTTGGCGAGGGGATGCTCGCTGTGCTGCTCGAGCGCGGCGGCCTCAGAAAGAAGCTCGGTCTCGCTGACACCCTCGGCGGGCAGTACATCGGTCACTTTCGGCTCGCCCGAGGTGATCGTGCCGGTCTTGTCGAGCACGACGACGTCCATCTTTCCGGCCTCCTCCTGGCTGACGGCGGTCTTGAAGAGGATGCCGTTTTTCGCGCCAACGCCGCTGCCGACCATGATGGCGACCGGTGTGGCCAGCCCGAGCGCACAGGGACAGGAGATCACGAGCACCGCGATCGCCCGGGCGATCGAAAACGCAAAGGCCTTGCCCGCCAGCAGCCAGATGACAAGCGTCAGTACCGACACGCCGATGACCGCCGGGACGAACACGCCCGAAACCCTGTCGGCAATGCGGGCAATCGGCGCTTTGGTCGCCGCCGCGTCCGAGACCATGGCGATGATCTGGCTGAGTGTGGTATCCTCGCCGACGCGCGTGGCGCGCGCTTTCAGAAAGCCGGACTGGTTGGTTGTGGCCGCCGAGATCCGATCCCCGACACTCTTGTCCACGGGGATGCTCTCGCCGGTCAGTGCCGACTCGTTCACGGCACTGCTGCCCTCCACGATGACGCCGTCCACCGGGATATTCTCACCCGGCTTCACCACAAAGATGTCGCCGACCTGCACTTCAGAGATATCGACCTCCACCTCGCTCCCGCCGCGCAGCAGAACGGCGGTCTTGGGGGCGAGCTTCATCAAGCCTTTGAGCGCGTCGGTCGTGCGGCCCTTGGACATGGCCTCGAGCAGCTTGCCGACCGTGATCAGGCAGGGGATCATGGCCGCAGTCTCGAAATACAGGTTGTGCGCATAGCGCATCAGCTGCGCACTGTCCCCTGCCGCCTGCGCGGCGGACATGGCGTAGAGCTCAACCAGACTGTAGGCAAAGGCCGCCGAGGAGCCCAGCGCCACCAGCGTATCCATATTCGGCCCGCCATGGAGCAGACTGCCGAAGCCGCTTGTGAAAAACTTTTTGTTGACGGTCATGATGATCAGCGCGATCAGCATCTGCGTGATGGCCATGGAGACGTGGTTTTCCAGAAACGGCGGCACCGGGAAATGTGCCATGTTGTGCCCCATTGAAAGGTACATCAGCACCAGCAGAAACCCGAGAGAAACCAGCAGCCGCTTTCTGAGTACAGGCGTCTCGCGGTCCTTCAGGGCGTCCTCCGCATCCTCCGCCGCGCTCTCGGCGCGCTTTACGCCCTTGGGCGATGCGCCGTAGCCCGCGGCCTCGACAGCGGCGATGATGGCTTTCGGGTCAGCGGTACCCTCGACACCCATGGAGTTTGTCAGCAGGCTGACCGCGCATTCCGTCACACCGGGCACGCCGCTGACGGCCTTTTCTACACGCGCCTGACACGCCGCACAGCTCATCCCGGTCACATTGTATTGCTGCATAGTGACAATCCTTTCAAAATTCCTATCGTTTCTGTGGGGATTATACACCTGCCATTCCGTCACTGTCAAGTGCAGGCGACAGATAGCGCGTAGGGGCCGGCGCCTACCCGCAGGGCACGCAGCTCGACGGCCCGTGCGGAAATGGCTATTGCTGTGCAGAAATCCCGGGCGAAAACGCAGATTAACGATTTCGCCCGGGATCTGTGTGTAGTTCAAGGTTTCTGCGCCGGGCCGCCGGGGCGTCGGCCCCTACGGTGTCATCCGGCATTTTGCGGTTGCGCTATGCTGTCGATCCGTCCGCCCTCAGCCCTTTTTGCCGAAATACGTGATGATGTGGCGCGGGCAGATGTCGGCGCAGTGACCGCACTGGACGCACTTGGTGACGTCCACCTGGGCCAGATTGTCCGTGACGACGATCGCGTCGGCCGGGCACTCGCGCTGGCACTTCATGCAACCGATGCAGCCCACCTTGCAGTTTTTCATAACGATGGGTCCCTTGTCCTTCGAGCTGCAGGCCGGCATAATGCGCTGGCTCTCGGGGATCAGCTTGACGATGCTCTTCGGGCAGGCGTCGACGCAGGCGCCGCAGCCCACGCAGTGCGAGCGCTGGACCTTGGCAACGCCGTTTTCGATGTGCATGGCGTCGAACTGACAGGCCTTGACGCAGTTGCCAAAGCCGATGCAGGCGAAGGTGCAGAGCTTGTTGCTCTTGCCGCCGAACAGCATGGCCGCACGGCAGTCCTCGGGGCCGGAATAGTTGAAACGCATTTCCGCGACGTCAGTGCCGCCGGAGCAGGGCACGAAGGCAACGAGCTTTTCGGCCGCTTCGTTCGTCTGCCCCATGATCTCGGCCACTTTCGCGGCCGTGGCCGCGCCGCCGGCGACGCACTTATTGCAGGGTGCCTCGCCCTTTGCGACAGCGGCGGCATAGCCGTCGCAGCCGGGATAGCCGCAGCCGCCGCAGTTGGCGCCGGCCAGGGCCTCGCGCACAGCAGCCTGGCGCGGATCGGTCTCGACATGGAATATCTTCGAGGCAAAGGCCAGCAGCGCGCCGAAGATCGCACCGAGGGCGCCGAGGACCAAAATGGAAAGCAAAATCGTTTTCATCTTCTCAGTCCCCCTTAAAAGATCTTCATGCCGCTGAAGCCCATGAAGGCCAGCGCAAGCAGACCGGCCGAGACCAGTGCGATCGGGAAGCCCTCGAAGCAGTCGGGATAGTCGGCGAAGTCGATGCGCTCGCGCACCGAGGCAAAGAGCACGATGGCCAGCATGAAGCCCAGACCGCCGGTGATGCCGTAGACCACGGACTCGATGAAGTTATAGTGGTTCTGGACGTTGAGCAGCACCACGCCGAGCACGGCGCAGTTGGTAGTGATCAGCGGCAGATAGATGCCGAGCGCCGCGTACAGCGACGGGACGGACTTTTTGAGGAACATTTCGACGAACTGCACGAGCGCGGCAATGACCAGAATGAAGGCCAGCGTCTCGAGGAATTCAAGCCCGAGAGGCACAAGCACATAGGTATCAACCACCCAGCAGATGGCGGAGGCCAGACCCATGACGAATACGACGGCGATGCCCATACCGGCGGCCGTGTCGACCTTATTCGAGCAGCCGAGGAAGGGGCAGCAGCCCAGGAACTGCGAGAAAATGAAGTTGTCGATCAGAATGGCGCCCAGGGCAATCGAGAGGATATTTGTCAGCATTTAGTCTTCCTCCTGTTCCGCCGCCAGACGGGCAGCCTCGGCGGCCGCTTCTTCCGCGGCCTTTTTCTCTCTGGCGGACTTCTTCAGGAAATACTGCATAGCCGCGATCACGACGCCGAGCGTCAGAAAGCCGCCGAACGGGAGCGTCAGGATCGAAGCGCCGAACTCGCTGGGGAAAATCTGGATGCCGCCGCCCGTGCCGTCGAGTGTGAAGCGAAAGCCCTTGGCCACGTCGATCAGACCGCCGCCGAAGCGCCCGCTGCCGAGCAGCTCGCGGATGACGCACATGACGATCAGGATCACCGTATAGCCCAGGCCCTGGAAGATGCCGTCGAAGAAGGACGCTTTGATGTCGTTCTTCTGGCAGAAGGCCTCGGCACGGCCGATGATGATGCAGTTGACGACGATCAGCGGGATGAAGACGCCCAGAGAATCGCTGAGCGCGGGGATGTAGGCCTTCAACAGCAGATCGACGATCGTGACGAAGCTGGCGATGATGACAACGAAGATCGCCAGGCGGATCTCATTGGGGATGATTTTGCGCACGGCCGAGACCACCACGTTGCAGCAGGTCAGAATAATGAGGACCGACAGACCCATGCCGACACCGTTGAAGAGCGAGGTCGTAATGGCCATCGTGGCGCACATACCGATCTGCTGGACGGTGATGGGGTTATTGGTGATCAGGCCCTCGCGGAACTGGTCGCGGATATTCATGCAGCCGCACCTCCTTCAATAGTTTTCACAGTGGTGATGGAAGTGGCTACCGCGTTGGTAACCGCGGTGGAGGTAATGGTCGCGCCGGCGATCGCGTCGATATCTTTGACGGTGACGTTCTCACCCACGCCGATAAACTGTTCGCGGAAGGCGACACCGGCGTCAGAGGCGCTGGCCGCCACGGCGCCGAGGCCCGAGGTCTCGGAGTGCTCGGTGATCGAGATGCCCGAGCAGGTGTAGTCGCTCTTCACGCCGACGACCATCGTGATATTGCCCTGCGCGCCGGAGAAGGTGCTCTCGACGACGTAGCCGCTGCCATCGCTGGCCTTATAGACGGAATTGACCGAGCGGTCGAGCGTATAGGCGCCGGTGTCGACCACTTCGTAGCTCTCGGCCTCGAGCACGGCCGCGAAGGCGGCAGTGGTCTTTTCCAGAGCGCGGCGGTCGATCGTGGGCTTCGTCAGGTTATAGACGACGCCGAGGACGCCGGCGGCGATGGCACATACCAGGAAAAGCACCAGGGAGAGCTTAACGATCTTATTGTCTTTCATTTCGCCGCCTCCTTTGCCGCCTTTTTCGCAGCCTTCCGGGCGTCCAGATCGGCCTGGGTGACGCCGAACTGGTGGCGGTGGAAGGCCTTGTCCAGTGCCCAGGAGCACAGGTTCATCAGCAGCACCGCATAGGACACGCCCTCGGGATAGCCGCCGTAACGGCGGATCAGCACGGTCAGCGCGCCGATGCCGACACCGTAGACGAGCATGCCGCGCGGCGTGACAGGGCTGGTGGAATAGTCCGTCGCCATGAAGAACGCAGCCAGCAGCAGCCCGCCGGAGAGGACGTTATAGCTCATCCACTCGAGATTCGTAAAGCCCTCGTGGCCGGCCATCAGCGTCAGGATCGCGACGGCGCCGATCGTGGCTGTCGGGATGCGCCAGCTGATCACGCGCCGCCACAGCAGCCAGATGCCGCCGAGCAGCACGGCCAGCGCGCTCAGCTCGCCCATCGCACCGGGGACGGTGCCGAACAGCAGGTTATCGAGCTGCATGTAGTTGGGCATGAAGCCCTGATCGTACAGCTGTCCCAGCGGTGTGGCCATCGTGATGCCGTCCACCACGCCGCGGAGCGCGTTGGGTACGGTCCAGCGGCTCATAGCACTGGCATAGGAGGCCGCGAGGAAGGCACGGCCGGCCAGCGCGGGGTTCAGAAAGTTCTTGCCGAGACCGCCGTAGAGCTGTTTGACGACGACGATTGCGAAGAAGTTGCCGACGATAGGCAGCCAGATCGGGATCGCCGGGGAGAGCGTCAGGCACATCAGAAGGCCCGTGACCGCGGCAGAGAGATCGTCGATGGTTTGCTCCTTCTTTGTCAGCTTGCGGTAACCCCACTCGAAGAACACGGCCGAGCAGACGCTCATCACGATCCGCAGCAGCGTGCCGAAGCCGTACTGCCACACGGAGACGCAAACGACCGGCAGCAGACCGATGATCACATCCAGCATCAGGCTGCGGGTGTCGCGGTGGGTACGGACCTGCGGCTGATAGGCCACATCCAGCACGATGCGCGGCTTTGCCTCGGCCTTTTTCGCCGGGGCCTTTGCTGCGATCGCGGGGGCAGCGGGGGTCTTTTTCGTCTCATCCATCACTTGCTCGCCTCCTTTGCTGCATTTGCCTCGGCCGCGGCTTTTTCCTTCATCGCCTTGGCCTGGAACATCAGCTTGGCGGTCTTGAAGGCGTGGGTCAGCGGCATATGGGCCGGGCAGTTGAACGAACAGCTGCCGCACTCAAAGCAATCAGTGATGTGGTATTTCTCCATGTTCGCATAATCGCCCTTGCTGTAGTACATGTACATGAACACGGGCTCGAGATTCATCGGGCAGACCTGAATGCACTTGCCGCAGCGGATGCAGGTCGGGTTGTCGACATGGCGATCCTCTTCCTCGGTGAAGAAGAGCACACCGGCGGTGCCCTTGATGTTCGGCGCCTCGAGACTGGTGGCACAAATGCCCATCATCGGACCGCCGAGCACGATTTTGCGCAGAGGCTTGACAAAGCCGCCGCACTGCTCGGCCAGATAAGCGAAGGGCGTGCCGACGCGCGTCAGACCGTTCACAGGCTTTTGCAGCGCGCTGCCGGCGAGAGAGACGATGCGCTCGATGACCGGTTTTCCCTCATAGCAGGCCTGATAGACGGCATAGCAGGTACGGGTACTCACGACGTTGCAGCCAACACCCGAGGGGATGCCGCCGGGCTTGACCTCGCGGTCCGTCACGGCCTTGACCTGCATTTTCTCGGCGCCCTGGGGGTATTTGACCTTTTCGGGGACGATCTCGATGCCGAAGCGCTCGGGATGGTAGGAGTTGAGCAGATCAATGGCGTCCTGCTTGTTCTCCTCGATGCCATAGTAGGCCTTCTCGACGCAGCTGGCGATACGCACAAGCTCGATGCCGCGCAGCAGCTGCTCGGGGTAGTTGAGCATCGTCAGATGGTCGCCGTTCAAGTACGGCTCGCACTCGGCGCCGTTGATGATCAGCTTATCGACTTTACCGATGCCGCCGCGGATTTTGAACGCGGTCGGGAACATGGCGCCGCCCATGCCGACAACACCGGCTTCGCGGATGCGCTCAAGGATCGCCTCGGAATCGTGCATCTGCTCCTCGGTCAGGGGGGGCAGATCGGTACAGGGGGTGTCCTTGTAGTCGTTCTCGATCACGACGGACATCACCATGTCGCCCAGGGGGTGCGGCCGCGGTTCAACGGCCACAACCGTACCAGAAACAGAGGCATGGACCGGGGCCGACACAGGGGCCGGGTTTTCGCCGATCTTCTGCCCCATGGTAACATAGTCGCCCTTCTTTACCAGCGGTTTATTGGGGGCGCCTATGTGCTGAATCATAGGGATCACGACCTGTGGGGGCGGGGTGATCACAGTCACCGGGATTTCCGGTGCCTTCATGTAATCGGGATGCACGCCGCCCTTGAATGTATGGGACATACGCTTCACCTCGCAAACTCTAGCTATTGCTTTTGCTATCATACCACAAAACACAACAAATTGTCTATGGTTCGAGGGCCGAAAAATAGTGAAAACTGCAAGATATTTTTTCAACAATTCCCTGCTATCTGTGTTGGTGGATCGTATCCCGTCCTTTAGCGGATAAAAGGCGGGCATTCCCCCTCTGCCACGCATTTCGCCGCGATAACCGGCATAACCAAAGCCACTGCCAGGTCGGTTCGCATTTTCTTGTCTTTTTCCGAAAATAATGCTTGACTTTTACAACGGCATCTGGTATCATTCTTCTTGCTTCAAGAGCAGGTCGGTAAAAACCGTCAATTTTGGGTCTTCGTTCGGGTCTCGTTGCTCAGTACTCAGGCGCAGATAAACGGGCAAACACCTTCTTGTTTTAGAAACAAACAACTGTACTTAGCTGGCTATTTTCCATATATTTGGGGGTATAGCTCAGCTGGGAGAGCGCTTGAATGGCATTCAAGAGGTCAGCGGTTCGATCCCGCTTATCTCCACCACGTCAGAAGAACGCAGCTCCATTCCGTTTCCGCGGTTTGCGAAATAGCCGCGAAAACTGCATATCCGCTGCGTCCTTCTTCCTTTTCCGATCCGGACCCGCTTCGCTGGGCTCCGAATCGGCTGGGAACAGAAGTTTATATCACTTCTGTGCTTTACGTTTGATAGCTTGCTGAGTGCGGTTGTTTTTCACATACATTTTTATATAGATCGCATTTCCCTTTCCTTATTTGGGGGTATAGCTCAGCTGGGAGCACTACCCATTAAGAACGCACCCCCATGTTGAGAACGCACCGAAACAGCAAAAAACCTTAAAACTGTATATTTCGTACCCGGTTATCCGGGGGTATAGCTCAGCTGGGAGCGCACACCGTATTTAACCAGCCCCCTGTTTGAGAGAGCTTCTTAAAGCAAAAAACCTTTTAATTCAATAATAATGCGTCTCCTACGGGGGTATAGCTCAGCTGGGAGCGCACACCGTATTTAACCAGCCCCCTGTTTAAGAGAGCTTCCTAAAGCAAAAACCCTTATAATTCAATAATAATGCGTCTCCTACGGGGGTATAGCTCAGCTGGGAGAGCGCTTGAATGGCATTCAAGAGGTCAGCGGTTCGA
>ONNS01000077.1 GCA_900319275.1 uncultured Eubacteriales bacterium
TCATTAGAAATTAATATATCTGTAGCCTGTTTAGTAGTTAAACGTTCATCTTGTAAATAGACAGGAAGACCTATTTTATCTTCTAACTTTTTCTTAAAAGCTATGCTTAACTCTCCCTTAGGTCCAATAGTATTATTCATATTTTTAGGATAGCCAAGAACTATTGCTTCAATATGTTCTAGTTTTACAATTTCTAAAACTTCATCAAGTAATCTATCATATTCTTCATTATGTCTTATTATTGTATAACTACGCGCAAACATACCACCTTTATCAGATATACTGCATCCTAAAGTTCTACTTCCTAAATCAAGTCCTAAATAACGCATTATTTTTGTTTTTGAAACTCCTTAAGTAATACTTCTACAACTTCAGCTCTATCTAATTCTTGCATCTTTTTTCTAGCACCTTTATGACTAGAAATATATCCTAAATCACCACTAATTAAATAACCAACAATTTGGTTAGTAGCATTATAACCACGCTCTTCCAAAGCATCTATTATTTCTTGTACAATCTTTAGAATCGCTATTGAACCAATTCCCTCTGTTTCCTCATGCTCCAGTATAGCTCTATTTTTCTCATATCAAAAGAGAGGGACAGAAATCAGATAGTACAAAGATATGTGTTGAAATAATATCACAATTGTGCTATTGTAACTACAATGTAGTGTTATATGGAGGGATTACTTATGCCGAACAAAAGTTTTCATGATTTCTTCCCTGATGCTGATGAGCCTAAAATGCCGATTGAGATGTATAATAGACTTCTTGATAAATTTGATGAAGATACTGCTTTTGAGTTTCTATGTAATTATGAAGATGGAATAGCTACTGATGCTGACATAGAGGCTCAACTTAACTCTGTCGAAATATGGTAATTTATTCTATTGGCTAATTTGGAAAAGAAAACTAACGTGGGACAGGGGACGGTTCCCTGTCCCGACTGATAGTCAAACAAGAAATCCCCCTGTTTGTTGTCGTTTCCCAGAGACAACAAACAGGGGGATATTCGCTTATTTACTCTGCTTGCGCTTGAGCGTGAGGGAATCCGCGATCATGGCGATGAACTCGCTATTTGTGGGCTTGCCCTTGATATTCGACACCGTATAGCCGAAGAACTTCTGCAGCACCTCGATATCGCCGCGGTCCCACGCAACCTCGATCGCGTGGCGGATGGCGCGCTCGACGCGCGAGGGCGTGGTGCCGAACTTCTTGGCCACGGCGGGATAGAGCACCTTCGTGACGGCGTTGATCATCTCCATGTCGTTGATCGTCAGGATGATGGCCTCGCGCAGATACTGATAGCCCTTGATGTGGGCCGGGACGCCGATCTCGTGGATGACGTCGGTGACCATGGCCTCGAGATCGTCCTGGGCCTGGCCTTTGCGCAGATCAGTGGTCTCGAAGCCCAGAGAGGGGAAGGCCTTGCTGGGGTGTGAGAGCATGCGGATGCGGCTTAACAGCATCGGCATCTCGCAGGGCTTGAGAATAAAGTAATCCGCGCCGAGCCGGGAGCAGTCCGAGACCAGCTTCGGCGTGATAAAGCTCGAGAGAATGATGGTTTGCGGGTGATTGTCGCTCTCCGACAGGCGCTGCAGGACCTCGAGACCGTCGAGCTTTGCGAGCACCAGGTCCATAATGACGATGTCGGGCTGCAGCTCGGCGTTCTTCAGCAGCGCGTCCACGCCGTTGCTGACGGCGCCAACCACGTCCAGATCCTCCTCGGCGTTCAGCGCGTCCGAGAGTATGGTGCGGAATTCATCGTTGGCATCGGCGATGAGAATGCGTGTTTTGGCTTCCATTTGTGTTTCCTCCCAATATGTTCATACAGTTGATCCGGCTGCTGCGGGGCGTTCTTCGCGAGCGCCCCTCCATCAGCATGAATTCGTCGTGTCGAAGATACTGTATCACAGCACCGAGCGGGAAACGAACAGAATGCTGTCGAAGAGCGCAGTTAACTTGTTGACATAATACCGTATTATTTTTGCTTTTTCAACTAATTATTCCAGAAAAATGGGCTTTTTCGCAAACTTTTCCGCGAAAAAATTGTCGAATTTCCACGAAATGGAAGGCTTTTGGCATAAAACAGAGACCGCGTTTTTGCGGCCTCTGTGGGTGGAAAAAGGAGGGGAACAGCGCTTAAGGATACACCTGCTCGAAGCTCTCGTAGTGGTCGCCGGTATAGAAGATCAGCCCGTCGTTGGAGAAGATCAGACGCTCGGCGCCGCGGCTGCGCTTGCCGAGCGTGTTGATGTCGCACTCGGTGTAGCGGCGGCCCTTGGCGGTGGGCAGCAGCCCCTCATAGTTGCCGAAGCGGTCGCCGCCGATGCACTTGCCGGGACAGTAGGGCTCCAAATTCCCGCCGGGCCATCCGGCGGCGCGGGCCTCGTCCTTTGTGATGAAGTTCGGCGGCAGATGGCCGTAGGCGACGAGATAGGCGGTCACATCCTCGCGGGTGGTGTAGCTGCCGTTTTCATCGAGAGCTGACGCCGCTGTCGGCTTGGGCGTGGCCTTCGGCTTCGGCGTCGCGGTGGGTTTGGGCGTGGCTGTCGGTTTGGGCGTCGCGGTCGGTTTGGGAGTCGCCGTGGGCTTAGGTGTGGCTGTCGGCTTCGGTGTGGCCTTCGGCTTCGGCGTAGCGGTTGGCTTTGGCGTGGCCGTCGGTTTGGGCGTCGCGGTCGGCTTTGGCGTGGCCGTCGGTTTCGGTGTCGCTGTCGGCGCCGCATCGGCTTCGGCTGTCGCGGTGGGAGCGGGCGTTGCCTCATCCAGCAGCGTCAGCGCCTCGATGGGCGCCTCGGCGGCCGGCAGACCGCAGCCGGCCAGTAATAGCAGGGCCAGCAAAAGGGAAAGCAGCGAGTATATTTTTCGATAGTTCATGAAACAATCCATCCTGTATGGTAGATACTATTTGAATGAATTATATCACGCCGGTAAAGCTTTGCGCAATTGCTTTGTTGAAGAAAACATGATAGAATACCAATATTACGAAATGTCGGGGAGGGAAAGCTGTGAAAATACGATGCTGTGTGCTGTTGCTTGCCATGCTGCTGTGTGGCTGCGCTGTGCCAGCCCCGGCGGAGCTGCCGGCTGAGACGGCGGAGATCGCTGCCGCCCCAACACCGGAGAGCGCCGCGCCATCGGAATCGGAAACGATCGCCACGCTGGCCCCGGTGCTGACGTTCCCGCGCACGACGCGCGCGGACGCGCTGGCTATGACAAATCTGATGTCGGTCAACCGCTTCCTCCTCATCGAAGATACGCTCTGCGGGCTGGATGTTGACGCCGCGGGAGCGCCGCGGCTCGTCGTCTGGCAGTTGACAGACGGCCAACTCTCCGACTGTCGGACGCTGGTCGATGGCGTCGCGCCAGAGTGGCTCTGTCAGTCTGGCGAAATACTGTACTGGAGCAACGCCGCGGCTAATGGTCGGCTTGAGCGCATGGATCTCGCCGCGGAGAGCCCGGCGGCAGAGATTTTGCTCGACGAGCACTGCTCATTTCTGCAGGTTGTGGAGGATACCCTGTATTTCTGTGACAGCGCGCAGCGCTTCTGCCGTCTGACCGCGGAGGGCGATGCCGAGGTACTGATCGAGACGGCGGTCTGGTATCCCTATCTTCACGGCGGCGTACTGCTCTACCAGAACGCCGGAGACGGCGAGACGCTGCATCTGCGCGAGTTTTCGACCGGCGAGGACAGACGGCTCAACGATGTGGCGTCGTATGCGCCGCTGTGTCTTGACAAGGTGATCTGGTACAGCCAGCGCAGCGGCGACGGCTGCGTGTTGGCCAGTCTGGATCTGCGCAGCGGCCGCGGCGAGCGGTATGACAGCTTCACGTTTCGCGGTGAAGCGCAGTTTTTGCGCGACGGCGGGAAATGGTGCGTGCGTCTCTTCGATTTTTCACCGGCGATCACGCAGCTGTCCGGCCCTCTGACCGGCCCGTGGCAGGAAGCCGTGGGCGATCTGTACCGCATGTGCGACTGCCTGGGGGAGGAGCTGCGCGTCGATGCGCTCTACCAGAAGGACGGGCGGCTCTTCTGCTTTGCCCTTGTGAATGCCGAGGGGCAGGAGCAGCGCTTTGTCTCTGGAACTGTGCAAGAATAAAAGATAAAAAATTGAGCAAACTGACCCTATCTAAATGAAAGGTGGGGTCAGTTTTTTATGATCGAACAGGATACCGTCAAGCTGCTGCGCGAGTGTGACAGCGGGGTGAAGATGGGCGTAAAGTCCATCGACGATGTGATTGGGGCCGTGCATGCCGAGCCTATGCGCCGCACGCTGCGCGAGAGCCGCCGCGAGCACGAGGTGCTCGGCACGGAGATCGAAAGCCAGCTGCAGCGTTTTCACGACGAGGGACGCGAGCCGAATCCGATGATCACAGCCGTGTCGTGGATCAAGACCGAGGCCAGACTGACGGCCGATCCCTCGGACAGCACCGTCGCCGATCTGATGACCGACGGCTGCAACATGGGCGTCAAATCCTTAAACCGCTATCTCAACCAGTATGCTGCCGCCGACGAGCGCTCCAAGGACATCACCAAGCGCCTGATCCATCTGGAGGAAAAGCTCGGCAGCGATATGCGCGCCTATCTGTGAAAAAATCCCATGTGCGCAACGCACATGGGATTTTTGCGTGGAGCTTGGCTCGCCCCCGCCGTAAGGCGAGGGGAGAGCTGGCGCAACAGCGCCTGAGAGGGGATAACAGCGAAGGACAGCGGCCCCTCTCCGTCACGCTGTGACACCTCTCCCCGGCGCGGGGAGAGGCAAGCCGCTACAGCTCCTCATAGCGCCTTTTCAGCAGTGCCACAGCCTCGTCGACGCTTGTCACCGAGCTGTCGATCACAAGGTCATAGTTCTTCGGATCGCCCCAGCGCTGGTGCGTGTAATGCTCGTAGTAGCGGCGGCGCTGCTTGTCCATCAGCTTCACGAGATGCTTCGCCTTCCCGGCGCTGAGGTTTTCCAGCAGCATCTTGCGCTGTACGCGGAAATTGAAGGGCGCCGTGATAAACACGCGCAGCAGCTGCGCGTCGGTATCTCGCAGCACGCTGTCGGCACAGCGGCCGATAAAGATGGCGCTCTCACTTGCGGCGATGCGGCGGATCTCGTGGCATTGCAGGTCAAACAGCACCTCCGAGGTCGGCAGACCGCGCAGCACATGCCGATTGCCCTCGTGCACGGTCTGAAAGAGCATGGGATTGGCGGCCTGCTCGTCGGCGGCCTCGAGCGTCTCCACCCGCAGCTCGCCGTAGCGGGCGGCGAGGTGGAGAATATCTTTTTCATAGGCGTGGATGCCCAGTGCCTCCGAGAGCTTCAGCCCGATCTCGTGTCCGCCGCTGCCGAATTCCCGGCCGATACAGATGATTTTGTTTCCCATATCTGTCTACCTTCTGTCTTTATTTCTCGGTTAGCGCGGCGATCACGGCCTCGGGAACGGGGAAGGTCTCGTTGCCCTCGTCCATCGTGAGCTTCGCGTCAAAGCTCGCGTCCAGCTTGCTGAGCGCGACGGTCAGCGTCCCGCTGCAGCGGAAGCTGACGGATTCGATCTGTTCGTTTTTCATCAGCACCTCGACGCTGCCATAGCCCGGCGTGATATTCAGCCGCTCGGCCTGCGGCGCGATCGCGCACATCAGATCCAGGAGCTTCTCGCCGGAGAGGATCACGGTGTAGAGATTGCCGTCGTCGTCTTTCACGCAGCTGACCGCGCTGTTCATGCAAAGCTGATACGCCAGCTCCAGCAGCTCGCCGGACTGCGTCAGATCCCCCGCGGGCAGACGCACCTCGGCGCCGGAGGCGCTGCAGGCGCGGCCGTTGGCGTAATACAGTGTAACGCCGCCCGCGCGCACAGCGCTGACCGTCGTGTTGTTGACGACCGTATACAGACAGGTCAGATCGTCATTTACGATCAGCGAGCCGCAGTCGGCCCCGAGCTGCGCATGCAGGATCAGAGGATCGCGGGCGTTGAGCGCGGCCCAGCCGTACAGCAGCTGGATGAGCTCGTCGGTCAGTTCAAGCTCGGCGGCGCTCGACGGGGCTTTCATGGCGGTCTTTACCGCCGCGGGCACCGTGTTGCCGATCGGGTCAGGCTCCGCCATGTGGAGCACCGCGCTGACGGAGTACGGCACCGCGCCCTCGAGCGTGCCGTCAGAGACGAACTGCGCTTCCTCAATCTGGCCGCGCCAGGCGGTCACGTCGATCTGCAGTGTGTCGATCGTATCCAGCCGCGACGAGATCGCCGGGAACAGCAGGGAAAGCATCGCGTTTGTATCCTTGCTCTTCGGCACGACGGTGTAGATCGTTTTGCCGTTCTCGCTGCGTGCGGAGATGTCGATCGTGTCCTGCAGACTCAGCACGGTCCCCAGCATACTTCCAAGCGTGGGCAGCGGATAGCCGATGTGGAAGGACCGCCCGTTTTCGAGATACATCGTTTCCTTGCTGTAATAGATCGAGGCGCCGTGGATCTGCAGACAGTAGACAGGATCCTCGTTCAGTTTGGTCTTGAAGGCCGAGAAATCGCTGCTGATGGCGTCGCTGCCGATGACAATGTTGGCGCTGATCGTCATATTGACGTCGTCACCGCTCAGCTGGCGGTGAATCAGAGACAGCAGGGACAGGCCGTTGCGGGCGTCCGAGCGCAGCACCGTCGTGACGCCGAGCGCGATCAGCACGAGCAGCAGCGAAATGGCGGTAAGCACAAACCGCTCCTTGGCGCTGCGCCTGCGGCGCGGTTTCCTCGCCGGAGCCGCTTCAGCGACCGGGCCGTTGCCTTGCCGCGCGGCCTGCCGCATGCGCCGGCGCAGCACGGCGGAGCGGATGGCGCGGATCAGCGAGATCAGCAGCGCCAGCACCGCCAGCATGGCGAGCGCATAGACAAGATAGACCCACCAGGCCTGCCCGGTGCGGACAACGGCCAGTTCAACCTCAGTTCCCGAGACGGGGAAGGTCAGATAACTGCCGAAGCTGTCGCAGGCAACCTTCCGCCAGCCGCTGCCGGTGTCTATATAGATGTCCGCGCCGTCGACCGATTCGGTGGCGGTGACAAAGCGGACCGTGTGCACAGCGCTGCCGTCGTCCGGGATCGTCAGGTGCCACTGCTCGCCGACACCGGTATCGTGTGTGATGCGGCCGCGCAGACCCGCGCGCAGCAGCTCGGCGGCGGACGGCGCCCGCCCGGCAATTTCGGACAGCGTGGCCGCGGTCTCGCTCGCATAAGCAATGAGCGTGTCGCCCTCGCGGAAGGCGCCCTCGACAAAAAAGATGGGCCGCCCCGCACCGCGCTCCTGTGCGCTGCGCAGCGAGGTGATATTCGGAACATAGACGGCATTGACGACTGTGTCGAAATAGAGCGAAGAGAGATCGGTCACATCCCAGGTTCCGTAATAGCCCTCGCGCGCGGGTAGCGTGGGGAAGATGCTCGCGTCAAAGCCGGAACCATAGGGAAAGGCAATCGTTTTTACGGTCTCACCGTCGATGCGAAATTCCAGCTTCAGTTCGCGGAAGGTGTCGGGCGTGCCGTCGAGCGTCAGCATCTGCGCATAGCTCAGCGGCTCGGCACGGCCGAGATAATTCATGCGGTTGACGCCGGCAAATTCGTCGGAGACAAAATAGTTGTCGACAAAATCGCCGCTCTCGGCCCCGGCGATGGCGCCGGCATACTGCTTGTAACGGAGGATCTTTACCAGAGCGCGGCATTCGGCGAGCGTGGATTTCACGCCGGTGCTGCTGTTGAAGGATCCGGCGCCGGCGATGCCGCCGACATAGTTGCCGCCGCTCAGCGCACATTTCGAATAGCTGTTGCGGACGACGGCAGCGGTCTCGCCGACAATGCCGCCGACGTAGTTTCCGCTCTCGCTGCTCGCCGTGCCATAACCCTCACAGCCGATAATCAGTCCCAGCTCCATGCTGCCGCAGACTGCGCCGACGCAGTCCTTTTTTGCGGTAACAGCGCCGCGGTTGACACAGCTCTGAATGATGGATTTGGTCTCAAATTCGCGGTGCAGCATCGCGCTGAGCGTATTCGGGCTGTCGCCCTCGGGGTCAAGACTTGACTCAATGCCCATGCATCCGGCAATACCGCCCACGTTGATGTCGCCGTAGATACTGCCGCTGTTTTCGCTGGCGAATACCTTGCCGTCAGTGACGGCGTCCACATTCTCCTCACTGGTGTCGGTCAGAACGTCACCGGAGACATCATTGAGATCACCCATGGCGCGTGTGAGCGTGCTGTTGACGGCGCCGATCTGACTGATGACGCGCTGCATATCGTCGGCGAGCACCTGTGCCCCGCCGTGCATTTCCGCCGAGACGTCGTTGAGCTGCCCCATAATGCCATAGAAGGTGCCCATAAACTCCGCAAGCTGCCGCGAAATCTCAAACGGCTCCTCGCTGACGTAGGCCGCGTCGAGGATCGGGGCCAGGGTGCCCGCAATCGCGCTGAGCCGGTCGGCCGAGGCGTCGGCGCTTGCGCGGGCGTCTTCGGCGGCCACACCGAGCAGGTAGTTCAGGCCGCTCAGCTGGCTTTGCAGCGTCTGTGCCGTGTCCTCGGTCAGTACGAGCGAGACCAGCGGCTCCATCTGTCCGACGATGCCGCCGATATCGCGGCGGCCCTGCACCTCGGCCTCGTTGCGGCAGGATTCGACATAACCGGCGCTGCGGCCGATCACACCGCCCACATTGTAGCCGATGTGCTGATAGCCCACCGTGCCGCGGTTGACGCAGCCGCTGACGGTGCCGGTACTGTAACCGGCGATACCGCCGGTGTCGGTGGCGACGTTGATGAGCGACAGAGAGTAATCCTCGGCGGAGGAGAGCAGACCGCGAAGGCTCAGACCGTCCAGATTCAGGTTGGGGTCGGCGCTCTCGATGTTGACAAAGCTCCGGTTCTCGCAGTTTCGGACGCGGCCCTCGTTCTTGCCGACAATGCCGCCGGTCATGCTGCTGCCGCTGACGCCGCCCATCGAGACGCAGCCGCTGACCGTACCGCTCGCGCTGTTGAGTCCGACGAGTCCGCCGACGCTGCTCTTGGCGCTGATGGTGCCGGTAAAGCGGCAGTTTTCGATGCTGCCGCAGTTATTGCCGACCAGACCGCCGGCCATGCGGCCGTCGCCCGAAGGGAGGATCGAGCCCTCAAGCGTTAGATCACGGATCACGCCGCCCTCGAGCAGCTGCCCGAACAGGCCGCTGGGCGCCGCGCTCGAGGTGATAGCCAGACCGGAGATCGTGTGGCCCTGGCCGTCAAAAATGCCGCTGAAGCCGGGGATCGGCTCAAAATCGACACCGGCGAGCGAGAGATCGGCGGCAAGCAGCACCTGCTTATCGCGGCTCCAGGCGTCGAGCACGCAATTTTTCGCAAAGGCGAGCAGATCCTCGGGCGTGGTGATCACTACGGTCTCGTATACGCGCTCTTCTCCGTCCGTCCCGGCCGGGGCCGCACCGAGCAGCAGCGAGGCCGTCATGGTAAGACACAGCAACAGCGCCAATACTTTATATAGGTTATTCTTCATCGCTGTTCGCCTCCCGGACAGAGCCGTTGATTATACGCACGTCCACGTCGCCCTCGACCGTGGCGTGGATCACGCCGCTGACCGTGCCGTTGATATGGCCGCTGACCACGCCGTCGAGTACCAGTCGGCCCGCGCCGCTGTGCTGACGCAGCCCGCCCTTCATCTCGAAGGAGGTCTTTTCGATGATCGCGGCGCCCAGCAGTAGGATCTGCGGCAGGACGAACATGACAAGTCCGATCGAGATCACGGTGCCGCGGCCCAGGCACTGGCCGATGCCGCAGATCGTCGGCTCGGAGGTCATCATGCCGATCAGAAAGCCGGAGACGGCCAGGATCGTGCCCGAGGTGATGATCGTCGGGAAGGCAAAGTTCATCGTCTCGATGATGGCCTCGCGGTGGGACATCTGGTCCTTCAGATCGTTGTAGCGGCTCGCGATGACGATTGCGTAGTCGATGTTCGCGCCCATCTGGATCGAGCTGACGACCAGATAGCTCATGAAAAAGAGCGGCGATTGCTGCAGCGTCGGGAACGAGAAGTTCACCCAGATACTGCCCTGGATTACGAGGATCAGCAGCAGCGGCATACCGGCGGACTTGAACGTGAAGAGCAGCACCACGAGCACGATCAGTATCGAAACGATGCTCACGACCATGTTGTCGCGGGCAAAGGATTTTTTAAAGTCATAGGCGTTGGTCGAGTTGCCGACCACCAGCACGCGCCCGCCGGGATAGTAGCTCTGGGCCACCGAGCGCATCGTGTCGAGGAAGTTATAAGTCTCGTCCCCGCCCTCGGGCAGGTTCAGATAGACCAGCATGCGGCTGTAGTTTTCACCCTGCAGCTGCTTCTTGCCGTTGGTCATCTGGGTGTAGGCGTCGCTGAGCGTGTTCCAGGTGTCGGCATCGTTGATGCTGATATAGCCGTCGCTGGCCTGCTCGTAGACGTAGATCAGCATATCCATCAGCGGAACGCCGTAGGTCGACACGCCGCTTAAAAGCTTGCCGTAGTCCTCCTGGCTCGCAGCATAGGCGGCATAGACCACCTGGGCCTCTTCATAGTCGAGATCGATGAGCTCGGCAAACTGGCGCGGCGTCAGCTTGTCGGTCAGCATATAGCCGTCGAGCGCCTCGGTGTTGGAAAGACCCTGCGTGGAGTCGACTTCGCTGTAGGTCTCCAGCCGGTCGAGCAGTGCGCGCTCCTTTGCACTGTCGCCCGCCGGGACGACCAATGCCACCATATTCTTGCGCTGGAAGGTCTCGTCGATCATCGCGTCGGCGATCTGGTTTTCGTTGAGCACCGGCGTCTCCAGTCCGACGTAGGTATAGGCGTAGGGGCAGAGATTCGAGTAGTGGATGCCCGCGAAGACCAGCAGCACGAACAGCGGCGGCACGACAAAGCGCGTCGCATAGGCAAACCTGCCCACAAACGGGATCTTCGGCACAAAGTTTATATGCGCCGTGCGCTCCATCAGCGGCCCGAACAGCATCAGCAGCCCGGGCATCAGCGTGAACACCGAGAGCAGCGAGAAGAGGATGGCCTTGATCAGACAGATGCCCATATCCGCGCCGATGCCAAACTGCATGAACAGTTCATAGACGCAGATCAGC
>ONNS01000097.1 GCA_900319275.1 uncultured Eubacteriales bacterium
TGCAATGAGTATAGGGCAAAACAGCCTTGCTGTTTTGCTGCGCCGCAGTGCGGCGCGGCGAAAAGCTTTTTGGCTTTTCGCCATCCTATAATCATTATAGCTTTATAATAGCATAGAATGTGCAAAAAGAAACCGAAATCTCAGCATTTACTGTGCAAAAAATGCTTTTATTCCATCATAGAGAATACCCGCATCCAGTTGCTGTAGAACAGCTTATCGAGCAGTGGCCGGTCGAAGCCGTGCGCAAGCATCGTCTCGGCCAGTGCCGGGATGCTCTGCAAGCCTGCAAGGCCGCCGGTCAGCGTGTCGCAGCCGTCCATGTCGGCGCCGAGGCACAGGGCGTCTTCACCGCCGAGAGAGAGCAGATGGTCGACATGGCGCAGCAGCATATCGAGACTGTCGTCCTCGCCGCCGACAAACTCGCTGTACAGGTTCAGTCCCGCCGCGCCGCCGGTCTCGACGATCGCGCGGAACATATCGTCCGTCAGATTGCGCGGATGCGGGCAAAGCGCGCGGCTGTTGGAATGCGTCGCAATCACCGGCCCGAGACCGAGCTCGACGAGATCCCAGAAGCCCGGGTCCGACAGGTGGGAGACGTCGGGCAGAATGCCGTGGGCATAGAGCTCGCGTGCGAAGGCCCTGCCCTTGTCGGTCAGTCCGCGGTCACTGCGCTCGCGATTTGTGCCGGAGAGGGCGTTTGCATGGTTCCAGGTCAGCGTCACATAGCGCGCGCCCCAGGCCGCGGCCGTTTCGATGTTGTCGGGCTCACAGTTGAGCAGCTCGCCGCCCTCGATGCCGAGAAGCGCGGCCACCTTGTGCTGTTCGGCGGCGTGCTGTATGTCCGCCGTTGTCCGGCAGAACACCGCGTACGCGGCGTTTTTTTCAAGCTCGTCGATCAGAAAATCATGCTGGTGCCGAGCGGCGGTCAGGCAGCGGCCGCCGATGCTCCTTGCCGAGTTGAAGAAAAGCGCAAATATCTGCGCGTAGGCGGAAAAGGCCAGTCCCCGGCGCAGGTCGATATGGCCGGAATTTTCATACAGTCCCTCCCCGGCCGCCATGCAGCGGGAGACCGTGTCGCAGTGTGCGTCAAAACAGCGGATGCTCTCCATGATATGCCTCCATACATACAGATTATGCCGGCTTTACGGCCGGGCCAAAGTTATGTAAACCTATAGTGGACGAATCGATTGCGGGTTTATGCAGTTGAAGCTGCCCTGAAACCGGACAGCTTCTGAAAAGTGTTTGCTCGCGGCAGCGCTTCCGCCATTATTCAAGCGTATGGCGCGCAAAATCTTCAAACATCAACGACATGCTCTCGATGATCTCGCCCACGTCGTCCTCCATATTGTTCCACAGGAATTTCAGAAAATAGCCGAAAAAGCAATAGCGCAGCAGCTCGCTGACCGAACGGAGCTTCCCCTCGCTGATCGGGCGGTCCCCGGCCAGCTGCCGGACATAAGCGGAAAAGAAATCATCCGAGGAATCAAAGACCACGCGCTCCAGCCGCTCGCGGGAGAGAGAATTGAAGGCGTGATAGACAAGCCGTTTGTTGTCCTTGCAGTTGTTCAGCAGCACACGCGCCATCTCGGCCCAGTCCATGCGGCCGTCCTCAACGGTATAGCTCATGATGTACTGGTGGAAGAACGCCTCCAGCAGCGCGTAAATATCCTGGTAATGGTAATAGAAGGTATTGTGGCTGATGCCGCATTCCTTCGTCAGGGCCGAGACCGTGATCTTGTCGAAAGGCATACGCTCCAGCATACGCACGAACCCCTGCATGATCACCGTCCTGGTCATCGTTTTCATAAACAGTCTCCTTCGCTTGATGTTCCCATCAGGTTTTGTTGCTTTTCGATTTCTCAGTCCCCTGCTTGGCCAGATGCAGCTCGCGTTTCAGATCGTTCATGGCGGGCGTCTGTCCCAGCCGCTCATGGACGCGGCGGTAGAAGGTGTTGGGCTTCAGGTTCAGCTCGGCCATCGCCCGGCGGGCTGTGATCTCGCCCTGGTGCCAGCGCTCCACCGTTTCGGAAAAGGCGGCTTCGTCCAAGGCGATCGGTTTGCGTCCGCGATACTTGCCTTCTTTTCTTGCGCGCTCAATGCCCTCGCGCTGCCGTTCGCGGCGGCCTTTTTCATCCAGATCCATCAGCGCGCGGCAAATACTCATCAGATACTGCCCCTGCGCGCTGTCCGTATCCACATTCTCCTGCAGCGATACAAAGCTTACACGGTGTTCGACAAGACGCGCCACCAGCATCACAAAGTCGCGGGAGCTGCGCGCTACCTGTTCAAATGACGAGACAACAAGCGTATCCCCTTCGCCCAGGTGCAGCAGCAATTCTTTCAGCGCATCCCGGCGTCCCGCCCGCGCTTCACAGACGGTCTGATCTACCGGGAGCGGCGCTTTCTCCCCTTCCGGCGTATTTCGATAAAAGACCTTCATGACATACTCCTTCTTCGGCCCCGTTGCGGTTCCACTCTTATGAAAAGTATTGTCCGTTTATTTTTAGCATAGCACAACTTGAATTGTGTGTCAATTGGTTCAAATAATCATGCATCGTCCCCGTTCTCCGCCGGACGGCGGAACACCCTCAGGTCCTCGGCGTGCACCGTTTACCGTTTATCCTGCTTCAAGCGTCGGTTTACAGAAGTCAATTTACATAATATTGTCTACGTAATGTTATATACATAATCTTATATACATAATTTACTATACATAGTTAAGCATACATAATATATTTTACGTAATATTATTAACGTAATATAATTAACAATATCTTTTCTCTAAACTCGCAGCGCTTGCCGCTTGACAGCCGCAAACGCATGTGATATAAAGATTGTTACGAAATGATAAGTCCATATCGTTGCTATCTCCCGCGAGGGAGTTAACATACACGGAGGGTTACCGAAGCGGTCATAACGGGGCGGTCTTGAAAACCGTTAGGGCGAAAGTCCACAGGGGTTCGAATCCCTTACCCTCCGCCACGTCAGAAGAACCCAGCTCCATTCCGTTTCCGCGGTTTGCGTAAGCGCCGCGAAAACTGCATATCCGCTGTGTCCTTCTTCCTTTCCAAAACGGGAGTCTCACAGGGACTCCCGTTTTGGTATGTATGGGCAGCTTCTTTCGGGATAAAACCAGACAATGAAAGGCGCCGGAAACTCGCTTGTAGTGCGAGTTTCCGGTGTTTTTGTGATCGTATTACGGCTGGTTTAGCATAAATAACTGGCGCGCCTTCGCACCATTGCTGGAAGTGGTGGTGCATTCCGGTTCTTCAACGGTGACGATAACAGTATTTCCTATTGATCGATCTCGCTGTCATAATTCGCAAGTGCATACTCAATGCATTGATTGACGATTTTATTGAATGAAACGCCGGTTTGCCGATTGATTTCGTTGATGCGGTCGAAGGTCTCTTCTTTCATCCGTATTGTCCTGCTGATAGAGGACATTTTCCGTTCCGTTTTATCAATGGTGAATTTCTCCATATATCGTCCCCTCCTGATTCATTATTGTAATCATTTGAGAGACCTGTTATAATGTACAAGACAGCAATCATATTTGTACACATTTAGGAGGAATTCACATGCCGCCGTATAAGAAAATGTATTTTCATCTGTTCAATGCGATCACGGACGCGCTTGAAAAGCTCAGTGAGCAAGACTTTGACCAGGCACGGGAAATCCTGATAAGGGCACAGCAATGGGGCGAATCGATGTATATCGAATCAGAAGAAAACAGAAACAAATGAATACGCCCGCGCAGCGGTCTCGAAATCCGGGACCGCTGCGCGGGTGCATTTTACAGATATTCCAAGGGCAGCGCGACAAGATTTTCACGGAGATACAGCTTGCGGTCCAGAAGACATATAATGGCCCCCATGCCTCTCTTTTTGTCAGGAATCCCATCCAGCACATCAAACTCAGACGCCATACTCGCCTTGGGCATGGTAGACATCTTGATTTCGATAGGATATAGGATGCCGTTTTCCTGAATGATCAGGTCGATCTCGCCCTCCAACTCGACCGTCTTGCCGTTTTCATCCTTCTTTTTCTTATCCTTGCCGTTATAGTAGTACACGTCGAAGTCATAGTCCAGCCCCTCGTTGGAATAGGACTTCAGAATCTCATTGATTACGAAGGTCTCAAACATTGCTCCCGCCATTGCGCCGTTTTTCAGCGTTTCGGGCGTCAACCAACGGGTAAGATAGCAGCATAGTCCAGTATCACGAAAATACAGCTTGGGAGTTTTTACTGCCCGATTCAGTACGCTGGCGGTGTAGGGCTTGAGAATATACACGATCCCGCTCTTTTCAAGAATGGAGATCCACTCTTTGACCGTGACCTCTGACACATCCAGCTCCGAGGCAATGTTGGCATAATTGATGATCTGGCCTGTCCGTGCAGCAACCGCCGTCATGAAGCGCACAAAAGTCAGATGGTTCTTTGCCTTGATCAGTTTGTTCACGTCACGTTCCAGATAGGTTTTGACGTAGGACTGATAGTAGTCGATCCATTCCCGCTCAGGGTTGGCATACAACTCGGGATAGCTGCCGCGGTGGATGGTCGCCCAAATGTCTGCTCCGTATTTCTTGAGATGTTTCTCTCGCTCACCGAGATAGTCCTCCGTGGGAACAAAATGCCGGTTGAAGTTCACGCCGTTGATTTCGCGCAGTGACAGTCCCTCCAGCTCCACGATGGAAATGCGGCCCGCCAGAGAGTCGCTCACGTTCTCCATGAGCTGAAGCTTCTGAGAACCAGTGAGATAGAAGTTAGAGAGCTTGTCTGTGTTGTCCAGTACGATTTTTAGCCGGTTGAAGATGGAAGGGCATTTCTGAACCTCATCGATCATCAGAGGGCAGGGGTTGTTCATCAGGAACAGTCCCACATCCTCCGCGGCCTGCGCAAGCATTAAGTCGTCATCAAAAGTGACCTGATTTGCACTGCTGAAAAGGTGCTTGAACAGGGTAGACTTCCCTACCTGCCGGGGGCCGGTTAATAGAATGGCCTTACTATTTCTGGCTCGTCTCTCTACAACAGGCTCAATATGCCTGATTATCGAATACATAAGCACGCCCTCCTTTGACTAATCTGAAGTACAACTTTAGATTAGCCGAAAGACATCAATTTGTCAAGACAAATCCAAAGTACAACTTCAGATTTGTCGCGCTTTTATCCTCTCTTCGTCTGTGTCGGAGCCGGCTGCGCTGCCGGAAATGATGGAATATTCCGGGCAAAGAAACGTATCAGCCAGCTTTCGACAGCTGCCGATGCACTTGGGCTTGCCAGAGTCGCCGGAGCGCGCTATAATGGACTTACCAAAACCGGACATAAAATGACAGTGAGGAGGAAAACCATGAACGACAACATCAGCGGCAGAAAACCCAGCTACGGCTTTTTCAGCAGAGTCATGTACGGCATCGGGGAATTCTTCGGAGGCGGATGCTTCCTCATCATCAACTCCTTCTACGCGGTGTTCCTCACCAAGGCGCTCGGCATGCCCACCGCCCTGGCCGGGACCATCCCGCTGGTGGGCAAGCTGTGGGATGCGATCACCGACCCCATTATGGGCAACATTACCGACCGCACCACCTCGCGCTTCGGAGCGAAACGCTTCTACATCCTGATCGGCAGTATCGCGTCAGGCCTGACCTTTGTGCTGATGTGGCTGCGCATCAACAGTACCTCGATCCCACTGATGTATGCGTTCTATATTCTGATGTACTGCCTGTTCAGCACCGGCTTTACGATTTTTTCCGTCCCCTACAGCGGGCTTTTGCCCGATATGATGGACGATTACACGATGCGCTCGAAATTCTCCAACATGCGCATGGTGTGGTCGACGCTCGGTGCGATGGTCTGCGGCATCGTCCCGACGCTGATGATCAAGGACAACCGCGATCCCTCCGCCTATCTGCGCTGCGCGCTGCTGTTCGGAGTGCTGTTCTTCCTCTCGTCGATCGCGGTCTTCTTCGGCACATGGGAAAAGCAGAAGCCGCCTGTCAAGTCCACGTTCAAAGAGAGCTTCCCCCAGGCGGTCAGCGTGTTCAAAAACCGCTCCTTCCGCCTGTTTATCGGGCTGTATCTGTTCGGTCAGTGCGGTATCGACTTTATCTCGGGCATGGCCGTCTACTATGTGGACGATGTGCTGAACGCCTATGAAAACGGCCTTTTCACGCTGATGATGGCGGCTCTCATGGTTTCGCAGCTGCTGGGTATGGCCGCGTTTGGCCCGATCATGAGCCGCACCTCCAAGCGCAACGCCATCATGATCGGCGCGCCGATCCGTCTTGTCGGCATCGTCGGGCTGATCCTGTTCTCGCATGAAGGGGCCAGCATGGTTCCGATCCTCTGTCTCACGTCGCTGGTGGGCTTCGGCAACGCCGGCTGCCTCACGGGCATCTTCGCCATCATGGCAGATATGACCGACGTCGACGAGCTCATCACCTCCGTGCGTCGGCCGGGTGTGGTTTCCAGCATGGCGACCTTTATCCGCAAGGTCTCGTCGGGTGTGTCTGCGGCAGTGATCGGCTTTCTGCTGGCTGCGGTCGGCTATGACGAGGTTCTGGCCAACACAGGCGTCCGGCAATCGGTGTTCACCCAGCGCGGCATTGCGCTGATCTTCATCCTCGCCCCGGCCATCCTGACCGTTCTGCTGATCGTTGTGAATATCCGCTTCCCGATCACCGGAAAAGAGTTCCGCATGGTCCAGCGGGATATTGCCAGACACAAAGGCGAGGAGAGCGCCGCGCCGACCGAGGAGGAAAAAACCGCGCTGCAGAAGGTGACCGGCTTTGCCTACGAGGCGCTGTGGGATCCGAAAAACGCGGGGCTCCACTGATCGGCCGCAGCGTGAAACTCTCGATCAACAGCATTTCTCTGACATGATAAACGCCCGCCTTGTCCCTCGCGGTATGCAGGGACAAGGCGGGTTTTTACCGTCTGCCCCCGGTGCGATTGCAGCCGTGCAGCGTTCCGGAGTTCCTTAATTCTTGTTAATATTTGTCTATTTGCTTGCTTTCTCCTTATTCAAAGGGTATAATTTCCCACAAGCAACAGTTGGAGGCAGCTATGAAAAAGCATTTGATTATCTTCGGAATTTCCGCCGCGCTCGTGCTTGCGCTCTCTGGCTGCGGAAGCGTCCCGGCCGCCGACAGGCCCGCTGCCGAGCTGCCGGTCACCGTTAACGATCAGGCGTCTGCGCAAGACACACAAAGCGCGCCGGTCAGCACAGACGCGCCCGCGGTCGTGTCCGGCCGTCAGGACGGCGAACGCTTTGAATCGGTCATCATGCTCGAGGGCATGGAGGAGACCGTCCGGTATGAGCATGTCAAAAGCGATGCGTTCGGGTTTGAAATGGACTACGACTACGAGTCCCTCACTCGACAGCGCTTCGCGACCTGTGAGCGTTTTCTCTCGCTCTGGGACGACCCCGAGAAGCCCGAGAACTATCTTGAAGTGCGCTCTGACACCGGCAATGCCGAGCTTGTCGCCGAAGTCATCATCGCGAATCTGTCCAACGAATATGAGGTCACTTCGGAATACCGCGAGCTTGAGCACGCGGGCCGCTGCATCTATCTGGATGCGTCTGTCCTCAAGGGCAGCAATCAGATGGCCGATCAGCTGCAGGCGGTCTATGTCATCCCGGCCCCCGACGGCTGCCGCGTCGCCACGGCCCACTATTCGATCGAGGCCGCCGAGGGCTTCGGGCACCGCTTTGCCTATATGATCAACACGATGACCGTCATGGAACGCGCTGTAAACCAGGCGCTCACGGATGAGCAGGCGCTCGCTGCGATCCGGCAGTATTGTCTCAGCAGCAATCCGGATCTTGAGGGCATCGTAAACGCCGGAGAATACCCGGTCTATTGGGAGATCGCCTCCAGCGACGTCAACGAGGTCGTGGTGTTGTACCGCTCGTACACCGGCGCGCTTGTCCGCTATTATATCGACCGCGCGACAGGCGAGACCTACGTGACGGAATTTGTCTCCGGCATCACGCCCGAGGAGCAGCGAACCGAAGAACATCTCAACGTGTGGGATTATATGGCCTGAGCTCACCTGTACTGCATAACACGCAAGATCCCCGCAGCGGCTGTCGCCGCTGCGGGGATCTTGCACGATACGCTGTTTCACTGCTGCGCCAGATGGAAAAAGCGGTCGGGGATATGGCAGTAGCCGCCCGGATTTTTGTCGAGATACTTCTGGTGGTATTCTTCGGCGCTGAAAAAGTTCTGCAGCGGTTGCAGCTCGACGGCGAGCCTGGCGCCGGCCTTTTCTTCCTCGGCCCGATAGACAGCCCGGATCTCCGGCAGCTGGCTCGGATCGGTATAATAGATGCCCGTCCGGTACTGGATACCCCGGTCGTTCCCCTGCCGATTGACAGACAGCGGATCAATCACCAGGAAATAGTATTCCAGAAGCTGCGTCAGCGAGAGCTTTTCCGCGTCGTAATCAATGCGGAGCGTCTCGGCGTGGCCGCTGTTGGCACAAACCTCCTGATAGCTCGGCGCAGCGTCCGGCCCGTTGGCATATCCCACCTCGGTATTGACAACGCCCTCAAACTGATCGAAATACTTCTGCATGCCCCAGAAGCAGCCGCCCGCCAGATAGATAGTTTTCATGTGCTTTTCACGCACCTTTCTCAACGGGCTCCTGTTTATTCGACGGAGACCAGCTCGATATGGAAATTCAGTTCTTTTCCCGCCATCTCATGGTTGGCGTCAAATGTGATCATCGTGTCGTCCTTGGCGGCGATCCTCACCGGGATGGGTCTGCCGTAGGCGTCCTGCAGAAATACCTGATCGCCCACCGATACGCTCTCGGCGCCGGGGATTCTGGCGATTTCCGCCGAGAAAACGGCGTTGGGGTCCACTTCGCCGTAGGCCTCGGCCGGCGTCAGATGTACGTCGATGATCTGACCGACCTCCATGTCGGCGACCGCGGCGTCATAGCCCGGGATCATCTGTCCGGCGCCGCAGATGAACTCCAGCGGTTCCCCGCGATCATAGGAGGAATCGAACTGTGTTCCGTCGTTGAAGGTTCCGCGGTAATGCGTGCGGCATTTTTTACCCACATTCTTTCCCTGCAGCCCGGCATGGCAGCCGCCGCAGCCGTGGTCCTCATGCTCGCCGCAGCCGTGCTCACCGCAGGAATGTCCCTCGCCGTGATGATGGTCGCAATTTGCTCCGGTGTTCACAAGCTCCCCGCGAAGATAGGCCTCGACAGCCGCGTCCGCGCTGCCTTCCGCCCCGGCGCAGAGCTCGATCCCCCGCTCCTCGAGCGCGTGCTGCGCGCCGCCGCCGATCCCGCCGCAAATCAGCACATCAATGCCCTGCTCCCCCAGCAGACCGGCCAGTGCGCCGTGGCCGCTGCCGTTCGAGTCGATGATCTGCGCGCCGGTCACCGCGCCGTCTTCCACGTCATATACCTTGAATTGCTCTGTATGGCCAAAGTGCTGAAACACATTGCCGTTTTCATAGGTTACTGCGATTTTCATTACCGATCTCCTTTTTCCTGTCCATAAATCCGGGGCTCTCCCCTGCTCTTCATCATAAACGAAACGGCTCCGCTTGTCAACGCCGTCAAGCTGTCAACAATGCGTCGACAGCTTGACGGCTGGATCTGTCTGAAATCAAAACCGCCGCCCGGACAATCCGGGCGGCGGTTTTGGTTTCTCACAGCGGCTATGTTTTCCTTGCGCGCTGGAACAGCTTTATCAGTGAGACGATGTCTCGTAATCGTTATTTTCGGTGATTATAACTAAATCCCCGCGCGCATGAAATGCGCGCATGCGAAACGCTGTTTCGCATGAAAAACACAGAATAATCTGTGTTTTTCGGGGATACCGTTGCAACCGGCAGCGTCCAATAGTAATAAGTAAAATCCTTATCCTCAAGCAGGTTTGGAAACCGGGACGCTTGCTCTGGCTCGAAAACGGTGACGAATGTGTCGTTCATGTTTTCTGATGCCTCCTTTCCTTGCTTTCGATGGGGATTATAGTCGCTTTCCTTTCTGTTTTCAAGGGCCGAATTGTCCAAAGAATTGTGCACTATACACTATTTTGCCATGCCATTTTTGTATAAAACGCCAATTAAAGACGGCATGGCCGGTTGTTATATACCGGCTATGCCGCGAATTCTGCCTATTGTGTTCAGTCTTTCTCAGCGTTTGGTGTTTCCGGCTCTCTGACGCGGATCGACTGCTTGCGGATGCGGTCGACTGTGCCGTCGTCCATCAGCTTCAGAAACACCTCGACGACCTTGGGGTCAAACTGGGTGCCGGAGCCGCGGATAATCTCATTCCTCGCGGCATTGATATCCATGGGCTCCTTGTAGTGGCGCTTGCTGACCAGTGCATCGAACACGTCGGCCACCGCGATGATCCGTCCGATCTCCGGGATCTCATCGCCCTTGAGTCCCTGCGGATAGCCGGTGCCGTCATAGCGCTCATGGTGGTACTTGGCGCCGTCGGCCAGATAGCCCATGGTCTCGATCGCGGCCAGAATGTGTCCGCCGATGGAGGTGTGCTCCTTGATCTCACCATACTCCTCGTTGGTGAGCTTTCCCTCTTTTTTCAGGATCAGATCCGGGATGCCGATCTTGCCCACGTCGTGCAGAAGTCCCGTCTGGTAGACCTCCTCCACGCGCTGCTCGTCATAGCCCATGGCCTTGGCCAGGGCCATGCTGTAGCCCGCCACACGGACGGAGTGGCCCTCGGTGATCTCGTCCTTGGCCTCGATGATGTTGACGATCGCAAAGATCGACTCGAGCGCCAGCTCCTGATACTGCCGGGTCTTTTCCTCTACCTTGGCCTCGAGATCGTGATGGAACTCCTCAAGCTCCATGATGCGCGAGATCCGGCGTTCCAGCACGCGCGGGACAATGGGCTTGGAAATAAAATCGCTCGCCCCCATGTCGAGACAGGCCGCCTCTTCCTCCACGCTCTGGTTGGCCGTGAGGAAAACAAAGGGGATCTTTTTATTGGCGTTCTCCATGCGGATGCGGCGCATGGTCTCCTTCCCGTCCATGCCGGGCATCATCAGATCCATCAGGATCAGGTCCGGTCTGCGGCGTGAAACAAATTTCAGCGCCATCTCGCCGCTGATGGCAAGCTGCAGATCATAGTCCTTTTCCAGCACGTCTCTGACGATCTGCAAATTGGTCCTGTCATCGTCCACCGCGAGAATCATATGTTTTTTCATGGCATCTCACCTCATAGCGCATTTACAAGTGTTTCCAGCCGGGTGTAGTCAAAGTTGCCGCAGCAGCTGCACATCTCGTCGAGTTTTTTGTCCAACTCCTCCGGGTATTGCTTTTCACGCAGCGCACGAAGAATGTCCTCGGCGTGCAGATAATCCATCTGCTCGCAGGCGGTCTTCAGTTCTGCTGTAAGCGATGCATCCAGGCTCTCGCAAAACTCACCGCTGTTCTCGCTTTTCTGTGTCAGATACTTTTTGACGTAGCGGCCCACATCCTCCACCATCCGGTGCAGTGCCGTCTGCAGGGCCGGAAAACGCGCTTCGATCGTTTTCCAGTCTCCGGCCTTTCCGGCCATCTCCAGCGTGTAAGCGTCTTCCCCGAGGTCATAGGCCCCCACACTGCGGGAGGCGCTTTTGAGCGCGTGGACCTGGATCGTAAAGTTTTCGATATCCCGTTTTTCAAAAAGCCCCGCCAGGCTCTCCTCTTTCTCGCAGATATCGGAGTAATAGGTTTTCAGGATATTGTGATAAATCTCCACCGCGCCACCGTAGGTCTCGAGACTGCGGTGCATATCCACGCCATGGATGAAGTCCGGCAGCTCGGTATATTCCGGTGCGGATGCTTCCGGTGCGGGTTCTTCCGGCGCAGGAGCTGCCGCCGCTTCGGACAGCGGCGCGCTCTCCTCAGCTGGCTGCTCTTCTGCTTTTGGGCCTGTGCTCTCGCCCAGCAGCGTTTTCAGCAGCAGCATATTCTGCTCAAGCAGGGCGTTATTCTGGCTTAACAGCTGCGCGAGCATATCGCCGTTCGGGCGGGCAGTCCCCTGTACGGCCGCTGCAGCCGGCAGAGGGGCCGCGGGACTCGAAGCCGGCTTGTCCCGCTCTGGCTGCGGCGCGTTCTGTTCCTTCTTGACCTGTTCGAGATAGCCCTTCGGCGCGCGGGATTGGATGTACTTCTTGATGACCCGGTGCAGCTCGCGCATTTCGATGGGCTTGGCCACAAAATCGTTCATACCCGCCTGCAGGAACTGGTCACGGGCATCGCTCATGGCATTGGCTGTCAGCGCGATGATCGGGACATGTTTATAATAGCTGCCCTCGATCTTGCGGATATACCGGGCGGCCTCGATGCCGTCCATCTCCGGCATCATATGATCCATAAAGATGGCGTCGTAGTGGTTCTTTTTGACCATCTCGATCGCCTCGAAGCCGCTGGTCGACACATCGATCTTCATGCGGTACGGTGCCATCAGCCCCTGCGCCACCTGGAGATTGGTGGTATTGTCGTCCACCACCAGGATATGGGCAAAGGTCAGCGGCAGGATCTGAGAGCGGTCAAAGCTCTTTTTCTTGATGCTGCTGACGATCTCCTCGCCGTTGAGGGCGTTGATCAGCTGCAGCGTGATCAGCGGCAGCTGCAGCTGCTTATAATCCATAAAAGCGCTGTCGGGCAGCTCGTCATTGTCCAGGACAAGCATCACATTGCTGCGGCGGAACATAAAATCGAGCTTCTCCTGCAGCGCGGCAAAATTGCGCCGGCGGACGAGCACATGGGTCATCCCGGTATACGAGCGGATCTTGTCCCACTCGCGGCAGACCTCGCAGGCAAGGCCCAGGTTCTCCGCCGCTCTGCGCAGGCCATAAATCAGACTTTCGTTCTGCTCGACGATCAGGAGTCGAATGTTTTCTTTGTCCTTGACCTCTCCGAGCGGCGCATAGCGCGGCACGCGCTGTATGATTTTCACAGAGAAGGTGCTGCCGTGCCCGTATTCGCTGCTGACCGTGAGATCGCCGCCCATAAGGCGGGCCAGGTTCCGGCTGATGACAAGGCCGAGACCCGAGCCTGTCGTGCTGCGGTTTTTCCGGGTGTCCACCTGGCTGAAGGTGGCAAACAGCTTGCCGATGTCCTCCTCACGGATACCGATGCCGCTGTCCTGCACATCCAGACGCAGCTTAAACCGCTCTTCGTCCAGATAGTTTCCGCGCACTTTCAGGGTGATATAGCCCTCATGCGTAAACTTTACAGCGTTGCCCAGCAGGTTCATCAAAATCTGTTTGAGACGGATATCATCGCCGATGAAATGGTTCGGCAGCGCGGGGTCGATATCCATCATGAAATAGACCGGCTTGCTGGCCAGGCGTACAGAAATCACGTTGCTGATATCCATCAGCAGCGAGGGCAGCATATACTCCACGTCGGTGATCTCAAACTTTCCGGTCTCGATCTTGGAGAAGTCCAGGATGTCATTGATGATGCCAAGCAGACTGCTGCCGGAATTCTGGATCGTGCTGAGCGATTCCAGCACGTCCTGCGGCAGCTCCTTGCGCAGCAGCACCTCGCTGATGCCGACAATGGCGTTCATCGGGGTGCGGATCTCATGGCTCATGTTGGCAAGGAACGCGCTCTTGGCCCGGCTGGCCGCCTCCGCCTCTTCCACGGCGTTGAGCAGCTGTTGTCTTACATCCTCCTCCGCCTGAATATCGGCGGACAGGAACAGGACCCGCTCCTCACTGTCATCGAAGAAGCTGCACTCCACACGCTTCCAGCGCTCGCTCCCATCTCCGCCGCGCAGTCGGCAGCAGACAACGGTCTGCTTCTTTTCTCTCAGCTCCGGCAGAAGCTTTTCCGTCAGAAGCATCGAGAGCGCTTCCCGGTCGGTATCGTCACAGGCAGCGTTTTCCATCAGACTGCGGATACCGGTGTCGTACTGCACAGCACAGGCGTCAAGGAACAGTCCGGTCTCTCCGCCCTCCGGCTCCAGGGCGGTCATGCGCCCGGCGGAAAGGTCAAGAATGCCGCACTCCTCAAAATGCTTCGATATCACATGGCGCCAGGCCCGCGTTATTGTTCCATCCGTCTCGGGCGTTTTGCCGGTATTTGTATTGCGCTTGCTGTTTGGCTCCATCTCTGTTGTTTATCCTTTCTGTCGGTGCCTGCATCGGAAGATGTTAGATTATTCTATCTTTATATTATACATCGTTCTTCTCTGTTTGTCCACGAAAAGCGAAGCAGATTTTCGACAGAATCAGGGTTTTCGTTAAAAAAAGAGGAGAATCCCGCCCGGATTCCCCCCTTAACAATGACTGCTCAATATATCGAAGCCATGGAGCCGTCCTCGAACTCGATCCCGCCGGAGGCGGAGAGGATCGCGGAGTGGTTGATGAACACGCCCTTCCCGAACTTGACCCTGTTTCCGAAATCACAGATAAACGGCGTCAGGATACGCACGTCATCCAGCCGTCTTCCGAACAGCTCTTCCAGACAGGCAACATAGCCGGGATCGTCGGGCATGGCAGCGTTGGCTTTGGCACAGAGCGTTCTGGCGCGCATCATTTCTTCCACGGCCTCTTTGAAATACGGCTCGCGGGTATCTGTCGGCCCGCTCTGATCCATCAATTCGTATACATAGCCTTTTTCGCAGTCCATCTGTTTTCCTCACAGCAGGCCGTTGGCAGAAAGCCAGCGCTGTACAGCGCTTTTGGCAGTGGCTGCGCCGCTGCCCGTGACGGACAGTCCGCTCTTCACGGTCGCGCCGGGGCAAGTGCGTTTGATGTCGCGCTCGCTGCCGCCCAGGCCGCTTCCCTCGTTGGTGCAGAGTGGAAGAATGGTCTTGCCGGAGAAGTCGTAGTGCTCAAGGAACGTGAAGACGGCCATCGGCATCGTTCCCCAGTAGTTGGGGTAGGCCAGAATGACGGTATCGTACGGATCGATGGAATCCGGCATGGATCGGAGCTCCGGTCTGGCCTTTGCCCGCAGATCTCTCTTTGCCTCGTCGATGCAGGTCATATAGACCGGAGAATAAGGCTCCTTCATCTCGATTTTGAAGCTGTCTGCCGGGATCAATTCTTTCATAATATTGCAGACGATCTCCGTATTGCCGATCTTCACGTAGCGCATCGCGCCGCCGAAGTAGTTTTCATCCGCTCTTGAAAAATAAGCGATCAAGGTCTTGGCCATTGTTATGACCATACCTTTCCGCTGCGCTTCAAGGCACAAAAAGGCATGAAACCGGTGCCTCTAACGCAGCTGTATAAAATCTGTTAGAATAGGCT
>ONNS01000024.1 GCA_900319275.1 uncultured Eubacteriales bacterium
TCCTCTGTTATAGGTTTTTTCGGCTCTGCTCGACAGGGCTTGGTTTTTGCGGCCTTTTTCAGGGGCTTACCCCTTCTTTTTTCGCATTAACCGTCCCCTTATCCTGTTCCCTGTCTTGTTATTGCTTATCAATCGGTAAAATCAGCCATGGTCTCCATCCTTCCTCTTTTGCATCTGAAGGTTTGTTCATGAGTGTATCATCTGGAAAGAAGCTTGTCTCTTTTATGGAATAAGATGAGTTGTCGTCTCTGGATAGCGAGACACCAAATATCCCATTTTGGGATGCAAGCGTAAAATATATGATTTTGGCACCACTTGAGTCTCCCGATTCAAATTGTTTGAGAATACTCTTCCATCCAGACCATTTAGTTCCTTTTTCTGAAAGCTCATTCATTTGCTCAAGTAATTCCTCGTTGCTCAGAAATCTTTCATTTGCGATACAAAGTTGTATGATTCCGCCCTCATAGCCGGTTTCTTTTTGAGGCTGAAAGAATATAAAATACTTTTTACCGCTTTCAGATAAAAACACAGCATACGGAAGATATTGATCGCTATAACCCCTGGGATCACGGATACATTCTATTTCAAAATACTTGGCTATGTCATCGAAGTTTTCTAAATTCTCTATTTTTTCGAGCTCTGCATCTGGGTATAAATGCTTTATTATCTCAGAAGCGGCGTCTGTGTTGTTAGGTAAAGGAAAGCGTGTTTCTTTGTGACTTATCAGAAACAATAATAAAACTGTAGAACAGATCGTCAGTATTGCAAAAACAACCAGCAACAAAATGCGCTTCACCGAAATCCTCTCTTTCATCCAACAGATTTAAGACAAAGGGACAGTTAATGCGTGTGATGGTTACAAAACGGCTACAAGTCAGTTTTTACCCTCGCTCGCCCATTTTGTGCGCGGCTCTGCGGCATGGGCTGTTCTTTTGTCTTTTGCCACTAAAACACGAGCTACGTCCCGTGCCTTCCCGCTAAAACATTGTCTCCTGCTGTGCACTTCTTTCCTCTCCCGGCCAGCCGGTGCGCGTTCAGGAATACAATACAGCTTCGGATAGACGCGCCGATCCCTTGCCGCGAGCACACCCGTCAGGACTGCGGAAATTGCGAGCAGCCCCAATACGGCAAGCCAGGCCGGCGTCGAGCCAAAGCGGTCGTATACCTGTCCCACCGTCACCTGGCAGCCGCCCTGCAGGAAAAATGCGATCACCGATCGGAAGCCATTGAGCCGCCCGCGGTGGCTTGCGGGTACGCGGCGCGTCAGGTACGGATCCTGGGCAATGGTACTGACGATCTCACCCCAGGTAAACAGGAGCATCGCCGCGTAATAGCCCGGGATAAAGCCCAGCAGCAGCAAAAAGACCAGGTAGCCCGCGGCAAGCAGCGCCTGTCCGCCAAGGAGCTTATATGTCTCCGGCGCTTTGGCTGTCAGGTGGGTGATGAGCGGGGTAAAGAGTACCACTACAATGCAGTTGAGGCTGGATACTGTGCCGAACAGCAGCGCCCCTTTGTCGCCGTGGACGCGGCCCATCTCCAGCGGCATCAGGAACCCATATTGCTGATAGGCTACGGAATAGAAGGCCATTCCCACCAGGAACAGCAAAATCACCCTGTTCTGGCGCAGGATCTCCCAAAGACTGGCATCCTTCTGCGCCTTTTGGTAGACAGAGGCCTCGCTGCTGTCCTCCTCCGGATGGATGTCCCGGATTTGGAACGCGATAAGCAGGGTCGAGAGCGCAATGGACACGCCGCTGATCAGAAAGCTCAGCCAAAGGTAGTTTTCAAACAGCATCCCAGCGATCGTCGGCGAGAGCACCAGCCCGAGGTTGCCGCCGAGGTATTGCAGCGAGTAGGCACGATCTCGATCTTTCGTGTTGCTCAGATCTGCAATCAGTGCGTTATAGCTCGGATACTCCATGCTTTGGCAGATGCTGCCGGCCAGCATCAGCGCAATGCTCACCCAGGACAGCGGGATACACGCACAGGCAATGTAGGCGAGGATGGAAACGGAGTCTCCGAAAACGATGATCCTTTTTTTGTTGTACCGGTCGGCCAGCTTGCCGCCCAGCAGATTGGCCGGAACCATCAGTATGCCGGCGCCCACGCTCACAAGGGAAATCGTGCTTGCGTCCATCCCCAGCTTCCGACTCAGGATCATCGTCAGCATAGGCCAGACCATGGAGCCGAGATTCGTCACGACACGGCCGAAAAACAAGATATAGATTTCCTTTCTCAGTCCGCGGTACTGGGAAAAAAGACGCAGCTTCATAGTGGGATCCTCCATGCGCCAACAGTGCTTGCAATAATGATTATTTGATGGCGAAAAGCCAAAAAGCTTTTCGCCGCGCCGGTTTACGGCGCAGCAAAACAGCAAGGCTGTTTTGCCAAATACTCATTGCAATGAGCATCGGGCAAATGATTTATGAAATCATTTGCTGCCAAACCTGTCGTTTGGCAGCAAAATCAATCGAAACACCGATTGATTTCGCCATCCGATGATCATTATAGCCGGTATTGTACCATAGGGCCGAAGGCCTATGGTACAATTCGCCATGTTTTTCGGAAAGGTGAATTGGCCGAAGGCCAAGAGAAGTCGGCCTGGGCCGTTGCCGCGTTAGCGGCGAGAAAAACGGCGAAAAATCAAATACATTAAACGCGTCTGCGCTTAATGTACCATATCACCGCGAAAACCGCAATAGAGCATCTCGACGGCATTAGCCATCTGTTGACGGCATTTCTCCATTGTAGTAAAATATAAAAAAATGCAGCATTACGGTATTATTTCTCCGGTTTATACAAACGAAGGAGGGCATGCCCATGAGAAACCATGAAGTCACCCAGGCGCGGACGCTGCTGGATGCACGGGGCAATCTGGCAGAGCCGGGCTGGTCAAGAAAGCTTTTGCAGAAGTATAACCGATCCCAGATCAAGGCCCCGCAGTGGCGCATCAAGGAGTGGGACTACTATCTGGTCATGGGCAAAAACTTTGCCGGGGCGTTCACGATCTCCGACGACGGCTATATCGGCCTGCAGTCGGTGTCTCTGCTCTGGCTGGGGGATGAGCCCTGGGAGCACACCGAGACCGTGTTGAACCTGTTCCCCATGGGCAAGCTGAAGCTGCCGGCGGACTCTGCACACGGTGACACCGCCTATGCGGACAAGCGCCTGCAGATGCGCTTCTCCCCCGGGGACGGCAAACGGAACATCACCTGCCACTTCGAGCGCTTCTGGAATGACAAGCCCTTCGACTGCGACATCACGCTTGCGCAGCCGGACATGGACAGCATCGTGATCGCCACGCCCTGGGACAAGGACCGGCACTTTTACTACAACCAGAAAATCAATGGCATGCGGGCCTCCGGCTGGATGGAATACGACGGCGTCCGCTATGAATTCGACCCCGCCTCGGATTTCGGCACGCTGGACTGGGGGCGCGGCGTCTGGACCTATGACAACACCTGGTACTGGGGCAGCGGCAACACCGATATTGGCGGCCATGCGTTCGGCTTCAATATCGGCTATGGCTTCGGCAACACGCGCTCGGCCACGGAAAACGTGCTCTTCTACGACGGAAAGGCCCACAAGCTGGACGACGTGAGCTTCCACATCCCGGAGAGCGGTTATATGGATCCGTGGACCTTCTCCTCCTCGGACGGGCGCTTTGAGATGAGCTTCCAGCCCGTGCTGGACCGGGCGGCCAAGCTTGATTTCAAGCTGCTGGTGTCGGATCAGCACCAGGTGTTCGGAAGAATGAGCGGCCGTGCGATTCTGGACGACGGCACAGCAATCGACATCCGGGACGTGCTGTGCTTTGCGGAGAAGGTACACAACCGATACTGACGCGAAACGCAGCAACCCATAGTAGCGCGCGTCAGTTTGGAAAAGAACGGAATGAATCGGGGAAAAGCTATGTTGATCGACATTTCACAGGAAGTATTCTCGTGCCATGTGTTTCCGGGGGACCCCGCGCCGCAGAGAACCACACTGTTATCCATCAAGGACGGGGCGGTTTGCAATCTGACGGCCCTCTCCATGTGCGCCCACAACGGGACCCATGTTGACGCGCCCTACCACTTTATTCAGGATGGAAAAACGATTGACCGGATCCCTCTGGATCGTTTTGTCGGGCCTTGCTGGGTTTCCAGGCACGAGGGCCCCGTGAGCGGACAGGATGCGGCGGCGATCCTGGACAAAGCGCGGGAAAACGGAGCGGAGCAGCGCATTCTGATTGCCGGAAAAGCGACCGTGACGGAAGAGGCCGCGCAGGTATTCGCATCACACGGCGTCCGGCTGGTCGGCAACGAAAGCCAGACGGTCGGCCCGGAGGACGCCCCGCAGCGCGTACACGAGATCCTGCTCGGCTGTGGGACCGTGCTGCTGGAGGGCCTTGTCCTCCGCAACGTCGCGGAGGGGCGGTATATGCTGCATGCCGCACCGCTCAATCTCGGCGGCAGCGACGGTGCGCCATGCCGGGCATATCTGATAAGCGAAACGCTTTCGTAAAGCACAGAGAGCATTCTGTCAGGCGGAATGTGCCGAATACGCACAGAAATCCAAGGTAAAAACGCACAATGCTGCGATTTTACCTTGGATTTCTTCATATACCGCTGTTATGCTTCCGTGCTGACAGGGGCATCGGCCTATGGTTTCTTCCCCCGAGCATTGCGCAAAAGCTGTCAGTCGGAGCGACACTGGGGATCGCTCCCTACGAAAGATCGCCGTGCCTTTGCCGGGCTGTCGTGCAGGGAGGTCTCCCCAGAGGCCTCCGCGGACCTGGGCGATACTCTACAGCGTGATCTGGAGTTCCCTACAAGATGACACCTCTCACACCAGCTGCTCTTGTATTCTTTTTCTGCAGCTTCCGATTTTGTTCTCCCTGTCGGCAGGACAAATTATTATGCGCCGCCTATTGCTTTGTACGATTTATTGAGTATAATATATATTGAAATGTGTGATTCCCGTGGCGGTCAGCGCATTGAATTGTGCGTATTCTTATGCGTCGATTCTGTTGAAAAGTGTGGAGGTGTGCGATGTTAGTTCGGAAGATTCAGCCGTATATTGAAAGCTATTTAAAGTCAGACTCCAACAAAGTGCTGATTATCGACGGCGCACGGCAGATCGGCAAGACCTTTATCATCCGCCACGTCGGGCAGCAGCTTTTTGAAAACTATATTGAGCTGAACTTCGCGGAGGACTTAAACGGCCCCCGGGTGTTTGAGTCCGTCCGCACGGTCAAGGACTTTTATTTTCAGGTCAGCACCATCGCCGGCGAGAAAATGGGTGAGCGGAAAAACACGCTGATCTTTCTTGACGAGATCCAGGCCTACCCCCACCTGCTGACCATGCTGAAGTTTCTGAAACAGGACGACAAATTTACCTATATTGCCAGCGGCTCCTTGCTCGGCGTCACGTTGAAGAAGACCAGCTCGATCCCTATCGGCAGCATCGAAGTCAAGCGCATGTTCCCGCTGGACTTTGAAGAGTTTTTGCTGGCAAACGGCTTCAACCGCTTTGCGATCGACACGATGCGCGAGAAGTTCCTCTCCGGTGAGAGCCTGGACGTTGCCACGCATGAAAAGGTCATGGATCTCTTCAAGAAGTATCTGCTGATCGGCGGGCTGCCCGATGCCGTAAACTCCTTTATTGCCGATACCAACATCGTAAAGGTGAGAACGATCCATCACGATATCCGCGCGTTCTATGCCGACGATGCGTCGAAATATGAAGCGGACAACAACCGCAAGCTGAAGATCCGCAGGATCTATGACATGATCCCCTCCAATCTTGAAAGCAAGAAAAAGCGCGTGGTCTTTCAGGATATCGAGGACAAGCGCGGCAAGCGTTTCTCCGATTATCAGGACGAGTTTGAATATCTGATCTCCGCGGGGATCGTTCTGGACGTCAATGCAATCTCCACGCCGGTGTTCCCGCTCACGCAGGCGGTCGGCAAAAATCTGCTCAAGCTCTATCTGAACGACGTCGGGCTTTTGACCGACGTTCTGTACGGCAGCAATATCCGCGCGATTCTGGACGATGAGACCGGGATCAATCTCGGCTCCGTGTATGAAAGCGTGGTGGCCCAGGAGCTGGCTGCGCACGGCTACAAGCTGTTTTATTACGATAACCGCAACAAAGGCGAGGTCGACTATCTGATCGACGATTATGACAGCCTCTCCGCCGTGCCGATCGAGGTCAAATCCGGCAAGGACTATACCATCCACAGCGCGCTGAGCGCCTTCGTAAAGAACGAGGATTATCATGTAAAAAAGGCCTATGTACTGTCCAACACCCGCGAGATCACGACGAACGGGAAGATTACGTATATTCCGGTGTATGATGTGATGTTTCTGGGGATAGCGGAAACGAAGCCCATGATTAGTTAAAAAACTGTTTGAATGAATCATTAATGATTGGAGGATAGGAATATGTCAATATCGCATTCTGTTTGGTCTCTGGATGGGAAAAAACCCTTGCAAGCGGCCAGCCTCACGGATGAAAAAGAACTGGAGTTGCTTCTCCGGGATCATATTGAGATTCTGAGCAAGAGTTGGCTTGTTATCAGCAATCAGGTGAGAACTGACGCTGGGAAACTCATTGATATTCTCTGCATTGACCACGATGGAGATATGGTAGTGGTAGAACTCAAAAAAGATCTGACTCCTCGCGAAGTGACAGCCCAGGTCATAGATTATGCAGCCAGTGTTTCCAAGCTTACCGTTGAGGAAATAGCGCAGCTTTATCTGTCCTTCTCCGGTAATACTGAAACACTTAACGACGCCTTTCAGAAAAAATTTGGAACGGCTCTTGATGAATCTACCGTTAATCAAAAAGTCAAAATGGTTATTGTCGCAGCAAAGATGGATGACGGAACCGAGAGAATCATCCGATTTTTACGTGAAACGTACGGTGTAGATATCAACATTCTCTTTTTTCACGTATTCCAGAGCAACGGAGAACGTCTGCTTAGTCGAAGCTGGTTTGAGGAAGATATTGAGGACGCAGCTCCCGCTGATGTTAAACAAAAAGGCCCTTGGAACGGGGAGTACTACGCTTCCTTTGGCGAAGGTGAAGATTCGCGCAGCTGGGAAGACGCCAGAAAGTACGGCTTTATCTCTGCTGGTGGCGGGAGCTGGTATTCCAAAACGCTTTCCCTGCTGTCCCCTGGCGATCGCGTCTGGGTCAACATTCCACACACCGGTTATGTTGGTGTCGGTCTTGTCGTGGAACCCGTTCAACAAGCTAAGGACACAATCTTTATGATTGATAATAGAGCTGTGAAGATGGAGGATCTCCCACTTCATGGAGATTACTTCTATTCTGCGGATGATCCCGATAATGCCGAATATGTAGTTAAGGTGCAATGGATCAAAACAGTACCAACATCCGAAGCTGTGAAAGAACTCGGCTTTTTCGGTAATCAGAATTCCGTTTGCCGCCCAACAGCTGATCGGTGGAGTTTCACCGTTGATCGCTTAAAAAAGAGCTGGGGTCTTGAATGAAATCCGCGCAGAACATTGGAACCTAATACATAAATACTACACACCGCCGGTATTCACGGCTTCTATACCGGATTTCATAAGGTGCTGGGCACCAACACCGCGCACCGAGGAAAATCAATACTCTGACGCCGGAAGCGTCATAAAACTGACGGGGGCTTTGAAAAGCACCGGTTTTTCAAAGCCCTCTCTTGCCAGCGGAGAGGAAAACCGCTATACTACTGAAAGAAACAATACTCCCCCGTGTTTCGGCGCGGGAAGCAAAAAAGGAGACGGTCATGGCCATTTTACTTGACCGGGAGCGCGGACTGATCAGTCTGCAGACCCGGAACACCGAATATCAGATGAAGATCGACAGCCGCGGCGTATTGCTGCACCTCTACTACGGCGGCAGGATCTACGGCAGCGACCTGAGCCACACCGTGTGCCGGATGGACCGGGGCTTTTCCGGAAACCCCGCCGACATCGGCGCGACGGACCGCAGCTACTCGCTGGACGTGCTGCCCCAGGAATACAGCTGCTTTGGCGCGGGCGACTACCGCAGCACGGCCCTGGCCGTGGAATTTGCCGACGGCTCGCGCGCCTGTGAGCTCCGCGTGCAGGACTGCCGGATCGAGCCGGGTCTCCCGGTGCCGGAGGGGCTACCCGCCGTCCACTGCAAAAGCGAGGCGGCGGAGACGCTGATCGTCTCCCTTGCCGACCCCTTCTCCGGACTCGCGGCGGAGCTGCAGTACGGCGTGCTGGCAGACAGGGACGTGATCGTCCGCGCGGCCCGGATCCTCAACCGCGGCGAGACGCCTTTCACGCTCCGCAAGGCCGCCAGTATGCACATCGACTGGCAGTTCGGGCGCTTTGACCAGATCAGCTTTTACGGGCGGCACGCCATGGAGCGCATGCCGCAGCGCCAGGCGGTGGGCCACGGCCGGCAGTCCGTCGGCAGCGTGCGCGGCACCAGCAGCCACCATTACAACCCCTTCTCCATCCTCTGCGAGCCCACCGCCACCGAGACGGCTGGGCTGTGCTTTGGCGCCTCTTTCCTCTACAGCGGTGAGTTCCTGATGGAGACCGAGATGGACGCGATCGGTCAGACCCGCTGGATCTGCGGCATCCATCCCGACGATTTTGCATGGGAGCTCCGAGCGGGCGACAGCTTCCAGACGCCGGAGGTCATGCTCAGCTGCAGCACAGAGGGGCTCGGCAAGCTGAGCCGGAACTTCCACGCGGCTATCCGCGATAACGTGTGCCGCGGCGCATACGCCCACCGCCGCCGGAGCGTTCTCATCAACAACTGGGAGGCCACCTATTTCCAGTTCACCGGGGAGAAGCTGGTCTCGCTGGCCGAGGAGGCCGCCGGTCTCGGCATTGAGCTCTTTGTGCTGGACGATGGCTGGTTCGGCAAGCGCGACGACGACAATTCCGGTCTCGGCGACTGGTTCCCCAACGAAAAAAAGCTGGGCTGCACGCTGCGGGAGCTCGGCGAGCGGATCACGGCGACGGGCATGCAGTTCGGCCTCTGGTTCGAGACGGAATCCGTCTCGATCGACAGCGACCTCTGCCGCGCGCACCCCGACTGGGTCGTCCGTGTGCCCGGCCGCGCCCCCACTCTCTCGCGCAATCAGCTGATCCTCGACCTGTCCCGCAAAGAAGTGCAGGACTATCTGATCGAGCGCATGAGCGCGATCCTCTCCGACGCGCCGATCAGCTATGTCAAGTGGGACTTGAACCGCAGTCTCTGCGACAAGTTCAGCGCGGCGCTGGACGCAAAGCACCAGGGCGAATTTGCCCATCGCTATGAGCTGGGGCTCTACCGCGTGCTCGAGACGCTGACGGCACGCTTCCCCGCGCTTCTGATCGAGGGCTGCAGCGGCGGCGGCGGGCGCTTTGACGCCGGGATGCTCTACTACACGCCCCAGATCTGGTGCAGCGACAATACCGACGCGATCAGCCGCCTCGCGATCCAGTACGGCACCTCCTTCGGATACCCCGTGAGCACGATGGGCGCGCACGTCTCGGCCGTGCCGAACCATCAGACCGGCCGCGTGACGCCGTTTGCGACCCGCGGCTGCGTGGCCATGGCCGGGACCTTCGGCTATGAGCTGGACATCACGAAGCTGAGTGACGAAGAAAAGGCCGAGATCCGCTCGCAGATCGCGGCGTTTCACAAGCATTACGAGCTGATCCAGTACGGCGACTACTACCGGCTCTCCGCGGCGACGGAGCCCTGCGTCATCTGGGAGTTTGCCGACCCCGCCGGCGAGAAGGCGCTGATCTCCGCCGTCTCCCGCCTGGTCGAGGCCAACAGCGCGCCGATCCATTTCTGCGTGCAGGGGCTGCAGCCGCAGAGTCTCTACCGCGTCGCGATCCGCCCGGCTGGCGGCGGAGAGGACGACACGCGCATCCTCGAAGGGCTCAGCGGCGCGGCGCTGCAGTGCGGCGGGCTGACGCTGACGCCCGAGGCGAAGGAGTACTTCGCCTGGGAGATCGAGATCGACCGCGAGAGCGGGAAGGAATGACGTTTTATCCCGCACGCGCCTGATGTGGCGAAGCCCCCCTGTTCCACCTGATCAAACGAACAAAAAGCGCCTGCCCTGTGAACGGCTCTTCTCCATTCCGAAGAGCGCCGCAGGGCAGGCGTTATTCATTTACACGGTTTTATTACGAAAAGAAATCCCGTTTATTGAATCCGGCCGTCATGAAGCGCCACATGGCTTTGCCGCCGGTCAGCCATTCGATGTGCGCGTTGTTCTTTGTGTTGACAAGCATCTCTTTGACAAGGTGCGCCGCCACAACGTCGGGGTAATCGCCCAGAATGTTATAGACCTTTTTGGTCTTCTCCGGCAGCTCGATCGCCTCCTTGCCGCCGAGGGCCTTGACCGTGAAATCGGTGATCATGATGCCCGGAGAGAGCCGCCCTGCCTTCACCTTGCTGCCCCGCTCGGCGAGTTCCTTGGCAAAAGCCTGCGTGAAGTGCGTCACGGCGCGCTTGCTGGTGCCGTAAAGATTGAGCCCCAGCATCATGGCGTCGTTGCTGCCGTAGCCCTCGATGTTGTAAATATAGCCGCCCTCGCTCTGCTTTTCCATCTGCAGCGCGGCCAGACGGCTGCCGAGGATCGCGCCGCGCAGGTCGATATTCAAAACGGCGTCGATCTCCGCCTCCGTGAGCTCCCAGATGGCGCGCATGGGCTGGTTGACGCCCGCGTTGTTGATCCAGATGTCGATGCTGCCAAACGCCGCGACGGCGTGGTCGATCAGCGCCTGGATGTCCGCCGACGAGGCGACGCTGCCCGCAAAGCCGTCCACCTGCCCGCCGCCCTCCGCTGTGCGCAGTTTTTCGATGGCTGCGGCCAGCCGCGTTTCATTCACGCCGTTTAAACACACGTTCCAGCCGTTTTTGTGGAACAGCTGGGCCATCTCCCAGCCGAGACCGCGGGTGCTGCCGGTAATCACTACTGTTTTCATGTTAGTATATTCCCTCTGTCACTATGTATTTTTGAAAAAATGCGCACTCTTCGTCATTGCAAACCGTCGCGTAGGGGTCGCGGATATTGATGTGGAACACATGGGGCGGACGGTGGCTGTCGTCGCCGTAGATGTGCAGCTCGCAGTCGATCCCCTTTTCGCGCAGGAAATCGGCCATCGGCTGTGCGTGCGGCAGACACCAGGTATCCCCAGTCGCGCTCATGACAAAGCTCGGAGGGAAGTTTTCGGTAATATGGCCGAGAATGTCCATCCACTCCGCGTATTGGGACGGCTCCCCGTCCAGAATGTAGGCCGTCTGTCCGCCCAGCAACGCCTCAAATTCATAGACGCCGCAGTTGAGCGCGGTCGCGCGCAGCGTAAAGCGCGGAATATCCAGCCCCAGCAGCGCGGCGTAGTCCGGATTTGTCACGGCCGCGCTGTACTGCGCGTTTAAGTGTCCGCCGGCCGAATCGCCCACAAAGAATATGTTGTCCGTGTCGATGTGGTACTCCTCCGCCCGCTCGCAGATTGCGGTCAGGACGGCGTTGGTGTCCTCGAGCTGGGCCGGGAACTTGTGTTTCGGGCCGAGCCGGTAGGAGAAGTTAACCACCGTAAAGCCGTGCTGCGCGAGATTCATACAATAGTATTGATAGGTCTCCTTTGTCCCGTAGGTATAGCCGCCGCCGTGGATGCTGATGATCGTCGGGAGCGGAGCGTCCGTGCCGCGGGGATAGTAGACGTCGAAGACCTGCATGGCGTCGTCGCCGTAGCGCTGATCGTCCACGCGGACGATGTCCTCGGGCGTGGTCAGCCCGCGGTCACGCAGATAGTCCGAGATGCCGAAGCTGATGTTCAGATAGTACGGCCTGAGCAGCCAGGCACCCGCCGCAATACAGGCCAGCACCGCCACGAGAAGGAGGATTCTTTTCTTCCCTTTTTTCATCCGACCACCCCATTTCTATTTATAAATTATACCGAATTGCCGCGCGCTTGTCCAGAACAATCGGGATAAAAAGCGGGATAGGAGCAGTCCCCCGCCCCAGCCGTTTGTTCGTTAGAAACAGCACATTCGATGGCTTTATCATTTCACTATCCCACGTCGCATCGCCGTTTCGCATACTTTGGAAAAATGCGGGAAAGCTACTCACATTTCCACGCGTTTTTCACGCGCATTTTCTCGCGGCAAAGGAGACGGATACGATGGAGATCATGGATTCTGGGATGCATATCGACAATGAAAAGCTGTACGCCTATGCGGCGGCACAGGCCAAATTACTGCGGCCGGACGGCCTGTGCACCGGGCGCGCGGCGGCCGCGGCGCTGCGGCGGGACTATGCCACGCTGCGACGCTGCCACGAGCTGCTCGAACGGCGCTACGGCGCGCTCGCAGCGGCGCCGTCCGCCGTCGCCTGGGTGCTCGACAACTGGTACATGGTGCAGCGCGACTATCGCTCGGCCCTGCCGGCGCTGCAAAAGGCAAGGCGGCTGCAGTGCCGCGGCACGGACACCCTGCTCACAGAGCTCAGCCGCGCCCTGCTGCGCGCGGGACAGGGCCGCGCCGACGAGGAGCGCTGCGAATTATTCTTAGCGGGCTTTCAGTCCGTCACGCAGCTTTCGCGCCACGAGCTGCTGCTCTTCCCGGCCGCGCTGCGCGCCGCGGTGCTCGCCGAGCTGCGGCGGCTGTGCGACGGGCTGCTCGCCGCATCGGATCTCGAGACGCCGGCCGAGGGACTCGGCGCGCTGTTTGCCGTGCTACGCTGGCTGAACACGGCGGACGTGACCGCCATGCTGCGCCGCGCCGACCCGATCGCGGCCATTTTTGCCGCCGATGAGGTCTTTTCGCGCATGGACGAGCAGAGCTGCGAGCAGTATCTCGCACGGCTCGAGCGTCTGGCGCTCAAGGAGGGGCGGGACGAGAGCAGCTGCGCCCGCGCGCTCATCGAGCGCGCGCAGAGCGAGGGCGTGACGCTCGGCGCGCTGCTGTTTGACGACGACACGAAGGGCAGCGGGCTCTACATCGCGGCCAATCTGCTGCTGACGCTGTTTTTCAGTCTTCTGCTGGCGCTCGCGCTCGAGCGGGCGGCGCTTGCGCTGCTGCTGGTGCTGCCGGTTTCGGAGCTCATTAAGCGCGCGATCGACGCTGTCATGCTGCGCCTGATCGCGCCGCGCCGTCTGCTGCGCCTTGATCTGAGCGAGGGCATCCCGGCCGAGGGCAAGACGATCTGCGTGATCTCGGCCCTGCTAGCCGATGAGCGCAGCGGAACAAAGCTCGCCCGGAGGTTGGAAGAGCTCGCGCTGAGCCACCGCGGCGCCGGGGAGCAGCTGCTCTTCGGCCTGCTGGCCGATCTGCCCGCAAGCAGCAGCGAGACGGACGGAAACGACGAGCGCCTGCTCGCCCCGGCACGCGTGGCCATTGCAGAGCTGAACCGCCGCTACGGCGGCCGCTTCTATCTGCTGACGCGGCCGCGCGTCTTTGACGGCGAGCGCTGGACCGCCGACGAGCGCAAGCGCGGCGCGCTGCTGGCTTTGGCAAGGCTGCTCGGCGGCGAGGAGAGCGCGCTGACTGTTTTCGGCGATCGCGCCGCGCTCGCCGGTACGAACTATATTCTGACGCTCGACAGCGATACGCTGGTCTATCCTGGCGCGATCCGGGAGCTGATCGGCACGATGCTGCACCCGCTCAACCGCCCCGTGGTGGACGAGGCGCGCGGCGTGGTATGCACGGGTTATGGGCTGCTGCACCCGCGCATGACGACGGTGCTCTCCTCCGCGAACGAGACCGACTTTGCGCTGATCTTCGCCGGTCCCGGCGGCAGCGACCCCTATGGCGCGCTCTGCGGCGAGAACACGATGAACGCTTTTGCCTCGGGCGGCTTTTCCGGCAAGGGTCTGATCGACGCGCGCGCCCTGCTGCGCTGCTGCGGCGATCTGCCGAAGGGACAAATCCTCTCGCACGACGCGCTCGAGGGCGCGTATCTGCGCGGCGGCTTTGTGGGCGACGTCGAGTTTGCCGACCGCTTCCCGTCGCGGCCGCTGGCCTACTTCCGGCGGCTGCACCGCTGGGTGCGCGGCGACTGGCAGAATTTGCGCTGGATCGGCGAGGGAAGGCTGCGCGACATCGACCGTTGGCGGCTCTTTGATTCACTGCGCCGTTCGCTGCTGATGCCGATGACGCTGCTTGCGATCGTGCTGGGCTTTCTTCTGCCCCGGGCCGGGCTCGACCTGGCGGCCTGGGCGGCGCTGCTCGCGCTGGCGAGTCAGCTGCTGCTCTCGCTGGCCGAGCGCGCGGGGAAGCGGCAACAGATGCCGCGCCTGCGCCGCTGGGCGCGGCTGCTGACCGGCGTCGGCGGCGCGATCGTACAGAGCTTTATGCGTCTCTGGCTGCTGCCCTGGGAGGCGTGGATCTGTGCCTCGGCCATCGGCACGAGTCTCTGGCGCATGGCGGTGAGCCACAAAAAGCTGCTCGAATGGGAGACCGCCGCGCAGAGCGAGCAGCGCAGCAACCGGCTGATCAGCTATGCGCGCTCGATGTGGTTTGCGCTGCTGATCGGCCTCGTCTGCCTTATTTTCAGCCCGGGCATCCTCGGCAAAGCCGCGGGGCTGATGTGGCTGCTGTCCCCGGCGGCAGCGCTGGCTCTGGCGCTGCCGGCGCACCGCGAGCAGACGCTCAGTGAGGCGCAGCGAGAGTGGCTCGCAGCCCGCGCCGGGGACACCTGGCGCTATTTTACAACCTTCTCCACAGCCGAGGACAACTATCTGCCGCCCGACAACGTGCAGGTGCAGCCGCCGAAAGGAAGCGCGCACCGTACCTCCCCGACCAACATCGGCCTGGCCGCCGCCTCGGCCGCGGCGGCCTGCGACCTGGGGTTGATCCCGCCCGCGCAGGCCGTGGACTATCTGCGCCGCATCACCGACACGCTCGAGCGCATGCCCAAGGCGCTCGGACATCTCTACAACTGGTACGACACGCGCACGCTGCTGCCGCTGCACCCGCCGATGATCTCCACCGTGGACAGCGGCAACCTGTACGCGGGGCTGCTGACGGCGCGCGTCTTTCTCAGCGAGCAGGGCGATGCCGGCACCGCCGCGCGGCTCGGCGCGATCCTCGACGGCATGGACTTTGCCCCGCTCTATGACAAAAAGCGCGGCCTGTTCTATATCTGCTACGACACGGCCGAGGGCCGGGGCAGCGGCGGCTGGTACGATCTGATGGCGAGCGAGTGTATGCTGACAAGCTATCTTGCGATCGCCAAGGGCGACGTGCCCGCAAAGCACTGGCGGCAGCTGAGCCGCGCACAGCTGCAGAAGGACGGCTTTCGCGGTTTAGCCAGCTGGAGCGGCAGTATGTTTGAATACCTGATGCCCTTTCTGTTCCTGCCGCTGCCGCCGGGCAGCATGCTGCACGAGAGCGCGCGTTTTTGCGTCTACGCCCAAAAGCGCTGGGGCGGCATCGACAAGCCCTGGGGCGTCAGCGAGAGCGCCTGGTTTTCACTGGACCGGGACCTGGTTTACCGCTACCGCGCCCACGGCGTGCCGGAGCTTGCGCTGCAGCGCGGCGTGGAAAACGAGCTGGTGTTTGCCCCTTACGCGGCCTTTCTGGCTCTTGCCGTACAGCCGGAGGCGGCTGTGCGCGACCTCAAGCGCTTTGAACGCTTCGGGGCGCTTGGCCGCTGGGGCTTCTGGGAGGCACTGGACTTCACCCCTGAGCGCTGCCGCGACCCAAAGGGCGAAAAGGTGCAGTGCACGATGGCCCACCACGCCGCCATGAGCCTGCTGGCCGCCGCCAACGCCCTGTGCAAGGGCAGCATTGTCCGCCGCTTTTTCTCCTCGCGCGAGATGGCCGCCCACGCGCTGCTGCTCGAAGAGCAGCTCGGCGACGGTGCAGTGCTGCGCCGGGAGGTCCGGCCGGAGCGCGAGCGCGGCGAGCGTCTGAGCGCCGGACACTGGTCGGCGCAGGGTGAGCGCGGCGAGACCGGTCTAACGGCGCTCTCGAACGGCTCCTACCACCTGTTGGCCTTTACGGACGGCCGCGCTGAGGGCTCGCTGCCGGGGCTGCTGCCCTATGACGGCTCTCTCGAGCTGCGGCTGGACGGCCGCGGCTTCACGCCCGCGCGCTGGACGCTCGGCGAGGACAGCGCCGTCTACGAGACTGACACGGCGAGCCTCACGCTCACTGTCGCCCCCGGCGAGTGGGGCGAGCTGCGGCAGCTGCGTTTACGCGGCGAGCGCGGCGAGCGCGTATCGGTACGCCTTTCGCTGCGGCCCGTGCTGGCGCGCGCCGAGGACTACCGCGCGCACCCGGCCTTCTGGCGGCTCGGCCTGTGGGCTGAGGAGAGCGAGGGCGCGCTGCTGCTGCGGCGACTCGAGCGCGGTACGCTCGGCGAGCGCTGGCTCTGCCTGCTGCCATCCTCGCCGATGGCCTTTTCGGCCGACGAGCGCGGCGGTCTCGGACAGCTCGCCCACCCGCTGCTCTCCGCCGAGGGGACGATCCCGCTCGACAGCCGCGGCGAGGGTGCGCTCTCCGTCGCGCTCTGTATAGGCCTGAGCTGTGACGAAGCGCTCGACGGTGCGAGGCGAATGCTCGCCGACGGCGGGCGCAGCCGCGGCTGCATGCTGTCAGCCGCGGCTACGCTGCTGGGTCTCAGCGCCGCCGAGATCGGCGAGAGTCTTTTGAGCGCGTACCGTATGCACGCCTTTGCCCCAATCGGCGCCGCGCCGAAGCGCGAGCTGTGGCCTTATGCGATCTCGGGCGAGCTGCCGATCCTCTGCTGCGACGGCGAGGCCCGGGAGCGCGACGCGCTGCTCAAGCGTTTTCTCCTGCTCAAAAGCGTCGGACTCGACGGCGATCTTGTCTATCTCAGCGATCAGGGCGGCGACTACCGCCAGCCGCTGCGCCGCCGGATCGAGCACGAGCTCGGTCGGCGCGGTCTGGAGGCGCTGCTGGGCGTATCCGGCGGCGTTCACATTCTGCCGACGGCCGCACGGCCATTGCTTGAGGGCCGCTGTGCCGAAACCGTCGGGGACGCGCAGCCGCTGCTGCCGCCGCTCAAGCACACCGCGCTCAGCGCGCCGCGGCGGGGCGGCGTGCTCCCTCCCTGGCGTTTTGCCGGGCACAGCTTTCTCTTTGAGGCCGGGGACCGTCTGCCCCCGGCGCCCTGGCAGCACATGCTGACAAACGGACGGCTGAGCGCCGTCGTCACCGAGCTCGGCCCGGCCGCGCTCTGGTGGCAGAACGCGCGCGAGATGCCGATCACCGCGCCGCAGTCTCTGCCCGAGCAGACCGAGACCATGGAACAGCTCTGGCTGGAGACGCTCGGCAGTCTGTTTGCCGCCAACGACGGCCTGGCCTGTTCGGTGCGCTACGCGCCGGGTATGGCCGTGTGGAAAAAGGACTTCGGCGCGCGCAGCGTCAAAACCACGCTCTTCATTCCGCCCGAGCACGACTTTCGCATTCTGATGCTCGAGGGGGCCGAGGGGCTGACGCTGCACTGGAAGCTGCGCTTTGCCGGACACGGCGCGGCGAGCTGCCAGACGGAGGACGGTATCCTTGTCTACACCGACAAAGAGAGCCCCTGGCCGACGCTCCGCGTACTCGGCGGCAGCGATCGGCCGATGCTGTGCATCGGCGACTATGCCCCGGCGGCCTTTGAAGCCACCGTCCGCTGCGCCCACACGACCGTGCTGGCTATCGGATGCGGCAGCGAGGAAGCGCTGCGCGACTGCTGCGAGGCAAGTCTGGCGCTCTCATTTCTCAGCGAGACCGTGCGGCACTGGACGCAGCGTCTCGAGGCGCTGGAGATTACGACCGGCATGGCCGCGCTCGACCACTATATGAACACCTGGGGGCCGTATCAGGCGCTCGCCTGCCGCATCATGGCGCGCGGCAGCCTGTACCAGGCCGGCGGGGCCTGGGGCTTTCGCGACCAGCTGCAGGACGCGGTGAATCTGCTGCTGCTCGATCCGACGCTCGCGCGCGAGCAGATCCTGCGCTGCTGCCGCCACCAATACGCCGAGGGCGACGTGATGCACTGGTGGCACCCGCTGCCCGAGGGAGACCGCGGCTTACGCTCGCGCTGCTCGGACGATATGCTGTGGCTTGTCTGGGCGCTCTGCGATACGGTGGAGCGCAGCGGCGACGAGGCGCTCTGCCATGAGCGGGCGCTGTATCTCGCCTCGCCGGTGCTCCGCGCCGACGAGCGCGACCGCTATGAGACCGCCTCCTGGGGCGACGAGGGCACGGTGCTCGACCACGCCCGCCGGGCGCTGGATCTGGCGCTCGAACGGCCGCGCGGCCGCCACGGTCTGCCGCTGTTCCTCAGCGGTGACTGGAACGACGGGCTTGACGCCATCGAGGGCGAGAGCCTGTGGCTCGGCTGGTTTCTCGGCGGCTGCGCGCGCCGCTTCGCCGCGCTGCTCGAACGTCTGGGCGAGGATGGCGCCGAGCGCTGCCGTCAAGCCGCCGACGAGCTGGCCGCGGCCTGTGAGCGAGGCTTTACCGGCAGCCACTATGTCCGCGGCTTCTGGCGCGGCGACGACCCCAACCGCATTGACTCGATCGCCCAGAGCTGGGCCGTGCTGTCGGGGCTGGGCGACGATGCGCACACAGGGCTTGCTTTGAACGCGGCCTGGGCGCGGCTCTATGACCGCGAGCACGGTCTCGTCAAGCTCTGCGCGCCGCCCTACACCGGCGGCGAGGGCTATCTGACCGGCTACGGCCCGGGCTATCGCGAAAACGGCGGACAGTACACCCACGGCGCGATCTGGCTGGCGATGGCGCTGCTGCGCCGCGCCGACCGCGAGCGCGGGGAGGAGCTGCTGCAGGCCCTGCTGCCCGAAACGCGCGACGGCCTGCGCTACGGCGCCGAACCCTATGTGCTGCCGGCCGACGTCAGCGCCGCGCCGGGACACGAGGGTGAGGCGGGCTGGACCTGGTACACGGGCTCGGCCGGGTGGTATTTCCGCGCCGTCACCGAGGATCTTCTCGGCCTTCATCTTGTAAACGGCGAGCTGACGGTGCGCCCGACGCTGAGCGATTACACCGCGCGCTGGCGCGACAGCCGCGGCCGGGAGTATTCGATCTCGGTTGTGCGCGGCAAGGCAAGCGTAACAGGCGGAAAAATGCCGCCGGAAGGTCTTCCCAAGGGAGGGAAACTGTGATAAACTATCTTTGATTCGTGCAGCAAGAACAGCGCTTGCCTCCCCCCGCGCCGGGGGGAGGTGTCACGAAGTGACGGAGAGGGGCCGCTACCAGCGCGTTGCAATTCCATTGCCCCTCTCAGGCGCTGCGCGCCAGCTCTCCCCTCGCCCAAGGGCGGGGGCGAGCCAAGACCTTCTGGCGAAAGCCTTGCCTGCTGAACATAGGCAATACGCATTTTAGTGATTAATTCGGAGGCCGATCCATGGAGATCACACGCTCAGAGCTGATGCCCGGCGTCTGGCTCAGCCACCTGAAAAGCGACAAATTCAAAACCGCCTGTCTGAGTCTCAATCTGCTGACGCAGCTCACACGCGAGACGGCGGCGCTCAACGCCCTTGTCCCCAGCGTGCTGCGCCGCGGGACGACGCGCTATCGCGATCTGGAGGCGCTCTCGAGCCGCATGGACGAGCTCTACGGCGTCGCCATCGAGCCGGTCGTGCGCCGCATCGGTGAGATCCAGTGTCTGGGCTTTTTCGCCAGCATCCCCGAGGGGGAGTTTCTCCCCGGCAAGCAGGATGTGCTGCGCCCGGCCTGCGAGCTGCTCGGGCAACTGCTGCTCGACCCGGCTACGCGCGGCGGGCTGCTGCCCCAGCCGATCGTTGAGAGTGAGAAGGAAAAGCTGGCCGACGCGCTGCGCAGCCGCATCAACGACAAGCGCAGCTATTCGGTGCTTCGCTGCATCGAGGAGATGTGCGCCTATGAGGATTTCTCGGCCGGCTCGCGCGGCCGCGCCGAGGACGTCGAGGCCATTCACTACCGCAAGCTGACGAAGCAATACCGCGAGCTGCTGCAGTGCTGCCCGATAGAGATCTTCTACTGCGGGCGTTCCTCGCTCGACGAGGTCAAAGCCTGTCTCACCGACGCGCTCGCACCGCTGCCGCGCGGCGAGATCAACGATGATATCGGCACCGAATTGCGTATGAACGCGCTCGAGGCCGAGCCCCGCCAGGTGGAAGAGTCGCAGAGCGTCACGCAGGGCAAGCTTGTGATCGGCTATCGCCTGGGCGAGTGCATGGAGGGCCCGGATATTCCCGCCCTGTATGTGTTCAACGCGGTCTTCGGCAGCGGCACGACCTCGAAGCTTTTCATGAACGTGCGTGAAAAGCGGCAGCTGTGCTATTACGCAAGCTCGCTGCTCGATATTCACAAGGGGCTGCTGCTGGTCGCCTCGGGCATCGACCTTGACAAAAAGGACGCGGCACTCGAAGAGATCACGGCGCAGCTCGACGCGGTCCGCCGCGGCGAGATCAGCGACGAGGAGCTTGCCGCGGCAAAGGCGGGCGTCAGCTCGGACCTGCGCGCGCTGCTTGACAGCCAGGGCGAGCTGGAGGGCTTCTACCTCTCCCAGGCACTCGACGGCGCCGACTACGGCCCGGCGGAGCTCGCCGAGCTGATCGGCGAGGTCGACAAAGCGCGCGTTCAGGCAATCGCCGAGAGCGTGGACTGCGATCTGATCTATTTTCTGACCGGCAATGGAGACGAGGAGGCTGACGATGCGGATAACGAACTTTGACGCCATCGGCGAGACCCTGTATGAGGAGACGCTGCCCAACGGCCTTCGTATCTGCGTGGTGCCGAAGCGCGGTTTTCAATCGAGCTACGCGGTGTTCGCCACCGACTACGGCGGGGCGCACCGGCGCTTCACGATCGACGGCGAGCAGCGCGACACGCCCGCGGGCGTGGCCCACTATCTCGAGCACAAAATGTTCGACCTGCCGGGCGGCGACAACGCGCTCAATCTCCTCAGCGCCAACGGCGCCGACGCGAACGCCTTCACCTCCAGCGACACGACGGCCTATTACTTCCAGAGCACCGGCCATTTTGAAGAGAATCTGCGCATGCTGCTGCATTTTGTCTCGACGCCCTACTTCACCGACGAGACTGTGCAGAAGGAGCAGGGCATCATCTCGCAGGAGATCCTGATGGGCGAGGACGACCCGGACAACGCGATCTATTACCGGATGCTGCGCATGCTGTTCGACCACCACCCGATCCGCGACCGGGTCGTCGGCACGGTTGAGAGCATCTCCCACATCACAGCCCAGACGCTCTACGACTGCCACAAGGTCTTTTACGCGCCGAGCAACATGGCGCTGTGCGTCGAGGGCGACGTCGACCCCGACGAGATCGTGCGCATTGCGCGCGAGGAGCTCGGCGACGAGAAGGCCTCGCTCCCCTGCCCCGACTTCGGTGAGGCGGAGAGCCTGCTGCCGATCGAGACCGCCGTGACCGAGATCTGGCCGGTTTCTGCCCCGCAGTTTCTGATCGGCGCAAAGCTGCGCGGCGAGCCGAAAGGCCCCGCCGCCCTGCGCCAGCGCCTGACGGCCGCGCTCTCGCTGCGGCTGCTGCTGGGGCAGTCCTCGCCGTTTTACACAAGACTCTACAGCGAGGGGCTTCTCAACCGCGATTTCGGCACCGAGGTCGACTTTGTCGCGGGGGCGTCCTACGTCCTCGTCGGCGGTGAGAGTCAAAAACCGGAAGTCGTGCTGGATGAGCTGAAAAAAGCCGTACAGGATGTGCGCGAGCACGGTCTCTCCCCCGAGCGCTTCGAGCGCGCCAAACGCGCTTCGCTCGGCGCGCGGCTGCGCGGTCTCGAGGATTTTGAGAGCGTCTGCCTGTCTCTGGTCTCCGGCATTTTTGACGGCTACAGTGCCATGGGCGCGATCACCGAGCTTTCGAACATCACGATCGCGGACTGTGAGCGCTTCCTCAGCGAGACCTTCAGCGACGAGCATCTTGCGATGGTCGTCTTTCGCCCGGAAGAGAAAGGCGAGGCTTGACCATGCCGCTTCTGCTCACATCCGCCATCGAGACCGTGCAGCGCGATTCCGTCATCAGCTTCCCGTTTCTGAACCTTACGCTCGACCCGCCGGCCTATTTCACACTGTTTGGGCTGCGCATCTATTTTTACGGCGTGCTGATCGCGCTGGGCTTTCTGCTGGGTATCCTCTACTGCGCGAAGCACGCGCCGGACTACGGCATCAAAAGCGATGATTTCTATGATTTCATCCTCTGGCTGATCCCACTGTGCATTCTAGGCGCGCGGCTGTACTATGTGCTGTTCCGTCTCGATTACTATCTCGCCTACCCCGGCGAGATCCTCGCGATCCGCGACGGAGGACTCGCGATCTACGGCGGCATCATCGCCGGGATCCTTGTCGCGGCTGTCGTGTGCAAAAAGAAAAAAATCCCGCTCCCGGCGCTGCTCGACCTGACGGTGTTCGGTCTGCTGATCGGGCAGATCATCGGCCGCTGGGGCAATTTCATGAACCGCGAGGCCTTCGGCGCCGTCACCGACATCTTCTGCCGCATGGGGCTTACCGATCCGAGCGGCCGGACGATCTACGTCCACCCGACCTTTCTGTACGAGAGCCTGTGGAATCTCGTGGGATTTCTGGCGCTGCGCGTATGGACCCGGCGCCGCCGCCGGCGCTACGACGGGCAGGGGCTGCTGCTATACTTTTTCTGGTACGGGCTCGGCCGCGCCTGGATCGAGGGTCTGCGCACCGACAGTCTGATGCTCGGCAGCACCGGCATCCGCGTGTCCCAGCTGCTCAGCGCGGTGCTGTGCCTTGGCTCGCTGGCGATCCTGCTGCTGCAGGCCCGTCGCGCGCATAAGCCGGAGGAGCTGTACGTCAACCGTATCAACGCTGTGAGCGGCGTCGATCCGACGAAAGAGAACATAGGAGGTAATACCCCATGAGCAATTACCGCGATACACTGAACAATCTGGTGGGACGTGCCCGCGAGCTGGCCGGGAGCGGCGCCGTCCGCGACGTATACGAAAAGGGCGTCAGCCGCACAAAGAGCTATGCCCGCATGGCCAAGCTCGCGCTGTCGATCAAAGAGGACAGCGACGCGCTCCAGAAGCTCTACGCCGAGATCGGCCGCCTTTTCGTCGAGCAGAACCCGATCGCGCCGGACGAGGCCTACACCGATCTCTTTGCCCGGGCCCAGGGCCTGCGCGGCCTGATCGAGCAGAAGCGGCGTGAAATGGACGACCTGAAAGCCGACGTTGGCACCGATGGCGGCGACATCGAGGTGGAGATCGGCAGCTTTGAGGACATCGTCAACGCCACCGAGGACGAGGGCAAGGGCGAGTAACTATTCAGTCCTCTAAGGAGGACTGAATAGTTAAAGAGCACTCGCGCTCATCGCAGCGGGCAAAAGGCCCGCTTTGGTCGGCGCGAGGCCTCGCAAAGTTCGGCTTAGAGAGTTTTTGACGGGGCAAAGCTCCATCAAAAACAGATTCAAATTTGTTTTTCGCCTTCCGAGGCGAAAAATCAGAAGGGAGAACCCCTCTGAACTCCCCCTACTCCAGGTTAACACAAACCAGCAATTTTCGGCCGGGCATTAAAACCCGGCCGATTTTTCATGCTCTTTTGTGCAATTTGACGGTTTCGTTCACAGTTTTTTCGCTTGACAATGCAAAAAAGCCGTGGCATACTACGTGAAACCTTGCGGGACGGTGTTTCCGCGCAAGGCAATCCCCAAAAAGAAAGACGGTGACGCCTGTTACGTATATGCAAGAGACACGAAAGGAGTGTTCCAACACATGAAAGAGACAACGAAAAACAGCGAGGCCGAGCTTCGGCCTGCGCTTTCCGATATAGAAAAACCGGCGACGGAGCCTGACGCCGTCCCGGCCACCGCGGCCGCGCCGCTCGACGAGGTCGGCTGCGACAACCGCACAATGCTGCAGTACTTCGAGTGGTATCTGCCCGCCGACCAGACGCTGTGGCGCCGCGCCGCCCACGAGGCCGCCGCGATCCGCCGCGCCGGCATCACCGACATATGGCTGCCGCCCGCCTATAAGGGCGCGGCCGGCAAGGACGACGTGGGCTACGGCGTCTACGACAGCTACGACCTGGGCGAGTTTGACCAGAAGGGCAGCATCCCCACCAAATACGGCACGCGCGACGAGTATCTCGCGGCCATCCGCGGATTGCAGAGCGCGGGGCTGCACGTCTACGCCGACATCGTTTTAAACCACAGGATGGGTGCCGACGGGACCGAGGAGCTGCGCGCCACCGAGCAGAACCCCGACAACCGGCTTGAGAGCGTCTCCGAGCCCGAGAGCATCACGGCATGGACGGTCTTTGACTTCCCCGGCCGCGCGGGCAAGTATTCGGGCTTTCGCTGGGATTCCCGCTGCTTTGACGGCACCGACCACGACGCCGCCAGCGGGAAGGACGCGATCTACCTCTTTGAGGGCAAGAACTGGGACCGCAGCGTTGATAGCGAGCACGGCAACTTTGACTATCTGATGGGCGCGAACGTGGACTTTTCGAGCGACGAGGTCCGGCAGGAGCTGCTGACCTGGGGCCGCTGGTATCGCGCCATCACCGGCGTGGACGGCTTCCGGCTGGACGCCGTGAAGCACATCCGCGGCAATTTCTTCTCGTGGTGGCTCTACCACCTGCGCGAGGACGCCTCGAAGAATCTGCCGGCCATCGGCGAATACTGGTCGAGCGACGTGGAGGTGCTGATAAAGTACCTTGAGACGAATTACCACTGCATGACGCTCTTCGACGTGCCGCTGCACTTTAACTTCTATCGCGCCGCGCGCGAGCCCGGCAGCTTTTCGATGCGTCATCTGCTGGACCATACGCTGCTGCGCGAGAGCCCCGAAAACGCCGTCACCTTTGTTGACAACCACGACTCCCAGCCCGGCCAGGCGCTCTTCAGCTGGGTGGACGGCTGGTTCAAGGCCCAGGCCTACGCGCTGATCCTGCTCTACGGGCAGGGGCTGCCCTGCGTGTTTTGGGGCGATCTCTACGGCGTGCCGCACGATAACATCGGCCCCGTGCCGCTGCTGCCGTTGCTGATCAAGCTGCGCGCACTCTTCGCCTACGGCAGACGCTATGAGTATTTTGACGACGACGATCTGGTGGGCTTCACCCGTCTGGGCGACAATATCGCGCTGACCGATGAAATCGACACGGCCGCCGAGCGCGAGGCCCTTGGTCTCGGTGCGGATGAAAGCGAAACGCCGGACGCCGCGCCCGCCGAGCTCCCGACCGACGAGCCCGTCCCCGCGCAGCGCATTTATACCGCTATGGAAGCCGAGGGCGGCCACCGGGAGTCCGGCCTGGCAGTCGTGCTGACCGACGGCCACGGCGGCAGCAAGCACATGTACGTTGGCCGCCACTTTGCCGGACGTATCTTCCACGACTGCACCGGCCGCATGCGCGACGATGTGCTCATCAACGAAAACGGCTTTGGCGATTTTGCGGTCAGCGACGGTTCCCTCGCCGTGTATGTGACCAAAGAAGCCGCCGAGCTGCTGTTCGTCCAGGGCTTTGTGGGCTAAGGCTTCCATCTGTCAGCAGGGAAAATGATGCTTTGAACAAAATCTTCTGACCGTAGGGGCTGCCGCCCTCGGCAGCCCGCGCTGTACAAAACGTAACAACTATAATGATTATCGGATAGCGAAATCAATCGAGGATTCGATTGATTTCGCTGCCAAACGACACGTTTGGCAGCGAATGATTCAAGGAATCATTCGCCCGATGCTCATTGCAATGAATATACGGCAAAACAGCTGTGCTGTTTTGCTGCGCCACAAAGTGGCGCGGCGAAAAGCTTTTTGGCTTT
>ONNS01000083.1 GCA_900319275.1 uncultured Eubacteriales bacterium
CGTTGCAACGTCGTCTCCAACTGACGCACGTTGTGCGTCAGTTGCGGGCTATTGCCCGCTTACGTCCGCCGCTGGCGGACGTGGAGACAAAGTTATGAATCATTCGCTGCCAAACCTGTCGTTTGGCAGCGAAATCAATCGAATCTCCGCTTGATTTCGCCAACCGATGGTCATTATAGTACGCTTTGAGAGCGCTTTTGAACTGCCCGATCGGGACGCGAGGTGAGACGGTTTTGGATGAATTGATTCGCTCTACGTTCAGCATTTCCCAGTTTCTGCTGATCGTGCTGGCGATCGCGATACTGGTGCGCTGCCTGCGCAGCATGCTGCGCGAGCGCTACGAGAGCGAAACCTGGGCCTATATCCGGCTCGGACGGGACAATCTGCCCGTGCAGCACTGGGAGAATATCCTCGGCCGCTCCCGCAGCGCCGACGTGCGCATCCCGCGCAAAAAGGTCGCGCGCGTCCATGCCGTGCTGACGCGCAGCGACAAGGACATCTGGACGGTCTATGACGTGTTCGGCAAGCGCGGCGTATGGGTCAACGGCCAGAAGGTCGGTCCCGAGGGCACCGAGCTTGAGAGCGGCGACACGATCAACCTCGGCGGCAACCGCATGCGCTTTCTGCGCATCGGCGAAGAGGACCGCCGCCGGCTCGAACGGAAACGCACCCGCCCCGGCAAGGTCATCGCCCCCTTCGGCACGCTCCTGGAGCTGACCGTGTTCCAAATCCTGCTGCTTTTGCAGCACTGCCTGACGGCGGAGGAGCAGTACCTCACGTCGATCGCGCTGGCCTATGCCACGCTGATATTGCTGCAATGGGCCGTCTATATCATGATGCGGCTGATCGACCGCACCGGCTTTGAGATCGAGCTTCTGTCCTTTTTCCTCACGACGCTCGGGCTGGAGGTCGCCGCCACCTCGACGCCGGAGGATATGTTCAAGCAGGTGCTGCTGATGCTCGCCTCGGTGCTCGCGTTTTTGCTCATGGGCGCCTGGCTGCGCAATCTTGGGCGCACAACGACGCTGCGCAAGGCCGCGGGCGTGCTCACAATCACGCTGCTGGCCATCAACGTGCTCGTCAGCGACGAGGTATTCGGTGCGCGCAACTGGATCTATTTCGGCGGATATTCCTTCCAGCCCTCGGAGCTCGTGAAGGTTTTCTATCTCTATGTCGGGGCTTCGACACTGGATCGGCTGTACCGCAAGCGAAACCTGATCACGTTCATCAGTTTTTCGATCGTCTGCGTGGGGGCGCTGGCCCTGATCGGTGACTTTGGCACAGCGCTGGTGTTCTTCACCTGCTTTCTGGTGATCTCATTCATGCGCTCGGGCTCGATCGCCACGGTGCTGCTGGCCCTTACCAGCGCCGGCTTGGCCGGTTTTCTGGCCGTCTCGATCAAGCCCTATATCGCCCAGCGCTTTGCCACCTGGGGCCATGTCTGGGAGGACATCTACGACACCGGCTATCAGCAGGCGCGCGCCATGTCGGCGGCCGCCTCGGGCGGCCTGTTCGGGAAAGGCGCCGGAGCCGGCTGGCTCAAGGACATTGTGGCCGCGAACACCGACATGGTGTTCGCCGTGATCTGCGAGGAGCTCGGGCTGATCATTGCGATCTGCATGGTGCTGGCCGTGCTCGCCCTGGCTTTTTTTGCGCTGCGCTCGGCGCGGCACGGCCGCACGGCCTATTTTGCCATCGCCTCCTGTGGGGCCATGGCCATGCTGATGGTGCAGATGGGGCTGAACGTGTTCGGCTCGCTCGACATCCTGCCCTTTACCGGCGTCACCTTCCCCTTTGTCTCGCGCGGCGGCTCGTCGCTGCTGAGCTGCTGGATGCTGATGGCCTTTCTCAAGGGGGCGGACAACCGGCGCGACGCCAGCTTTGTCGTCCGCCCGGCCGAGGCCGATCTTCCGCCGCTGAGCGACGAAGAGGAATAAGGGAGGACGGGGCATGAACAAAATTTCAAACCGCGCCGTCTCGGTGCTGCTGATCGCGCTGCTGATCATCGCCGGGCTTGCCGTCTATATCCTGCGCTATATCGACCACGGCCGCGACTGGGCGGCCGCCTTCTCCACGGCCAATTCCCTGTCCTCCGGCAGTCTGACCGACCGGGACGGGCGCCTGCTCGCCAGCTATGACAGCGCGGGCGTCCACTACAGCGACGATCCGGAGACGCGCCTTGCCTGTTATCATATCACCGGCGATTTCTGGAACCGCACCGGCACTGGCGCGCTCTCGGCCTTCTGGAACTCCCTGCAGGGCTTCAGTCTGCTGACCGGCAGCACGCGCAGCCGCGCCGCCGACCTGTCGCTGACCGTGGACAGCGAGCTTTGCCGTCTCGCCTATCGGGGTCTGAACGGCCGCAAAGGCGCGGTGCTGCTTTCAAACTACAAGACCGGTGAGATTCTGGTGCTCGTATCCACCCCGGCCGTCGACCCCGCCGACGCCGACGCGGTGCCGCAGGAGGGCGCATATATCAACCGCTGTCTCTCGGCGACCTTCACGCCGGGTTCGGTGTTCAAGCTGCTGACTGCCGCGGCGGCGATCGAGTCGGTCCCGAATATGGACTCTCGCAGCTTTGACTGTGAGGGCAAATTCACGATCGCCGGCGTCGACATCAAATGCACCGGCACCCACTATACGCAGAGCTTCGAGGACGCCCTCGCCAACTCCTGCAACAGCGCCTTTGCACAGATCGCCGTCAAGGTCGGGCAGACGAGTATGGTCGAGCACGCGAGAAACTATGGCTTTCTCGACGGGCACAGTCTCGACGGCATCCCCACGGCGGCGGGACAGTACCCGACCGCCTTCGTCGGCGACCCCGAACTCGCATGGTCCGGCATCGGGCAGAGCACCGATCTTGTCAACCCCTATCAGATGCTGCGCTTTGTATCCGCGATCGCCAACAACGGCTTCCTGGTCGAGCCGCACCTGCTCGAGACCAAGGTCGACGGCAGCGGCACGCAGCTGATGAACGCCGCCACGGCGCAGCGCGTGGGGCGTATGATGAGCTACAACGTGGTCTCGCACTACGGGCGTGAGTCCTTCCCGGCGCTGAACATCGCCGCCAAGACCGGTACCGCCGAGCTCGGCGACGGCACGACCCACGCCTGGTTTGTCGGCTTTCTGGCCGACGAGAGCCATCCCTACGCCTTCGTCGTGCTGCTCGAGCGCGGCGGCGGCGGGCTTGTCAACGCCGGGCCGATCGCCAACACGGTTTTGCAGGCCGCGGTGCGCGAGTGATTTGCTTCCCTACAGGAGGAACCTATGATCGACATATCCGTGAGCTCGTTGGTGAAATCCTTCGAGCTCGGCAAAAACATATTGGACGGACTCAGCTTCACCGTCAACACCGGCGAGCGAGTGGGGATTCTCGGCCATAACGGCTGTGGAAAAACCACACTGTTTCGCATTCTGGTGGGGGAATTACACCCGGATGAGGGTGAAGTCATGGTCGCCCCTGGCAAGCGGCTCGGTCTGATCTCCCAAATCCCGGTCTACCCGGAAGGCACGACCACCGAGGACGTGCTCAAAGAGGCGCACCGCCATCTCTACCGCATCCAGGACAGGCTCAGCGATCTGAGTGTCGAGATGGAGCACGACGACTCCCCCGCCCTGCTGCAGGAATATGACCGCCTCAGCGAGGATTTCCGGCGGCTCGGCGGCTATGAAATGGACGTGGAGCGCAACCGCGTCGCAAACGGTCTCGATATTCCCCCGCGCATGCGCGAGCAGCTCTTCGATTCGCTCTCGGGCGGCGAAAAGACCCGCGTCAACCTGGCGCGGCTCATTCTTGAGGACACCGACATCCTGCTGCTCGACGAGCCGACCAACCACCTCGACCTGCACGCCACCGAGTGGCTGGAGGACTATCTGCTGCACTTTAAGGGCACAGTCCTCGCGATCAGCCACGACCGCTACTTTCTCGACCGCGTCGTGCAGCGCTCGATCGAGATCAGCGAGGGCAAGGCCGAGTTCTACGCCGGGAACTACAGCTTTTATGTAGAGGAGCGGCAGCACCGCTTTGAAGAGAAGCTCAAGCAGTACGAAAAGGACCAGGCCAAGATCGAACAGCTGCAGCGCGCGGCCGAGCAGATGCACCTATGGGCCTTTATGGGCAATGACAAGCTGCACAAGCGCGCCTTTTCGATGGAAAAGCGAATCGAAAAGCTCTCACACAGCGAGCGCCCCAGAGAGGAGCGACGGCTGAATGTGAAGTTCAAGCAGCGCAGCTTTGAGGGAGACGAGGTGCTGATCCTCGACGGCGTGTCGAAGGCCTTCGGCGAGAAGCAGCTGTTTTCCGACCTCACGGCGACTATCACCGGCGGCGAGCGCGTCGCCCTGATCGGCGACAACGGTGCGGGCAAATCCACGCTCGTCAAGCTGATCATGGGGCAGGAGACGCCCGATTGCGGCTATCTCGCACTCGGCCCGGCGATCCGCACGGCCTACCTGCCGCAGCAGGTGCGCTTCTCGTCCGACAGCCGCAGCGCGCTCGACACGATGCTCTACGACGCGCGCTGTCAGCCCCAGGAGGCGCGCGACCGTCTGGCCGCCTTCGGCTTTCGCGGCGAGGACGTGCTCACGCCGGTCTCGGCGCTCTCCGGCGGCGAGCGCAGCCGCCTGTGCCTGTGCATATTGATGGGCCGCGACATCAACTTTCTGATCCTCGACGAGCCGACCAACCATCTCGACATCGCCAGCCGCGAGTGGATGGAGGACGCGCTCTCGGACTTTGAGCAAACATTGCTCTTTGTCAGCCACGACCGCTATCTGATCGAGAAATTTGCCACGCGCATCTGGTACTTAAACGGCGGCACCCTCACCGATTTTCGCGGCGGATATGCCGACTTTGTCGCCTGGCGCGAGCGGCAGCAGCTGCTGCAGCAAAACGAAAAAAGCCGCGTCAAAGAGCAGGAGCGCGAGAAAAAGACTCCTGCCGAGCGCCGTCCGCGCGAGAAAAACACGGCCCGCGCCCTGCAGAAAATTGAAAAGGACATCGCCCGCCTTGAAAGCGCGATCGCCGCGCTGCAAGCCGAGGCCGAGGCCAATGCCGCCGACTATCAGAAGCTTATGGAGATCGAGGCGCACAGGGCGCCGCTCGACGAAGAGCTGCTGCAGCTTTACGAACAATGGGAGGAGCTGAACGAATGAAGACTTCAACACAGCCGAACAAAACAAAATCCTTTCCGTGGTGGGCTCTCCTCTCGGGAGCACTGGTCGCCGCAGCGCTGATCTTGCGCTATGTGCTCGGCTACTACGGCGAGCTGCCGTTCATACTCGGCTTTATCGCCGTCGGCATTGCTCTCTGGCATTTTCGCCGCAACCGCGCGCTGCTGCTCGGCGGCGTGGTGGCCTTCGCGGTGTTTCTGCGCTTTGTGCTGCGCGGCTACGGCTGGTGGGCCTATACGCTGCTGTTCATCACGGCTCTGTGCCTGCTGCACCGTTATCTGCCGGCCTTCTGGTGGCGGATCGTCATTATTCTGACCTGCATCGGCCTAGTCTACTTTGCCTTTGTTGAGAGCTTTGTGATCCGCAGCGCCCGCACCGACAAGGAAGCGCAGCGCGATTATCTGATCGTGCTCGGCGCGGCCGTCAACGGCAACGATCCCTCGCTGACGCTGATCCGCCGTCTGCAGGGGGCGCTGGACTATCTAGAGACGTATCCCGAGAGCGTCGCCATCGTCTCCGGCGGCATGGGTCCCGGCGAGAACATCACCGAAGCGCAGGCCATGTACAACTGGCTTTGCAGGCAGGGCGTCGACAGCTCACGGATCATCATGGAGCCGCAGGCGACCTCGACCGAGGAAAACCTGCGCTACTCCTTCGACATCATCCGCGCGCGCGGGGACGAGCCGCAGGGGCACGTCGCCATCGTATCAAGCGCCTATCACCTCTACCGCGCCAAGACCATGGCACAGCATCTCGGCGTGACGGACGCGGCCGGTGTGGCAGCGCCCTGGGGCTACTTCTTCGTCATGCTCAACTACTTCATCCGCGAGGCCTTCGGCGTCACAAAGCTCTGGGTTCTGGGACATTGAGGACAGCGGAACCATGCAGAAAAGGAGGAGGCTGCCGTGAAAAAAATCGATCTGGAATTGCTGAAGGTCGCGCTCGTGCGCTTTCTGCTGGGACTCGTGCCGCTGGGCAGCATGCTGTTTGTGTCTGCCGGAACGCTCGCCTGGATGGACGCATGGTTGCTGCTGGGAATGCTGTTTATTCCGATGCTGTTCGTCGGCGCGCTGCTGCTGGTGTACGAGCCGGGGCTGCTGCGCTCCCGGCTGAAAGCGCGGGAGCGGCGCCGCGTGCAGCAGTCCATGCAGGCTGCGACGGCGGCGCTGTTCGCGATGGTCTTCGTCTCGGCCGGGCTGAACCGCCGCTTTCTCTGGCTGAGCCTGCCGCACTGGACGTCCACCGCGGCCGCGGTCGTATTCGGTCTCGGCTATCTTTTGTATGCCGAGGCACTGCGCGAGAACATCTGGCTGCCGCGCACCGTTCAGGTGCGGCGGGGGCAGAAACTGCTCGACACGCGGCTGTACGCGCATATCCGCCATCCGATGTACGCCGCGACGGTGTTGATGTGTCTCTCGATGCCGCTGATCCTTGACGCGCCGCTCTCGGCGATCGCGATGCTGGTCTACCTCCCCCTGGTTGCCAGCCGCATGGACGACGAAGAGCGTCTGCTGATCCGCAAGCTCCCCGGCTATGCCGACTACTGTGAGCGCGTCCCCTGGCGCATGATCCCGCAGATCTGGTAACGAACGGCTCGTCTCCCGCCGCGCTTTGCAGGCTTGTTCCGTCCTGTTCCCCGGATTGTATCAGTTGACGTGAATCGGAGTTTATGCTATAGTATTGAATTGGTAAATTGTGTGTTTCCAGCTATTTCGGGCCACCCGCTGAGATCCGCTCCATGAACGCTTCAGTGATCTCTCCGTCGCGGTTATACAGCAATGAGATTGGATATTCAAATGAAGAAACAATTTTTAAGCTTGATACTGCTATGCTTTCTTCTCCTCTCCGCGCTTCCGGGTACGGGACAGGAAGCGCAGGCGGCGTCCTATATGAGCAACAAAACCGAGATCCCCGTGGACCTTGAGGTATCCGGGGCAGAGGCACTCTGCCAGACGGAGGACGGTTATGTGTGGATCGCCCAGTACTCCGGTCTGACCCGCTATGACGCCAAGGGCTTCGAAACCTATAAGAGTTTTACCTACGAGGGCCAGGATTACGCCATCATCAACGTCCGGGCGCTGGCTGCCAAGGGTGACACGCTGTATGTCGCGACCTCCGAGCACGTCTTCATCCACAGGGACAACCATTTTGAACCCCTGGTGCTGAATCCCGGCGTCATTGTCGACATTCTTCTTGACGAGAAAAACGACCTTCTGTATATCTCCACCCAAGATCACGGCGGTATCATTTATGACATTTCAAGCGGCGCGCAGGTCACCATCCACGGGACAGAGGGGATCAACATCCGCGATATGGCGCTCGGCCCAGGGCTCGGCGATTATTATTATCAAAGCGATGAAGGCGTCTTCAGCAAAGACGGAACAAAGCTCGTGCCAAATCCGCGCGTCCTTGAGCTCTATTCCTACGGATCCACCCTGTATATAGCGGAGGATACCGGCATCATTCACCGCTATGATATGAAGCAGAAATGCATGCTCTCTGACCTGATCATTCCCGATCAGGTCAATCGGATGCTGTATTCCAAAGCGGATCAGATCCTGTTCGTCGCCTGTGAGAAGAACGGCATTTACTGCGTGGATCTAAGCACCGACGATCCGGTCATTACGCTGGCCGGTGATCTGGAAAGCAAGAGCCAGCTGGTGGATCTGATGATCGACTACGAGGGGAACCTATGGGTAGCCTCTCACTACATCGGCTCCTCCGGTGTGTCCATTATCACGAAAAACGCACTGTCCGAGCTGCTCTACGACGATCCGGTCTGGCAGTCTCTGAATACCCCGCCCGCCTTTGACCGCAACGTCTACGCCGTTGAGAAATACGGCGATATCCTGTACATCGTCGCCGGCACCAGGATCTACCGATACGACCTGACTGCCAACGAAATTCTGCCGGACAACAGCATCATGCAGGCCCTCGACGCCTTTGCCGACGCCAAAACCCAGGAGGGGCGCGCCCAGGGCGACAGCAATTTTACCTTCTCCTATGCGCCAAAGGATGTCGAAGTTTTCCGGGACAAGATCTATTTTGCCGTTTCCAGCATCGGCCTGGTGGAATACGATCCACGTACCGAGCAGGTCGTGATTTATGACGCGGACTATGTTGCCGAACACCACGGAAAGCTGGTCGGCAATCCGGATCTCTCGATCACAAACACCGTCCGCTGTATGCGCAGCTTCGACGATTATCTGGCTCTCGGGTATATCAGGGGCGTCATGCGCTTTGATGGCGAAACCTTCTCCGTCATGCACGTCGGCTCCAACGTCCTGTACATCAACAAGACGAAGGACGGTCAGCTCCTGTTTGACAAATCCCAGGGGCTCTACGTCATCGACGACGATTTTTCCGCCGCCGCGGAGATCCCCACAGAAAAGGGGATCACCGGCAACCGGCTGAAATTCCTTGTGGACGGCGACAATCTCTACTACACGCTCAACAGTCGGCTGTTTCGTTTGAACACTGCAAGCGAAAACAGCGTTTCCGAGGAGATCGTCATTCCGTATATCAAAGGCTCCATCGTCGAGCTGGCCAAGATCCGTACCAGTGACGCCGCCGGTCGGGAAGAATACAAATATGTGATCGGAAGTCAGACGCAGCTCTATGTCGCCGATTCCCTGGACGGAGACCGTCTGACCGATTATACCTCCTACGATTCGACCAACGGACTGCAGCCCATCATCGCCAACACCTCCGGTTACTATGACGAGGCCGAGCAGAAATACTACCTCCAGTCGACCAGCGGTATTTTTGTCTACGACTTCAACCTCACGAGAGACGTGCCGCCTCCGGTCAGGATCGCGATCTCTTCCGTCGACCTGGACGGGACGGAGTATCACGGCGACAGCATCTCTGTCGGCAAAAACGTGTACCGCGTCGCCTTCAATCTCTCGATTCTGGGCTTCCGGCCGAACAACGGCTATACCGTCTATTATAAGCTTGATGGCATTGACAGCGAGTTTGCCGCATACTCGGACGATAACCGGAGCATGTACTACACCAACCTCGTCGGCGGGAGCTATGATTTTCAGGTGTACGTGACGGATGAGTACGGACAGGAGTCCAACCGGATCAATATCCATCTGGAAAAAGAGAAGAAGGTGTACGAGCAGTGGTGGTTCTGGGTCATCCTGGCTGTCTTCGCTGCGGCCGCGGTTTATTTCATCGTCTCTCTGTATGTCCGAAACAAAACAAGACAGGCTCTGAAACGGCAGCTGGAATAC
>ONNS01000058.1 GCA_900319275.1 uncultured Eubacteriales bacterium
CCTGTGAAGGACTACGCTCTTCATGTTGTCTGTGAGGACAAATCTCGGAACGCCCATGTACTGAAAGGCGTGGATCATGCCGATGAAGAGGTTTTCCTGTCTGGCATTGGGAAAGAACTCCACGTACCGCTGACCGCAATGATGGCAGATCATAGCAAAGCAGGCCACCTGAAACTCAGCGCCGTCCGGATTCAGAACCTTTGTGAAGCCCCAATCCATCTGAAATGCTTCTCCCGGCTCAGTCATGTAACGGCGACCGCGGTTGCCCTGCGATGCGACCTGCTGGCGCTTGGCCGGCAGAAGATGCTTGTGCGCGGCAATGTACTCCTTCACGATGGTTGCACCGCCCTCATACCCGGCCTGATGCAGACGATCCAGAACGACAGATGAATTCTTTGTTCCTTGCCTCAACAAACTGTTTGTTCCTTGCCTCAACAAACTGTCGATCAGTCCCGTATAACCGCTGAGCTTTGTAACTTTGTGTTTGCTCCCTTTTGTTTTACGAGGGAGGTCTTGAAACCCATTTCGCTTCAAGCGCCGAAGCTTACCGCGCGACACCCCGGTCCGGCGCTCCAGTTCGGCCAGATTGATGTTTTCCAGAGAGAAAGAATCTCCCTGTTCTGCTTTCATTTCTTCAATGGCTTGTGCTATACTGTCTGTAAAGCCATTACTCATAAACTCTTTCATTGCACTCCTTTCCACTGGGTTGTTGGCACTTTCCAGTTTACAGGATCTGAAAGAGCTTCGGTAGTGGCTTTTTCTTTTCCGACTATCTTTGGTCGTTAGCTCCCGACACTCTGTGGCTCGTTATGCCCGACCCGAACACCCGACACTCTGTGGCTCGTTATGCCCGACCCGAACAGTGATCAGCTCCTCGCGCCGTGTGATGTTGGAGAGTGCGGCAAGACGAAAGCTCCTCCTTGTCTTCTAAGCTCTATCCCCCTTGTCTTGCCATTACTTACAAAAAGGAACATTCCATTCAATAAGTAAATGAATGAGTTTTTTCTCTATTTTCCAGTTTCCTTTTGTTGACTCCCAGTTCGCAATACTGTATCCAGTCCAAAAATCAAATCCTTGAAATACCTTCAGGTCATCGCCTTTTATGCACCCCAGACAATACAGAGAATCAATAGGGATATCTTTATCTGATTCTGCAACTAAATCAATATTATAGATATTACTACCGTTTTTTCTTCTGCGATCAGTTTCTTGAGGCGAGTATACGGGGAGTTTATCAAAATGATTGACTTCTTCAATAGATGGGAAGTTGTTTCCGACCCATCGATAAAAATTCACGACAGGGACAACATGCTTGGGGTACCATACATCTTCAGAGACTTTTCTAAATACTACTATCTTTCCCCAGAACCCTTTTTCTTTGCTATAATCGCTAAAAAATCGATAGGCAAACACCGCACCAAGAGGCCACTGGCAATGAAAAGAATGCCTTTTGAGAATATTTTTCTTTTTTGGTTGCTTTTTTTCTATCTTGTATTTTACTGCTTGCACCGTTTCATTCCAGGCGGTCTCCTTATGCGCACCTTCGTCATGCCATCTTTCATCTACTAAGTCATTGATAAAGAATAGCGCTTTTTCCTTTACACTTGATTGAAGCCTTCCGTAATCCCATTGTGTATCCGCTAACGCCAGCCAAAAAAGAGATTCATCTTCTTTGCCAAATGTTTCTAAGTATGCTTCAATCATTGCTTCAGTTGCTTCTTTGTCTGACTTTCCAGAGCCCAAGAGTTCAATATAGTCATCTCGAACATCTTTTGTTAAATCGTTTTCGTATAAAGAAGTTCCCCAAGTTCCCATAATCAATTCCCCATTAAATAGTATAATGATTCTTCTGAGAGAGATCCAAAAAGTCTCATTGCCGAATTTAGTGATTGACGATAATTCCCAATATTTGAAACAGCAATCTCTCTTCTTGCATTATACAGATTATCAAGAATATAGGCGGAAATAAGTACCTGTTCAACAACTCTTGCCTCACCTCTTGTTAACCCGGAATAAACCACTTCACGCGGGACAGGGGACGGTTCCTCGTCCCAAAATCGGGACAAAGAACCGTCCCCTGTCCCATCTGATGTTGGAGAGTGAAGCAAGACGAAAGCTCCGTCCCCTTGTCTTCGTCCTCATTTTGCAGGCTTTCATCGGCTTTTTAGAGAGTTCTCGATGGCCTCCTTATAATGACCAATAGAATTAAGAACAATCTCTTTTATGCCTTGATTTCGAAAGCTCTCATTTGTCAAAATAATGCTTTCAAGCTTATTAAAAGCGCTGAGTAATTCATGGAAAAGCTCGGAAGCGGTGCAGCGAAACGTAAACTCCACTCGATTATCAGCCCGTCCATTAATACCCTCCATGAGCAAGGCTTCTCCATTTTGCTTTACTGCTATCCGAAAAGGTCCGTCCATAAACGGAAGATCATACTGTGTATTCATTCTTCCTTTATTTCGCAAAAGGTTTTCTGCCCACATACATAATACAGGATAAGTAAAATCTGTCCAAAGGTTATCTGGAAAGCAATAACCATTCACTTGGACATAAAAAATTGTATCAACAATAGGGGCGGATTCATAATTAACTATGACATCATTTCCCGAAAGAATAATTCTAATTTTGCTCATAGTTTACTCCCCTACTTCGGCCATGCCGTTTCGATAGTTTTCGCGGGACAGGCGACGGTTCCTCGTCCCAAAATCGGGACAAAGAACCGTCCCCTGTCCCACAGAAAAAGCAGAAAACTCCTGTTCGCCATAATGACAGGACATGGTAAATGTGTCTCACTGTGAGACAAAAACACCCTTTCTGATAGAACCTTGATTACTTCCTTATTCCAGCAGAATCAAATGTCTTTTTAAGTGCAATCTCAGTTGGGATGTATGAGCAAATTGAGAGGAGTAATTGGACAGCGACAACGCATCCACCGGCAATTCCGATTACGTTGATTTCGCGGTTCATCACAACGGCCATGACAATTACGGAAGGCACAATCAGAACCCAACCGCCAATTTGCCACAGTCTCCCAACGTATTTATGCGCAAATGCCCATGTGTCTTTATTCTTCATGGACATGGCAGTTCTGTAGCCAGATGTATTACTTATATGGTCGGGTGTGTGTTTTGTATATTGTCTACCGATATATATCATCGTGATAGGCAGAAGCAGAACAACTATTAGCATAAACAACCAAAAGCCCATTTTGCACCTCCTACAGTATTTTAGTTCATCATACCATAACGAGAGATTTTCAACAAGAGCTAATCAAGTCTATCAGCAAGTAGTTTATCCCGCTAATGTGTCTCACCGTGAAACAAGTTTTTGGAGCTGACCGAGTGTGCCCTCGCCCTTGTACGTATAGATGTACGCAGGGCTGCTGTAGTTATTATAAAATATGAAAATATGTTTTTGACCATTTCAAGGTCATCGTAGTCATAAGCTGCCGCATTTCCTCTACCGCAAGCCAAAAGCACCTTTCCCCTGTCTTGAGCATCTGCTCTCTAATGAAAAATGAACAGAGCGGACATTGTCCGCTCTGTTCTGGTTTTACTTGCCGATAAATGCGTTGGTCTGCCGCCTCAGCCAGTCGACCCAGGCGTCCACGCCCTCGCCGGTTTTGGCGGAGATCGGGAAGATCTCGATCTTCGGGTTGCGCATACGGGCGTACTCGACGACCTTTTCCATGTCAAAGTCAAAGTACGGCAGTACGTCGATCTTGTTGATGACAAGCGCGTCGCACACAGTATACATCAGGGGGTATTTCAGGGGCTTGTCGTGTCCCTCGGGGACCGAGAGGATCGTGGCGTTCTTCACAGCGCCGGTGTCAAACTCGGCGGGGCAGACAAGATTGCCGATGTTCTCGAGAATCGCGAGATCCACGTTTTCGATCCCGAGCCCTTCCAGCCCCTGCCGGGTCATGCCGGCGTCGAGATGACACATGCCGCCGGTGTGCAGCTGAATGACCTTCACGCCGGTCTGCTCGATCGTGGCGGCGTCGACGTCCGAGTCGATGTCCGCTTCCATCACACCGATGCGGAACTCATCCTTCAGCGCGGCGATCGTGCGGCGCAGCGTGGTCGTCTTGCCCGAGCCAGGCGAGCTCATCAGATTCAGCAGAAAGGTGCGGTCCTTTTTCAGATCCTCACGCAGCGCATCCGCCGCGCGGTTGTTGTTGTCAAAAACGCTCTGTTTGACCTCAAGAATACGGTATCCTTCCATGAGGAAAACCTCCATTATTATTTTCTAAGTGCTTCACCGTCGATCTTTTCGACGGTTTGCAAGTCAGTATATCACAATTATGACAGCAGGGCAAGTAACGAACGGGTATTTGAGTCGAAAGCCGTACCGTTTAACAGATAGCCGCTGTTTCTCTCGGGCAGATAGAGGTGGTAGCCCTCCAGCTTGGTGACCATCTGACGCAGCGGAGCATCCAATGCTTCATCATCGATGGCGGCTGCCGGCAGCAGCCCCGCACGCAGCGAGGTTTCGACTGCGGCCTTGGACGTGGAGAGCCATTTGATAAACTCCGCCGTGCCGCGAAGACCGCTGTCAAACGCCGCCGTCACGGCCAGCCCCTGGCACTGCCCCAGGCAAAGCCGCTGGCCTTCGCCAAACACCGGCACCGGCTCAAGCTGCAGATCGCTGACGTCCTTCAGCGTTGTCGACATGCAGATCGCGCAGGATAACTGGCCGTTTTGCAGCATAGAGACCAGATCCCCTTCCTTCAGCCACACACCGCCCTGATAGGCACAGCCGGCCAGAAGGTTATAAAGCTTTACATAGCTCGGCTGCTGCACGTCCTCTGCGCGGACAGCCGCAAAGGCGGTATCGGTCTGAGCCATGGCATTGGCAAACAGCGTTGCAAAAGAGTCTGTGCCAAACTGCACATTGCCGGTCTTCTCAGCCGCGTCCGACGCGCTCAGCAGCAAAAGCTCGAGCGTATCCGTCCGGATGCTCCCGGGCATGGACGGTGAGATCGCCAGCACCGGAACCTCAGCCCCCAGCGGGAAATACGAGCTGCCGATGCAGCCGGACAGCCCCTCGAACAGTGGGGCGTACTGCGGACCCTTTTTACCGAAATCTATGCTCTTCAGTTTGCCCTGGTCATAGAGCGTGAACGCCCTGCGCTGGTCGCACAGCAGCAATTCGGGGCGTGCCGAATCCAGGCTGCGGCCAAGATCGCTTGTGCTGTCAAAGCCCTGTGTGTTTACCGGCACTCGCGGATTTGTAGCGTTATACTCCTCGGCCAGCTCCTCCATAATGTCCGCGAACGGATCCCCTCGGACATACCAGAGCTCGATCGGGACACTGTCGGTCTGCTCGCGGAGCGTACATCCCGAAAGGCCGGCGAGCACAGCCAGCAGCAGGCATATTACAATCCATTTCTTCATAAGTCTCACATCGCCTTACAACGGTTGTTTTTTGATTTGAGCCCAGCGGCGCGGATAACGCGCCGGCGTCTCCCCTGTTTTACGAACGATCACCGCGCTGTGTGCCACGTCGGTGCCGGGAATGGTATAGGTTTCTGTCCGCTCCCAGCTGCCGCCCAGCAGCCGGATCGCCTGGACCGCCTCATGCAGCTCCTGTGCTGTGTCGGGGCCCTTCATGGCGACAAAGGCACCGTCTGTCTTCACCAGCGGCAGACACAGCTCGCAAAGCGGATTGAGTCTGGCCACAGCTCGGGAAAAAGCAAGATCAAAGCTGCCTCTCAGCTCGCCCGGCGCTTCTTCGGCGCGCGCGTGAATACACGTCACGTCCGAAAAGCCAAGCTTATCACAGCATTCGCGCAGAAAACCGATGCGTTTATCCAGGCTGTCCAGCAGCGTCAGATGCAGCTCGGGACAGGCGATCTTCAGCGCGAGTCCCGGAAAACCGGCTCCGGTGCCGACATCGATCGCATGCTTGCCGGCCATCGGCTCGAGCTTTAAAAGCGCGGCACAGTCAAGGAAATGCAAGCGTGCGATATTCTCATCGCCTTCGATGGCCGTCAGATTCATGACGGCATTTTTTTCTGTCAGAAAATCAGCGTAAATTCGGTAGCGTTTTACCGCCTCGTCACTCAGCGGCAGTCCAAATTGTTGAAAGCCCTCGGTCAGTACGCGCTCCAGGCTCATAATTCTGTCCTCCGGACATAGCATCTCTCGCGGGATTGTGCCCGCTTGCGGATCGTATCACACGGTACGGAAATGATCCGCGATATCACTTATAGAATTCATGGGCTCCGATTTTAGTAATAAACCGGTAGCCGGCCGTCCAGCTGGAATCCACTGCGTGGACCGGGTCGATGAAAAAGATGGCATCCTGTACGGTGTTGTAGCCCTCCAGTGCCAGGCGCGCCGCAATGATCGACCACTCGCTGGGTTCCTTATAAATCGTGCCTTCGACCGTGGGCGGGAACTGAACTGAGACCCTGTCGTCAAAGACCACATCGTGGACATTATCGGGATAGCGGTGATCGTTCACACGGTTGAGCACCACATTGGCCACGCCAACCATGCCCTCCAGCGGCTGACCGCCAGCCTCCGCATTGACGATATGTTCGAGCCAGTAGACATTATCCGCGCCAAAGGTATCGCTGTAATAGCTGACGCCGCCTGCGGGCAGAGCTGCCGCGCTGCTGTCGAGGTCGATGCGTTTACCGCCCTCGGAGACCAGAGCCTTCATGCCAAACAGCCGCTGTACGGTACTGATCGGAAAATAGCAGCGCCCGTTCGGTCCCACGGTGAAGCGCTCGTCCGTATGGATATAGCGCTCATTCACGTGCAGAATATTGCTGTCCAGCGAGGTCTCCAGCGAAAAACCTCGTCCGAGGATGCTGACCTTCCCTGTCGCTTCGTCATAGCTGCTGCCGGCCTCTACGCCAAAGAAAGCACACATATCCTCAAGCCGAATCATAGCCCCCTGCGGACTGTTGTACCCGCGGCAGGTCAGCAGACCGTCGATATAAACCATGGCGGTATCCGCCTCTTCAAGCTGGCCATCCGCCAGCACAGCCGGCGTAAAGCAAAACAGCAGACAGCAGACAAGTGCTGCTGCGAAGCATTTTTTCATTGCTGCTCCCTCCTGAAGCTGTATTTCAAAATAGCACTCGCTATCTTCTTTATATCGGAGTTTTATACAGTATCTGTCCAATAATTCTATACTGATTTACATAATACTGCGATTCTCGCATCCCGTCAAGAGGCATATCCCGTCTCCGACAGCATATTTCGTCCGAAAAAGCTTGCGCGGCCGCCGATAATAAAAGTGTCTGAATCATTGCCGCTTTGCTCAGCCACGGAGGGTCAAGCGCGAAGCCCGGCAAAAGTGCCGCAAAAACAGGAATCGTTTATTACAGCGATGCAAAGAGAGGTGTCCGCTATCAAAAAAGCTACGCTTTTCCTACTCGGTCTTCTGCTGTCCGGCCTTTTGGCAGGGCTGACTGTCAGTCCGCGAGCACGCACGTTGATCAAAGCCTGGTATATGGAGAAGCCTACCGTCGTATATCTGCCGGAACAGACTTCTCACATGATCCGTACTCGAAAGCAGGCCATCAGCGGTGTGCAGTCTTCGCCTGCCGCCCCTTCCCCTGCCCCTGCATCCGAGCCATCGGACGCGCCCGGTGAGTCCGCGCCGGAGCCTCTGCTGCCGCCGGACAGCGAGTCAGTCCTGGAGACCACGATCACCGGCGGTCTGACGATCAAAAATCAGACGGACTTCAACGTGGATATCAAAGCTATTCTGGATGCCGGGACGCCGATCCGTCTGCCCGCTCACGGCATCCAGATCCTTATCATTCACACCCACTCCAGCGAGGCTTATACCCAGGCGGGGCTGGACCGCTATGCGCCGAGCGACAGCTGCCGCACCGAAGACCCGGCCTATAATATCATCCGCGTCGGCGACGAGCTGACGAAGATCTTTGAGGCAGCCGGTCTCACCGTGCTGCACGACACCGGTGTCTACGACTATCCCAGTTACACCGGCTCGTACAGCCGCTCCGGCGCCGCTGTGGCTTCCATTCTGACCGAGCACCCGGAGATCGCCGTCGTGATCGACATGCACCGCGATGCGCTGGGGAGCGGAGACGTGGTTTATAAAACCATGGCCGAGGAGGACGGTCTTGTGGCCAGCCAGGTGATGCTGCTCGTCGGCACGGACGGCAGCGGGCTGGAGCACCCGCATTGGCGCGACAATCTGAGCCTGGCGCTGACACTGCAGCAGGCCGTGACGAAGGTGCATCCCACGCTGATGCGGCCGGTCGATCTGGTGCCGCAGCGTTACAACACGCATCTGACACGCGGCTCGCTGATTCTCGAAGTGGGCAGCAGCGGCAACACACTGCAGGAGGCTCTGGCCGCAATCCGGCTCTTCGGCGAGGCCGCGGCACCGGCCCTGCGGGAGCTGGTGGAGCAGAACTGATTCTCCCCCATATTAAGCGTTATTTTCTTTACAAACGTCATATCTTGTGGTATATTGAATGCGCCTAATGGCAGGAAGACAAGCAAAGTGAGAGAATAAACATAGGAGGAATATACACATGAAAAAATGGGTCTGCCCCGTATGCGGTTATGTCTATGAGGGCGATACGCCCCCCGAGTTCTGCCCCCAGTGCAAGGTCCCCGGCTCCAAGTTCACCGAAATGGCCACTGAGCGCACCTGGGCTGCCGAGCATGTTGTCGGCGTTGGCAAGGTCTTCGGCGCTGAGGTCCCCGAAGAAGTGAAGGAAGAGATCATTGCCGGTCTGCGCTCCAACTTTGAGGGCGAGTGCAGTGAGGTCGGCATGTACCTGGCCATGGCCCGCGTCGCCGAGCGCGAGGGCTATCCTGAAATCGGCGAGTACTGGAAGAAGGCCGGTCTCGAAGAGGCCGAGCACGCCGCCAAGTTTGCCGAGCTCCTGGGCGAGGTCGTTACCGACAGCACCAGGAAGAATCTGCAGATGCGCGTCGACGCCGAGAACGGCGCCACCCAGGGCAAGACCGATCTGGCGAAGCTCTGCAAGAAGTACAATCTCGACGCTCTGCACGACACGATCCACGAGATGGCCCGCGATGAGGCCCGCCACGGCAAAGCCTTCGAGGGTCTGCTGAATCGTTATTTCAAGTAATATCTTTTAATTTCAAAAAAGGAGGCTACATATCATGCGTTATGTCTGCAATCTCTGCGGCTGGGTTTATGACGAGGACGAGGCCGGTGTGAAGTGGGAAGATCTTCCCGATGATTTTGCCTGCGAGCTCTGCGGCGCCGGCAAGGACGAATTCAGCGTCGAGGAATAATCGGTTCCTTCGGGACGCCGGGTGATACCTTCTCCCGGCAGCTACAGCTGAATGTAAAAACTTCGGGGAAGCGGTTTTTGCCGCTTCCCCGTTTTTACTATCTATTCTTTAGTATTCAACATCTCTTTCGGTTACCCAGACTTCGTCAAAGCCTCTCAGATACTCTCTGACCGTGAAGTGCGCGACGCCGTGCTCCCCAGCCCAATCCGGCCGCGGCAGAATGAGATTTCCGTAGTAGTATGTTACGTTCGGATCACCATACTCAAAAGACTCCTCCTTCGGCTCGGAGCGCACCAGCGAGGCAGGCACTTCCCGCCCGTTGATACGGATCGACACAGTGATCGCACCGCGCTCCGTCGGATCCTTCGTGCTGTATGTCACGTTCACGGGTTTTGTCGACTCATAGGTACTGAAGGCAAAGCACCCGGGATAGCCCCATTCAGGATCCGCATCCAGATCCCAATATCTGGCAGCCCAGCCGAGCTCATAATAGTTGTGGACCGTAACGGTCTGCTCCTCTTCCGCCCCGTCTTCATTGACGAACCGATATGTGAGCCGCAGCTCCGGATCCGGCCAGACGTCGCCTGCCGCTTCGTATTCCTCCATATGCTGCTCGTACAGATCATAGACATAGATCGTCGGCAGCTGGAAATAACCCTCTGCTATGGCATCACCCGGTATCTCGAACTGCCCAATGCTCTGATCGATCTGGTCATCCCATAGCTGCAGGGAGGCCGAGAGGATCCTATCCTGTCCGGAGAAACGCACCGCGCCTTCCAGGGTATCCGAGAAGGACATAAAGATTGCCTCAGCCTCTGTTTTCTCCGGCTCCGGTGTCGGCTCTGGCGTAGGCTCCGGGGTCGGTTCGGGCGTAGGCTCCGGGGTCGGTTCGGGCGTAGGTTCCGGGGTCGGTTCGGGCGTAGGTTCCGGGGTCGGTTCCGGCGTAGGTTCCGGGGTCGGTTCCGGCGTGGGTTCGGGCGTCGGCTCCGGCGTGGGTTCGGGCGTCGGCTCTGGCGTCGGCTCCGGTGTCGGCTCCGGTGTAGGTTCCGGGGTCGGAATAATTACGGCTGTCGGTTCGACCGGCGGTGCAGCAGTCGTCTGCATGCTGCTGACTACAAGTCCCGCAGACAGCAGCACAGCGCCCGTATATTGGATATACCGCGTTTTTCGCCGTCTCTTCGGCGCCCTTGGAGCCGCCGCAATACCGGAGCGCTCCACCCCAAACTCCGGTATTGGGGCTGTGAACTCCTCCTCCGGCGGCGGCATCGAAAACTCCGCTCCGGGCGCAGGCTGGGGATACTCCTCAGCTTGCGGAGTAGAAAATTCGTAATCCTGCCTATCCATAGCACTCAACGATTATGTACGTCCAGCTGCGGGAATGGGATCTCCACACCCAGCTTCTTAAACCCGATCAGCAGATCGCGGTTGAGAACACGGGGAGCGGAGAAAATATTTTCCTCTGTGACCTCTACCATGAATTTCAGCGTCACACCGGAGGCACCCAACTCCTGCACGCCCAGATATTTCGGCTCTGAGAGCATGATATCCGTATGTGCCTGGTAAATCTCCGCCATCAGCTTCGGGAGCTTCTTTTCCAGCTCCTCGAGATCGGTGCTGTAGGCTACATCGATGCTGCTGACAGCAATTGAGGCGTTATCCGAGCGATTGAGGATATTCTTCATATCGGAATTATTGATGATCTTCACATTTTTACCGGTGTCGATGATCTGTGTGGTACGAATGCCGATTTCTTTCACGGTACCGCGAAAACCGTTGACCTCCACAATATCGCCAACATTATACTGGTTTTCAAACAGCATGAAAATGCCGGTTACCACATCGGCGATCAGGCTTTCAGCACCGAAGCCGACGATCAACGCGACAACGCCGACACTGGCCACGATCGTGGTCACATCCACACCAAAAATTGAAAGCCCCCAGCATAGAATCACCAGCGCCGCCACATAGCGTGTCAAACTGGACAGCAGCGTCACAAGCGTTCTTCCCCGATGCGCTTTCGGTTTAAACAGACCGAGAATAAAAATCAACAGGTTGGCGCAGAACATGACCAGCATGGCCATGGCCAGGGCATCAATAATCGGATGCGAAAAAAGAAAGCGTCCGACGGCAATAAACGCGGCGGCAAGAACAAAATAGACAATCAGTTTTCCAATACTTGCACCATTGCTTGTTTCCTGTGTTTTCATAATTGCATCTCCTTTTTTCTTTTTTGACAAGTATATGCTGTTTATATTATATTCAGCATAAGCCGTGATTGGAATCCGAAAAGGGTTGAGTTTCTCTGTTTGTCATTGACTAATCCAGAAATACACATACCGTCATTCGCATTTTCCGCTATAGTTTGAATCAAACTGTGAATTGTGAGGAAGTTCCATGTCATTTCAAGATCAGCTCAACGAGTATATTGCTCAGCTCAATTGCACAGGAAAAGAGCTTGCAGCCGCCAGCGGCATTTCCGCCGCAGTGATCAGCCGTTACCGTTCCGGCAGCCACAGTCCTGAACCCGGCAGTGAACAATGGCAGCGGCTGATCGACGGCCTTGCTGCGATTGCAGAAGATCGCGGATTGACGGACCTGAGCAAGTCCGAGATCGACAAAGCCTTCCGAGCATCACGCGTAACGGAAGGTCCGGTCGACGCGGAAAGATTTCGACAAAACCTGAACGAATTGCTGGAGGCTTTTTCCGTTGGCAGCAATGAGCTGGCTAAATATCTGAATTATGATGCCTCCTATCTTTCCCGCATCCGCTCCGGACAGCGGATGCCGCGTGATGCGGCCGCGTTCGCCGAGAGTGTGGGCTTCTTTGTTGTCCGTCGCTGTCGCAGCGCTGCGGATCGGGAGCAGCTGCGGATTCTGACAGGGAGCGATCTGAAAGGCGATGCCAAAAACGAAGATTACGTGCGCGCTGTCGTCCAATACCTGTGTACAAGCGACAGTCTCCCTGCCGGCGGCGGAATCGGCAATTTTCTGCGAAAAATGGACGACTTCGATCTGGAAGAATATATCCGGGTCATCCATTTCGACGAGATGAAACCGCCCACGGTCCCGATTCGTCTCCCCAACTCCCGCTTTTACACCGGGCTATCGGAGATCATGGACGCACAGCTGGATTTTCTCAAAGAGACCGTGCTCTCCCGCTCGGACGGCGCTGTCACCATGTACAGCGACATGCCGATGGCGGAAATGTCTCAGCATGCAACATTCCCGAAAAAATGGATGTTCGGCATGGCCATGATGCTGAAAAAAGGCCTTCGACTGCAGATGATCCACAACGTAGACCGTCCGTTTCATGAGATGATGCTCGGTCTGGAGAGCTTTATCCCTATGTACATGACCGGGCAGATTTCACCCTATTACCTCTCCGGCATGCAAAACAGTTCTTTTCGGCACATGCTCTGGGTGTCCGGTGCGGCCGCACTGCAGGGTGACTGTATCACCGGGCATATTGCAGACGGCCGGATGTACCTGACCAATCGAAGCAGCGAACTTGCCCATTATCAGAAGACGGCGGAACAGCTTTTGAACCGGGCCTCGCCGCTTATGGATATCTATGGGCAGGACAGAAAATCAGCCTTTGAGCGTTTTCTGCGTGCGAGCTCCGCTGCGGTCGGCGCACGCCGCTCGATCCTGTCTTCCCTGCCGATCTACACGCTCTCTGACGAGCTGGCCGAACGAATTATACTGCGAAACAACTGTTCCGCAGCAGAACAGGCTGTTATCCTGAACTATATTCATTCTGAGCGGCAGCGGATAGAGACTGTTCTGGAACACAGTCCGATTTCCGATGTACTGCCGGAAATCGGTGAAGAAGAGTATAACCGCTATCCCATGGGGCTGTCTCTGGCCGGTATGTTTTATCCGCACGATATTCGTCTGACCTACGAAGAATATCGCGAGTACCTGTCTCTTTGCCGCGCATTTGAGCAGAGTCACCCAGGCTATTCCTGCACGCCGGATAAGAACACCCCTTTTCGGAATATACAGATCACGATCCTTGAAAACGATTGTGTTGTTGTCACGAAAAACAAATCCCCCGCCATTCACTTTGTCATTCGTCATCCCAAGATGTGTGTTGCGATCGAAAACATGGTCCTTCCCATCATTGAGACGTGACGCGAGACGGTTCACGGTATTGACAAAGGTGGTATACTGTAATTGTCGAATACTATCCTTTTGCTCATCATACTATGGATTCGATAGAAAGCAGGTAGCGGTATGGAACAACAACGTCCTCCCAAACTCAGGTATTACACCGATCCTCACAGTTGGACGACCCACGCTTCGATCACCATCATGATCATGTCGATGGTGCTGCGCGCACTTAGTTACTGGGGTGTCTGGTCCGACCCGGAAACCTCCAATATGGACGCGCTGCTGTATATCGGCCTTCCGGAATTCAGCGCGCTGCTCTTTATCCTTACCATCGCGCTGCTGGGCAAGCACCGTGTCTGGCCGTCGTTTATTCCGGTCTGGGGCCTTTGCGCGTTTCTGGTGCTGGATGCCCGGCTCTACAGCGATGAGCTGTCCATGCTCATCTGCGTCGTCGCCTATGTGCTGATTGCGATCCTGTATTTCTGCACCGTTGTCAATATCCTCAGCACCAAATGGGTGCTCGCTGTCATCGCACTGCTGCCCTTCCTGTATCATATCCTTGTACTCGACATCAAAGCGCTGCAGGATACCGAGCATCCGGTTCTGTTCACGACCGGCGTGCGCGAATTGTCGGTACTGTGCATGCTGCTGTCGCTGCTGTTCATCGCGCTGGCGATGAAGAAGAAGGAAACCGGCCGCAAGGCCAAGACAACCGAAGCCGCGCCGGTGCCGCAGCCGGAGCCCGCTCCGGTCGTAGAGCAGGCGCCGCCCGTGCTCAGCTGGGATACGAATGCTGTCGCGCCTGCCGCGCAGGATATGGCGAGCCCCGCCCCTGCTGCGAATGCGGATCCCGCCCCCGAGACCCCCGTTGAGGAGTCTGTCAGCACTGACGCATGAGTTCTCCGCAGTCCTCATCCCGGCCATCGAAAGGATCTCGTCCGACCGGAAGGAAAAAAACGCGCAAGCCCAAACTACTCTTCACCCGGCTGATTCGACGAATAACTTCACGTTTTACCTCACGTCAGATCATCAGCTTTGTGCTTGCCGCCGCGCTGGTGACTGTTCTGATCTCCGCCGTTATCTGGCGTCAGATCCGGGAAGTATATCGTTACAACCAGTGTTATAATCAGGCTGTTAAAGCCTGTGATGTGGGCAATTATGAGGAGGCGCTGATGCTGCTGCGCCGCGCTTCCACCGTACGTGCTACGGACGACGTGTCGCTGCTGATGGCCGACTGCTACGCGGCCATGGGCAATTATGAAAAATCTCTGGAGCTGCTGCGCCGTCTGGATCACAGCGACGCCGAGATCCGCCGTAAGATCGACCAGATGGAGCAAAGCCGCAGCGAGAAAATCAACGCTGAAAAAGTCCGCCTGGCCGGTCAGGAATTCGAAATTGAGCTATCGGCGCTCGCTTTGCCGGGCGCAGGGCTGAACAACGCCGATCTGAAAGAGCTTGTTCGACTTTATGCTTTGACCTCGCTTACACTTTCCGACAATGCACTGAGCGATATCTCGGTCCTGTCCAGCTTGGGTGGGCTCACGCATTTGAATCTCAGCGGCAATCAGATCGCCGATATCGGGCCGCTCTCGGCGCTTGTCAGTCTGCGCTCATTGACGCTTGACGGCAATCCGGTCCAGGATCTGAGCCCCTTATATTCGCTCTCCATGCTCACAACGCTCAGTATACGCGGCATGACAGTAAGCCCCGAGCAGCTGCAGCTGCTGACCACATCGCTGCCCGGCTGCGCGATACTCAGCGACAATCCGGACGGTTCCGGCGCCCAGATCAGTCTGGGTGGACAGAGCTTTCCAGACTCCGTCACACAGCTGGATCTCTCCGACCACGATCTGTCCGATATCTCCGCCCTGTCTGCCTGCCGCAGTCTGACCAAGCTGGATCTCAGCGGCAACAGCATTTCCGATCTGTCGCCCCTGATGGATATTCCCGGCCTGCAGGAGCTTATTATCGACGGAAACAATGTCAGCAACCTGCGTCCGCTGATGGCGCTGCGTTCCCTGCAGGTGATTCGCGCCGAGCATAATGCCATCGGCTCTACGGTGCCGCTCTCCGGTCTGGCACAGCTGAACAGCCTATATCTGTCCTACAATCCCATCACGGATTACTCCGGGCTGGAAAAGCTCACATCTCTGCAGACGCTTGAGCTGCGCGGAACCGGTCTTTCCAACGCGGACCTCTCGGTATTATCCCATATCCACAGCCTGAATTATCTTGATATACAGGAGAATGCGGGGATCGGCACCGATGCATATAATTCGCTCAACATCGCGCTCTCCCACTGCGAGATCGTTCACTCCGAGCTTGTGACCATGCTGGAGTTGTGCGGCTCGATGTTTCCGCAGGATAGCACCAGCATTGAGATCACCAACGCCTCCGAAGTCAACCTCGCATCGATCTATCTTTTCAATCGTCTGGAGACTCTGAAGATCCGCGGGGCTAGTCTGAAGAACATCTATCCGCTGCAAAATATGTCGACGCTCCGGCATCTGGATCTGGCCTGCAACAAGATCGAAGACATTACGCCGGTGGCCTCGCTGTATGATCTGGAAACGCTGGATCTAAGCTCCAATTATTTCTCCATGGTGACGCCGTTTTTCTCTCTCACCAATCTGACCGAGCTGAATCTGAGCGGCAATCCGATACCGCCTGACCAACTGGATCGCTTGCGCAATGCGCTCCCCAACTGCAAAATCATCTACGACTAAAAAAAGAACCCTGTCGCGATTTGAAGCGACAGAGTTCTTTTTGCACATATTTATCTTTGTTTGAAATAGTCCTTTGTCAGCTTGGCCACTGTGCCGCTCAGGAGCAACAGCGCGATCAGGTTGGGGATCGCCATCAGTCCGTTCATCGTATCCGAGATATCCCACATCAACTTACCTGTGCCGATCGAGCCAACGATGCACATCAGAGTGAAGAGAATATTGAAGGCCAAAGCAACATTTTTGTTGTTTTTACTGATATAATTCCAGCAGCTCACGCCATAATAGCCCCAGCCGATGATTGTGGAGAACGAGAACAGCAGCAGACCGATCTGAATGACCAGACCGCCGAGACTGCCGGGCAGGATCGCGTTGAAGGCTGCCGCCGCAGCCGCACCGTTCGAACCGAAGGCATCGACGCCGCCGTCCGCATTCAAAACGCCGGAGAGAATGACCGTCAGTGCCGTGATCGAGCAGATAACGATCGTATCCACAAAGACCTCAAACACGCCCCACAGAGCCTGATCGCAGGGCTCGTCGGTAGAGGAAGCCGCATGGGCCATCGGCGCCGAGCCAAGGCCGGCCTCGTTCGAGAAGACACCGCGGGCAAAGCCGCTGCGCATGGCAACGATGATAGCATAGCCAAAGATGCCGCCGCCGACCGCCTTGAAGCTGAACGCGCTCTTAACAATTAGGACAAACGCCGCCGGGATCTGCGTGATACGAAGGATCAGGACGAGAAGGCCGGCCAGAATGTAGAAAACCGACATGACAGGTACCAGATAGGACGTGACCGTACAGCCAGAAGCACACCGGCGACCGGACGGCTCAGGCCGAACAGATTGCCGAGAGCGCTGGCTACCTCTGTGCTCTGCGCAATATTGCCGATACCGAAGCTCGCCACACCGCCGAGAATCGCGAAGGTCATGGCCAGCCACTTCCACTTGCTGCCGAGTCCCTTTTCAATATAGTACATCGGGCCGCCGTGGTTGACCCCGTTTTCATCCTTGACGCGGTATTTGACCGCCAGTGCAATCTCCGCGTACTTGGTGCACATGCCGAAGAACGCCGAAACCCACATCCAGAACACGGCGCCGGGACCACCGGCAAACAACGCACCGGTCACACCGGCAATATTGCCTGTACCGACCGTGCCAGCCAAAGCCGTGGATACCGCCTGGAACGGAGACAGGTTATTGCCGTGATCCCCTTTTGCCTGTTTTTTGAACAGTGTTCCCACCGTATTGCGCATGATAAAGCCAAAGCGCGTGGCCTGAATAAAACCGGTCTTGATTGACAGATAGATACCTGTTCCTACCAAAAGCAGCAGCATGACCGGGCCCCAGGCAAAACTGTTGATGACTCCGTTGACTTTTTCAATGCCGGCTACCAGATTTTCCATTTGTATCCCCCATTTCGAAAAAACTTGTTTGTTATTATAAACTTTGCTGCGTTAAATTGCAATACTTTAAATGGATTTTTTCGCCTTTTTCTTTAAGAATGCAGAATGGTCTTTCAATCACCTGTTCATGGACAGACTCTGTTCAATTCTTGCATTATCATTCCGATTTATTTCTTTTTCCCCTTGCACCGCTGAGGCAATTCAAGTATAATACAAAAACACAGTATGTTCGTCAGCGGACTGATTCTAAAGCGGAGGGCTTCCATGCTCGACTGGTTTACAACAACTACATTCGGAAAGATGATCGCGACCTTCTTTATCTCGATGCTCCCGATCGTGGAGCTTCGGGCCGGGCTGCCATACGGGATCGCCCTGGGACTGGACTATTGGCAGGCGCTCGTCTGTTCCGTTCTCGGCAACCTTGTTCCGGTACCGTTCATCATCCTGTTTATCCGTCAGATTTTTTCCTGGCTGCGTAAAAAGCATAAAAAGCTGGATCAGTGGATCGCAAAACAAGAGAAAAAGGCCGCTGACAAGAGTAAGGTCGTCGACAAATACGGTCCTATCGGTCTCTGCCTTCTGGTCGCTATCCCCCTGCCCGGTACCGGGGCCTGGACCGGTGCTCTTGTTGCCGCTCTGATGGATATGCGCCTGCTCCGGGCACTCCCATCCATCATTCTCGGTGTGCTGATTGCCGCCGGTATCATGACCGGCGTGACCTACGGTGTCATCCGTATTGTATAACTTTGTCTCCACGTCCGCCAACGGCGGACGTAAGCGGGCGCAGCCCGCAACTGGCGCACAACGTGCACCAGTTGGAGACGACGTTGCAACGGTATCCCCGAAAAACACAGAGTATTCTGTGTTTTTCGTGCGAAACAGCGTTTCGCATGCGCGCATCTCATGCGCGCGGGGATTTAGTTATATTTTCGTCTCCAATCGCTGAAAGCGATTTGGGAAAAACATTGTTTTTCCCAATCCTTTGCATGTCTTCATGCAAAGGATCGGAGACTACAATGC
>ONNS01000084.1 GCA_900319275.1 uncultured Eubacteriales bacterium
CAAAAGTGTCCACCGTCAAGGGCGTATCCCTAATCTTCCCGTCCGAAGATCAGGGCATCCCCTAAACTACCGGTGTCCATTCTGCAGGGTACAGTTTAATCCGGCATGGCAAAACCGTGGTTCGGATTATACTGCTCACCCTAACCGCACGACGGCATAAAAGCACTTGAAAATTTCCGGGGTCTTTTTCTTTGCTTTCTATTGACAAAACGCAGAAAAACATGTATTGTAATTAATGTTATATAACCGCAGTTATATAACAGAAGGGAGAAAATGCGCGTGCCGCCCAAAACAAGAATTACGAAAGACATGATCATAAAAGCGGCCATTGAGATTGCAAAACAAAGCGGATATGAGAGCATCAACGCCAGGACAGTCTCTGAGCATCTCCACTGTTCCACGCAGCCGGTCATGTATCATTTTTCAACAATTGATGCCTTGAAACGGGCTGCTTACGCACAGGTCGATCATCTGCATTCAGAGTATTTGATGACGATCATGCCGGAACAGGATCCGGTCCTTGAAATCGGCTTGAACTATATCCGTTTCGCCGTGGAGGAGCCGCAGTTGTTCCGCTTTCTGTTTCAGTCCGGATATGCGGCGGAGCACAGCCTGTTGGAGATGATCGATTCCGAAGAACTGATCCCGGTCCTGGCCGCCATGCAGGAGGGTGCCGGATTGAGTATGGAAAAAACCAAGCAGGTATTTCTGACCGTGGCGCTGTTTGCACACGGCTATGCCAGCATCATTGCCAACAACGGTCTGGAATATAATGAAAAACTGGTCGCGGAGCACCTGGAACGGGCCTGGAATGGCGCTTTTCTCGCGGCTGTGCAGGAGGAGAAGGAACATGAAAAAACTGTATGAAAAAAGTGAGATCACCTTTGCGATCCTATGGATCGTGATCTACGCGGTGGGAATGGGGACGCTGCAAAACAATTTTGGCCTCGATTCGCTGTGGCACATGCTCGGCCTGATCGTGATATCAGCAGCGATTTTCCTGTTTGTGAAAAAGAACGGGCTCATGGAAAAGTACGGCTTGGCCGTTTGGGCGAAGAACAGCAGAGCCATGCTGTGGTTCATTCCTTTGTGGCTCCTCTCCTGTCTGAATCTTTTCAGCGGATTTCAGCCGGATTATCCTGTACCGGGACTGATCTATGCCGCCGTATCCATGGCTTTGGTCGGATTTGCAGAGGAACTGATCTTCCGAGGCTTCCTGTTCAAAGCCATGCTGAAGGACGGCAATGTGAAAGCAGCCGTCATCGTTTCCTCCATCACCTTCGGGATGGGGCATATTATGAATCTTTTTACCGGACATGAGTTGATTGCCACCCTCACCCAGGTGGTTTTCGCGGTTGCTATGGGCTTTGTCTTTACGCTCGTATTTTACAAGAGCGGGAGCCTTCTGCCCGGGATCCTGGCGCACAGCTTCATCGACGTAGCCTCTGTCTTCGCATCCGACGAAGGCTCTCAGCTTGTGAATTTGATCGTGCATATCGTGGTCATCGTCGTGTCTGCAGCATACTGCCTGTATCTGGCAAAGCGTGTAGAGACGCCGGCGATCAATCGGGCAGACTTGCGGAAGGAATCTGGGCCCGATCCGCAGAAACCATGAATCACTTATGTCCACAGTTGTAACGAGCATCGGATTTTGCCCCACAAAATCCAGGGCAGAGCAGCAAAAACAGGCGTGACCCCTGCGGTTACGCCTGTTTCATATCCTTAAATGTGACGGCTGGCAGGTATCAGTTCTGAGACAGTATAGGGCTATCGTTCAGAAAACACCTTTCTGTCTGCCCTCAAAAATGACCCGCCCCGGAGTACAGAAAAGCGGTACTCCGGGGTGCGTCGGTTTTCACAGAACCGGTCTGTTGCCCCGACATCCGCTGCGGGTTATATTTCGATAGGAAAACAGAGGATTCGCTCTTGAATTTTCATTGCTGCTGTGGTAGAATACTTCAGCAGTCGCGGATGTAGTTCATCGGTAGAACTCCGGCTTCCCAAGCCGATAAGGTGGGTTCGACTCCCATCATCCGCTCCATGAAAAATGCGTGATTTGCTCGCCAAATCACGCATTTTTCAATAATGAACAGAAGGGGAGCCTCCGCTTCATCGGGGGCAAGCCTGATTATCTTAAGGAAACGGGAGTACAATGACCATGAAAAGAAGAAACATGTTTGCGCTGATCCTGTGCCTGACCCTGTTGGCTCTGACGCTCGCGGCCTGTGGACGGACTGCCTTCGGCGTGACCGAAAACACCGGCAAGCGCATGACAATCAACGCCGAGCGGGCGGATAAGGACGATTTCTTTATGCTCGGCACGCTCGAGGTCGACGAGGGGGAACAGGTGGAAATCACCGCGAATCTGACGAAGGGCGCAATCCGCGTGGAACTGATCGGCACCCCCGCCGAACAGAGCATCGATGAGCTGCCCGACATGGACGGCGAGCCGCAGCTCACGGCGGATCTCGACACCACAGAGAGCACATCGTACACGCTGCCTGCCGGGGACTATATGCTGAAGGCCACCAGCCTTGAAAAGGCGACCGGCACCGTGCAGATCGAAGTAAAAAGCGCTTCGTAGTCGAAATGAAAAGAGAGAATCCCCATGATCACAGACAGCTTTGATCCCCACAGCGCGGAGCTTATCAGGGCCAATGATACCCTGTCACAAAAAGAAAAGGAGCTGGCACGGTCGTATCCGCTCGATACCGTGATCGTGACCTTCTCCGGACAGCTGATCGACGCACTGCAGGAAAAAGGACTGATCGAGCCGTTGCACAGGGAGCTGACCATCGGTTCGGCCGCGTACAAAAGCCCGATTTTTCACATTGTTGATACCACGATCGGCGTTGTACTCTCCGGGATCGGGGCGCCGATGATCGCGGCCGTGATAGAAGAGCTCTCGGAGCTCTTTCCCCTGCGCCGCTTGATTGTGTTCGGCTCCTGCGGCGCACTGACGGCGCTGCCGGAGGGCCATCTCATCGTGCCGACGCACGCCTGCCGGGACGAGGGTACCAGCTATCACTACGCATCACCCGCGCCCTATATCCCGATCAGAAACGCGGCGAAGCTCGCACAGCTTTTTGACGAGCTGGGCTTTGCCTATGTGCTGGGTAAAACCTGGACGACGGACGCCTTTTACCGCGAGACGCAGCATAACCGGGATCGTCGCGTGGCCGATGGCTGCCTTTGCGTGGAGATGGAGTGCAGCGCGGCGCAGGCCGTCTGCGATTTCCGGGGGCTCGAGCTGTACCAGTTCGTCTACGCGGCGGACTCGCTCAACGGCAAGTGGGCGCGCCGCATCCTCGGCGATCTCGAGAAGGACGCCCGGCTGCAGTATTTCGCCGTCGCCTGGGAGATAGCCAGGCGTTTACAGGAAGAGTGAATGAAAGAAAGACCGTGTTCCCATTTCTATGAGAGTGTGAACACGGTCTTTTCCTGTCTGCTGTCGAAAATCGAATTACAGCTGACTGTTCTGCTCGGTATAGGGCAGGATAGAGATTTCGAGATTACCGTTTTTGGTGCGCAGCTCGTCGATGAAGGCTTTCTCCTCGGCGGGATTTTTCAGCCGGATCTTGTAGGAGAGGCGGAACATGCTGCCCATGCCGGTGGTCTTGGCCCCGACCTTCTCGACGGCGGCGAGATAGCGGCCGAAGATTTCATCAAAGCTGCCGTTGTATTCGAGCGACTCCGGGATCGTAATGCGCAGGAGCTGCTCGTCGGCGAGCGAGCTGTGCTCGAAGAGCGGCACCCTGCTCAGCAGCAGGTAGATCGCAGCGAGACACAGCATCAGGATAATGCCATAGGCGAGATAGCCCATGCCGAAGGCGATGCCTGCGCCCATGGCGACCAGGATCGCGGCGATCTCGTCGGCGCTGCCCGGCACGCTGCGGAAACGGATCAGACCAAAGGTGCCGCCCACGGCCACGCCCGCGCCGATGTTGCCGTTGACAAAGGTGATGACGGCCGCCACAATGAACGGAATCAGCGAGACTACCAGAAAAAAGCGCTTCGTGGAGCGGATGCAAAAGCTCATGACCCAGGCATAGACAATGCCGGTCAGCAGTGTGACGCCGGCCATCAGGAAAAACTGAGCGGGCGTGACAGCGGCGGAATATATGGAATCAAACATAGTAATACAATTCTCCTTCCTTGTAGCCTTCCCCTTCTGGGGAAGGGGGACCGCGTAAGCGGTGGATGAGGTAGCCCTTCGCTATATCAGGCGGTAACCTTCAGCAGCTGCTGCCGATAGGCCTCGCCGTATTTGGAAAAACTGCTTTTATAGATATGTCCTGCGGACAGGATCTCGGCCAGCCACAGCGGCATGGCGTCCTGTACCTTGATCTCCAGGATCGTCCAGCCATCACCCAGGAGGGGAATGCCGTCCATTGAGGTTTTCAGATCCAGATCCTCCATGCGGTAGCGGGGATTGTAGTCGATCGTGAGACGCAGGTCTCCGTCCGGCTCGAAGTAGGCCGTGCGGTCGTAAATGATCAGACAGGCCGGCATGAGCGGGCGGTAATAATCGCGAAAGGTTTTGATTTCCCGGTTGATCTGTCCGTCGGAGATGTCTTCGCCGTCCTCATCAAAGAACTGTTCCACCTGCGGGAGCGTGCTCTGCACGCGGCGCTTGTAGACGATGTCAAAAGCTTTGCGTTTCAGTTCAAAATAGACCGGAGATTCCTCTGTCGCCAGACCGTAGGAGCGCAGGCGGATCTTTTCTTTGAATGCCGGCTTTTCGAGACTCGCGCGGATCAACCGGAAATCCGGGGTGTCGTAGTACAGCGAAGCGATCGAGGTCAGCCCGAATTGGTCGACCTGCATGTGCCCCTCAAGCCGGGCACGCAGATACGCGGTCTGTTCCGCGTTCATCAGATATTTCAGCTCGTAGCGCTTCATAACGACGATCGGATTGGAAACTGTGGTAGTCAAGGCACTCACCTCATGTCCTTTCCGGCACCCGCGTTTCAAGCTTCGGCGGCGTGCCGTTGTTTTTGTTGAGCACACTTTACCAGCGAAAGCTTAAAGCAACCTTAAGCCGCGGCTGTTTTTTGCAGCAGGGAGGGGAGCCGGAGAAAAGCAGGAAAAAAGCCAGGTCCGAAACCACGCAGTCGGTGTTTCGGACCTGGCTTTTTCAATTGCAATCTGTTTATTGGCAGAGCGAGCTGTTCCAATCAGCGCTGCAGCGTGAAGGCAATAAAATCGCATGCCCCATCACCGATAAAGCGGAAATACAGGGGCCGTATGCCGTTTGGAATGCGGCAGGGGACGGTGACTGTCTGGGCCGGGGCCCCTTTTTGAAGCCGGATCGGCGCGGCGGCGCAGAGCGTCTCAAAGTCCGGCGTGACGGCCAGCTGGAATTCACCCGACGCGGCCCCGCGCAGCTCAAAGGAGACGCACTTCACGTCCTCTATGGAGAAGTATTTGAAGCCCGCCGTCGCCTCATCGCGCATGTTGGCGATGTACTGATCGCCGTCCGATTCCCGATCCTTGCCGGTCTGCGTGAAGAAGGGATGCGCCGCCAGCCGTTTTTTCGGCTTCGCTCCGTCCACGCGCCCGGTGGCGTGCCCCCTGGCCCAGAGATTGCAGGCGATGCGCGCCTCATAGCGGCCTTCGCCGCGCAGAGGCCCGCCATTTAAGCCGCAGGAAGTCAACTCTGCTTGATAAAAGCCGCCGTCCGGCCTGCGTTTCAACTTTTCGGCGCAGGCCTGCCGGGCGTAGGAACTGCGATCGGTCTGCCGGTGGTAGAAGATATACCAGTCCTCACCGATGTTCAAAAGGCCCCCGTGCGTGTTGCCGAGATAGTTGTTGGCGCGGCTCTCGTCCTCGTGCCCGTCGAGATACAGATCCCCCAGATCCACCAGCACGCCGCCATAGGCAAAGCCGCCGTCCGGGCGGTCGGAGATCGCATAGCACAGTTCGTGGTTGTGCTCGCCGGAGTAGACAAAACAGTATTTCCCGTCCAGCTTGCGAATGGAACTGGCCTCAAAAAAGCCGTGGGGGAAGGCGCCGGGCAGCCCGGCGCGTGGGAAGAGCAACTTCGGCTCCTGCCGGATCGTCACCATGTCGCTCTCGAGTTCGAGCACCACACCGCCATCGTTTTTCAGATCGTGCCAGCGCGAGGCCGCAAACGGCACCTTTGTGGCGAAACCCGAATAGAGCCACACACGCCCATCGTCGTCGGTCAGTACACCGGGGTCGAAGGGAAAGGGCTCGCCGCTCTTCTTGCCCCAGACCTTGCCGTTTTTGTGGTGGACCTTGCCGTAAAACGTGTATGATCCCGCCGGACTGTCGCAGACGGCCACGCCGATCTCGCCGAGGAAGTCAAAGGCGTAATAGAGGTAGTAGCGTCCGTCCGGGCCTTGCGTCACATCCGGCGCGTACAGGCTGCGGATGCCGAGCCTGTTGCCGGGATCCTGCTTTTTCCGGTAAATCACGCCTTCATAGCGCCAGTCGGAGAGATCGTCCACCGGGGCCGACCAGCACACATAGTCGTTCACGCAGAAGATCGGCGCACCGAAGGCGTCGTGGCTGCCGTAGACATAGACCCGATCACCAAACACATGCGGTTCTCCGTCCGGGACATATTCCCAGGAGGGAAGATAGGGGTTAAAGGCCTGCTGCTTCACGGTGATTGCTCCTTTGAAAATCATTTCTATCCGGTTATAAGCTGCCGCTCCCGGCAGCTTATCTCCCTGCCTCCGGCAGGCAGTGCATCTGCGTCACCCCGAGCACACGAAAGCCCTCGGCGCTGCCCTTGAAGCTGCGAAGGCCGAACTCGACGGCGCGCAGCTTCAGATAGAGCTCCAGACTGCGCAGGGCCTCCGAGCCCGCCGGAAACTGGCTCGTGTGGCAGCGGATCGCGGACAGCTGCTTCGCGCGGCAGGCGCCGACCGCAACAAAGCGGCTGGGCTTTGCAGTCATATAATAGGCAATAGCCTGCACCGGCGCGCTCACGGCGCCGAGCTCCGCCATGATCTCCGGGAAGGGAGCAAAGAAGGCCAGCCGCCGCGCTGCTTCGCCCACGTTCAGATGGTCGGCGTGACACTCGCTTGTCACGCAGGGATCTGGCGCGAAGATGATTTCGGGTTGTGTCTCACCGATGACGCGGGCCATGCCGCGGTACAGCTCATTCTGATTATAAAGTCCGCCGTCGGAGAGACCGAGGAAGCGGACGTCCTTCACGCCTAGCGCAGCTGCCCCGGCCAGACTCTCCTCGCGCCGTATCCCGATCAGTGCCTCGGACGTGGTGCCGGCGGGCGCGTGCTCCAGCCCAAATCGCCCGTCCATACAGATCAGAAACGAGACCGCCTTCCCCTCGGCGGCAAAGCACGCGGCGGTGGCGCCGGCGCCGATCTCAATGTCGTCCGGATGCGGCCCGATAAACAGGCAGCGCTGAAATTGCTCCGGCCGCGGAAGCGGCGCGGCAAAACGAACGGCAGCCCGGGTCAAACCCATGAAACGTCATCCTTTCCCGCTCACAGCGCAGTATTGAAAATGAAAAAACGGTATACAGGCATTATATACGGGGTGCCGGGAAAGGTCAATTTCAAGTTGCGCAGATTTCAAAGCGCTGGCGGAAAAAAACACAGCACCTGCGCAGAGGCAAACAGGGCCCTGTTTTTCCCGTCGATCCAGGCGTCCTCCGCAATATGTACGGTGACAAGGCCACACACGTTTTCCGACGAGCCGCCGACGCGGAATTCAAACGCGCCTTTCTCAATTTTCCAGCGCATATCCCTGTCCAGAAAAGCGAGCTGCGAGGGATCCAGCAAAAAACGCAGTGTTTTTTGCTCGCCCGGTTCTAATGGCAGGCGATAAAAGCCGACGAGCTCCTGTACGGGCCGGGTCTGACTGGCATACCTGTCGGAGACATAGAGCTGTACCACCTCGTCTCCGGCGCGACCGCCGGTGTTCCGCACAGAGACGGAAAGCGTCAGCGGCTCGTCGGGGCGGATCTTTGCCGCCGAGGCTGTAAAGTCGGAATAGGCGAAGCGCGTGTAGCTCAGGCCGTGGCCGAAGACATAGCGTGGCGTGTGGGGCAGATCGACATAGTTGGCAAACCCGATGCTCTCGCCCTGGTGCCAGCAGGAGCCGAAGGGATGATTGTAGTAGATCGGGATCTGTCCCGCGTGATACGCGACCGAGACCGGCAGCTTGCCGCCGGGGTTGTAGTCTCCCAGCAGGGCGTCCGTTACCGCCTGAGCGCCGAATTCGGCAGGGCTCCAAGCCTCCAGAATCGCGTTCAGGCACTCGTCCGCCGCGTCGCTGGAGATGGGACGGCCGTCAAAGTGTACGCCGATCAGAGGCTTGCCGAGCTTCGCCGCTTCCCGAATAAAGGCGTCCTGACAGGGCGGCAGATTGATGTTGGCAGCGTCCACGCCCTCGCCCATGGAGGCCATGGAGCAGGTGCCGTGCTTGCCGCCCAAGGTCAGAATCACCACATCTGCGTCCTTCGATACGGCCAGCGCTTCTTCAAAGCAGCTCTCGTCCGCCCCCGCAATGGGATAGCCGTAGGCATAGGTGATCTCCGCTTCCGGCAGACGCGCCCGAAGCTCTTCCAGCAGGCTGCGGCAGTCCGGCTTCTGGCGACAGAGGATCGCGTCGAACTCTTCGCCCTCGTCGGACTGAATATTCGTGCCGGGAATGGTTCGGATGGGCCGTCCGTCCATCACCACACCGCTGACACCCGCAATGGAGTTGGCCACCGCAAGGGTGGATTCCATCATGCACAGGTGGGTATAGCCGCCGAAAAACTTGCGCGCGCAGTCGGCATGGGGGCCGATGAGCGCGATTTTTTTGACCGTTTTTTTGAGTGGCAGCGCCCCGTCGTTTTTCAGCAACACCAAAGACTCCCGTGCAGACTGTAAGGATATTTCCCGATCATTTGGATCGGAGAAGGCCCTCCGCAGCTCCTCCCCCTGCAAGGCGAAGGGATGCTCGAACAGGCCCATGCGGAACTTGGCCTCCAGCACCCGCAGCACCGCCCGGTCGAGAACCGCGATATCCGCCTCGCCGCTTTGGAACATAGCTTTGAGTTCCTCGTTCCAACCGGTCGTAGAGGGCAGCTCCATGTCCATCCCGGCCTCCATACAGCGGTAACCCGCCGCGGCAAAGCTCTCGCCGATGTGCTGGACGCTGTGGGCATTGCCGACTGCTCCGTAATCGCTGACGCAGAGTCCCTCAAAGCCCATTTCTTCCCGAAGAAGCCCGGTCAGCAATTCATTGGAGGCAGAGACCGGTTCGCCGTTCAGGGAGTCGTAGCAGGGCATGATCCCTTTGAGGCCCGCGTTGATCGCCGCCTGGAAAGGCTTGGCGTAGATCTCCCGCAGCAGCCGTGGAGGCGTATCGCTGTGGGTG
>ONNS01000156.1 GCA_900319275.1 uncultured Eubacteriales bacterium
GGCCATTTCGGCAGCAACGCTGCGGAACTGCCCTGGGAGCAGACGGACATCGCCCAGGCACTCCGGCGCTGAGGTGCGGCCATGAACGGATATACCAATTACCTTCAGGCTGCGGGAGGCGTTGCAGTTCTTGTCTTATTGCTGGTTTGGATAAAACAGAGAAACAAGAAATGATGGAATTGCTCAGTTCCGCGCAGGTGGAGCAGTTTCTTGAAGCAAAGCTCGCCGACCGGGAGATCGCGGGCCTGATCCAGCAGTTCGCGCTCCCATACCGGGAGTTGATGGCCTACTATCGCTGCGCCATGATGGAGGTCTCCGAGAAGTTCCATGTTCTGAATGAGGAGATGTCTCTGCAATACGACCGCAATCCGATCGAAACCGTCAAAACGAGGCTGAAATCACCGGAAAGCATTGTTGAGAAGCTGCAGCGCAGAGGATACCCGCTGTCCGTGGAGAGCATCGAAGCCAATCTCAACGATGTAGCGGGCGTGCGGGTCATCTGCTCCTACACCTCAGATATCTACATGCTGGCGGATGCCTTGACTCGGCAGGACGACATTCTCCTGATCCAGCGGAAGGATTATATCGAGAATCCAAAGCCGAACGGGTATAGAAGTTTGCATCTGATCGTCGGCGTTCCGATCTTCCTGCGCAGCGAAAAGAAGATCATGAAGGTCGAGGTGCAGTTTCGGACGATCTCCATGGACTTTTGGGCCAGCCTTGAGCACAAGATCCGGTATAAAAAGAATCTGCCAACTGTTGCGGATTTGGAAAGAGAGCTGTTTGAATGCGCTGTGCTGAGCGCCGAGCTGGAGAACAGGATGGAGCGGATCCAAAAAATGGCCGACTGTTATCTGAATGATTCGGGGAAGGAGAAAAAAACATGACGAGCCCCTCAAGAAAAATCATAAAGTGGGGCGGTGTCCTTGCAGGCTCAGCCGCTGTAGCGTCGATCTCCGCCTTTGCTACCACAAAGTACCTGCTGAAGATGGCGGTGGATCGAGAGGAGCCGAAGCTGATGAAGCTGGCGGAGAAGCGTGTCGCTGGGTTTATAGAGGACGATGCCTTTTTCAAAGCGAGGATCGAAGCCGGGGACAGGCTCTCGAAAAAGGCCAGCACGACCGTAGAGACCATCAGCCATGACGGCATCCTTCTGGTCGGACATTGGCTCCCTGTGGAAAACGCGAAACGGATCATCATTGCCGTCCATGGCTGGCGCGCCTCCTGGTACGAAACCTTCGGTATCGTGGCCGACTCCTGGGCGGCGAACGACTGCAGCGTCCTGTATATCGAGCAGCGCGCCCATGACAACAGCGGCGGCGAGTACATGGGCTTCGGCCTGATAGAACGCTTTGACTGCCTCGACTGGGTATCCTGGGTAAACCGAAGTGTCGGCGCAGATCTCCCAATCTATCTCGTAGGCGTTTCCATGGGTGCGGCGACTGTGCTGATGGCGTCAGATCTTTGCTTGCCCGAGAACGTACATGGAATCATCGCCGACTGCGGCTACACCTCGCCGCACGCTATCTGGAAGCACGTGGCCAACAACAATCTGCATATTGCTTACGGCGTGCGCGGCGTGATTGCCAGCGAAATCCTGCGCCATAAGATCCAGGTAGGCTCCAACGACTTCTCCACGACGGAGGCTCTGAAAAACACAAGAATCCCGGTGCTGCTGATTCACGGCACAGGCGACCACTTTGTTCCAGTGGAGATGACCTATGAAAACTATCTCGCCTGCGGCGGGCCGCGACGGCTGCTGATCGTACCCGGGGCGGACCATGGCATGAGTTATTTCACAGATCCGGAACGCTATACGGCCGCTGTTCTGGCTTTCTGGAAAGACTTCGATTCTTGGGAAGGAAGGAATCAGGCATGATAAGAACCAGTACGGTCCAATTGACAACGATCTCCGCCGTTGCTTATCGGCAAAAGCTGGTATCCGGCGGCGCAGGGATTACCATTTGGGGATACAATGTCCGGCAACCGGGGCTTGCCTCGATCAGCAAGACTTCCGGCGAGGCGATCCCCACTGCAAATACGCCTTTGGAGTATTATCCTCCGGAGGCGTTTGCGGAGGCAATCAAGCTGACTGCCGGGCTGCCTTACAAAAACCTCGGCAAAGTACAG
>ONNS01000049.1 GCA_900319275.1 uncultured Eubacteriales bacterium
ACATACGGCGGGAAGCTGGTCGAGAACATCGTCCAGGCGACCGCGAGGGACTGCCTGGCCGTGGCCATGACACGGGTCAGCGAGCTGGGCTACAAGATCGTGATGCACGTCCACGACGAGATGATCGTCGACGTGCCGAACGAAGACACCAAGGCCCCGGCCGTGATCAACGACATCATGAGCCAGCCCATAGACTGGGCGCCGGGCCTGCCACTAAAGGGCGACACCTACGAGACGCCCTTCTACAAGAAAGACTAAGGAGGACACACATGGAAATCTTTGAGACTATGCACAGCATTGACGTCTACCGGAAGACGCTCACCAAGACCACCCAGATCCAGACCGGCGACCAGATCCGCGTCGGCCGCTACACGGCCACCTGCCAAGCGGCTACACCGGAGGGCGCCCTCTTCCTGCTGGATCAGTACCTCGACGAGGCCTACCCGATGAACAGGAAGAGCACCAACAAGGGCGGCTATGAAGAGAGCGACCTCAGGGAGACGCTCAGGAGCAAGGAGATCCTCGACCTCTTCGACGACTGGGGCGACAGGATGGTCCCGTTCGACAACGGCGACCTGCTCCGGATCCCCTTCTTCGGTGAGATCTTCGGCCAGGAGGACGCGGAGTACTTCGAGCCGGACGGCTGCGAGCAGTGGGAGCTCATGAAGGACCGGAAGAACCGGATCGCCTTCCGGCAGAACTGCTGGGAGTGGGGCTGGCTCCAGAACAAGCGGAAGGGCTCGGCGGCGGCTTTCTGCGCCGTCGGCAGCTACGGTGATGCCAACTACTGGGGCGCCTCGGACTCTCTCAGCGTCCGCCCGGCTTTCCTTATCAACTGATCATAAATCCCGGGGGCCCTGCGCCCCCGGAGGATCTACCCATAAACAAGCAAGGAGGAACCTATGCCTGCGACTACTATCAGATATCCAGAAAGGCGGGAAGATGAGCGACCTGAATCATGATTTACACGCCAGAGCGGTCAAGGCGTTGTCTGAAAACGAAGTGCGAAAGATGGAACACTGCGTAGGATTTGACCGGAAGAAAATCTATCATCGTGGCGGCACGGCGTATTACAAACCGTACCGAAACTATTACGATGCAGGCGGCACGGATATGCGGGTCTGGGAGCGGTTGGTAGAAAAAGGATTTGCTGATTGTGCGGAACCAAAGAAGGACGGTGGCAAATACTACTGGCTGAACCGGAATGGTCTTAATATCCTGTCGGCATATGAAGAATGCTTTATTTATTCCGAAAATGCCAATGGCAACGAAATAGATGCGTCAGAGGATGTGATAGACATCCTTCTGGAAGATGCCGTGTATTGTGGGTATGGTTGTTGGCTTCCGTCAGGGGCAAGGAATATTGCAATCAGGGCAAGACTGCCATATAAGCTGACGCTTTCCACGCTGAAGTACCTGCAAAACAAGTGCGGATATGTGGCTCATTACTACGAAGGTGGATGTAACGATGACGGTGAAGTGCATTGTACGCACGGATGGACACTGACCAAAAAGTGGATTGACGAGCATCAGGAGCGGCACAAGGCGGCACAAAAGGCAGAGTATGAAAGGATTGACAGAATTGCAAGAGACGCAGGAGGAACAAAGTGAGTGACTTAATCAGCAGACAGGCGGCGATTGATGCGCTACAAGGCAGAAAGTGAGGACAAGGAATGAGTTATTCGCAACAAATTAAACAAAGCATGAATGGAGATGAATATTATACTCCCCAGAATGCCGTAAATATGATTATTCCATATATTTTGAGGAAGTATAAAACAAAAACAATATGGTGTCCTTTTGATAAAGCAGATAGCAAGTTTGTAATGACATTTAAGGATAAAGGATTTGATGTAAATTACGGACATATAGAAACAGGGCAAGATTTTTTTGAGTATCAAGAACCGCAGGGGGATATAGTTGTTTCTAATCCACCATTTAGCAAGCGAGATAAAATATTTCAGCGATTGTATGAGTGGAATATACCATTTGCATTAATAATAAATTTCAACGGATTATTTGACAGCAAAAAAAGGGCGGACATATTCAGAAAACATAAAGTTGAAATGCTTGTGCCGAGAGGACGAATGAAATTTTATCACAGGGATAAGGGATTATTAAATAGCCCGAATTTTCAAAGCATATATGTTTGTAATCAGTTGTTAGATGATCAGATTGTTTTTGACGAAACAACATTTTAATCCACAGATAGAAAGTGAGTGTAAGCAATGCAAGATTTAATCAGCAGACAGGCGGCGATTGATGAACTTGACAAAGGCGCATGGGGCGTTGAGTGGGATAAGGCACTTGCAAAAGCGACGATTGAATCATTGCCATCCGCACAGCCGGAAATCGTATGGTGTAAGGACTGCAAGCACTGGGATGGAGTGGACACCTGTGATGTGATCGATGCGCCTGTCTGGGACAATGATTTTTGCAGTATGGCGGAGACCTAAGGAGGAACCGATGGAGAATATTATCTCTTTTACATTCAACGAAGGCAGGGGCCGCATGACCATCGTGCTGGACAAGTTCTTCCCGACCGACGCAACCCGACTCCGGAAGCTGCTCAAACTGGTCGACGAAGACTATGAACACCGGGACGAGCTGCGGGCCACCATCGTCCGGCACTGCGGTCAACGCGCCTCTGCCCTCCTGGACGGCCGGAGAGACCTGGCCAACAAGGCCGTGGAGCAACACACCAGGGCGACGGAGATGCAGCCGGAGATCGACAAGCTCACCGGCCAGATCGAGCGCCTGCAGTACTCAGCAGCAGAGGGCCGGGCCTACCGGGAGCAGCTCAAAGAACTGAAGGCCAAGCTGAAGGACCTGAAGCAAAGGCAGCGCGACGCGCTCGCCTCCTACCGTGACTACCAGCGGGAGTTCGTCAGCGCTGAGAACCGGGCCAACAGGCTGAAGAAGAACGCGGATCTACTGGTCCGCCCTGCTGCTGAAACTCTCGAAGTCCGTGGAGACTCCGGAGACCCACGCCGAGTACATGAAAATGTCAAAGGAGCAGCAGGACCGGATCAAGGACATCGGCGGCTTCGTCGGCGGGCACCTGAAGGAAGGACGCCGGAAGACCGGCTACGTCCTCGCCCGTCAGATCCTCACCCTGGACCTGGACTTCCCTCCTGCCGACTTCTGGGACAACCTCATGAACAACCTGGAGATCACCGGAGCCATGGCCGTCTACTCGACGCACAAGCACTCGAAGGCCACGCCGCGCTACCGTCTGATCATGCCGCTCGACCGCGAGGTCTCCCCGGACGAGTACGAGGCCATCGCCAGGAAGATCGCCGAGAAGATCGGCATCGACTACTTCGACGACTCGACCTTCCAGCCGACGCGCCTCATGTACTGGCCGAGCAACAGCACCGGCGTCGAGCCGTTCTTCAAGTACTACGACGCGCCCTTCCTGAAGGCCGACAGCGTCCTGGCCGAGTACCCGGACTGGACGGACACGAGCTTCTGGCCGTACTCCTCCAGGATGACGGACATCCGGAAGCGCCAGGCCGACAAGCAGGGCGACCCTCTGGCCAAGAAGGGCATCGTCGGCGCCTTCTGCCGGACCTACACGATCCCGGAGGCGATCGCGAAGTTCCTGCCGGACGTCTACACCCCAACGGCCAAGGCTGACCGCTACACCTACGCGGCGGGCTCCACTGCTGCCGGTCTCGTGGTCTACGACGGCGAGACCTTCGCCTACTCAAACCACTCGACGGATCCGGCAGGCGGCCAGCTCTGCAACGCCTTCGACCTGGTCCGGATCCACAAGTTCGGCCACCTGGATGAAGGCCGCGAGGACAAGAGCGGCAAGGACCGGCCGAGCTACAAGGCGATGGCAGCGTTCGCCTCCGAAGATCCGGAGACGATCCACACGGTCGACAGGGACCGGCAGGACACGGCCGTCCTGGACTTCGAGAACGAGGAGATCCCGGAAGACTCAGACGAGGCCTGGAAGCTCAAGCTGCTCAGGAACGAGAACGGCGACATCCGGACAGTGATCACCAACGCGGCGCTGATCCTGGAGAACGATCCAGCGCTCCAGGGGATCCGCTTCAACGAGCTCTCCGGCGCGATCGAGGTCAAGGGCAAGCTGCCGTGGAACCGGCCGAACAAATACTGGAGAGACGCCGACGACGCCCAGCTCTACATCTGGGTGGCCGACAAGTACAAGGTCCAGTTCCCGGAGAACAAGTTCGCCAAGGCCCTGACCCAGATCACCGACAAGAGGCGCTTCAATCCCTTGAAGGAATACCTGGCAGGGCTCCCGGAGTGGGACGGCGTGCCGAGAGTGGACACCCTGCTGGTGGACTACCTGGGCGCGGAGGACACGCCCTACGTCCGGGCCGTCACAAGGAAGACCCTGATCGGCGCGGTCCAGCGTGTATGGGAGCCCGGCTGCAAGTTCGACACCGTGCTGGTCCTCGACGGGAAGCCGGGCATCGGCAAGAGTACCCTGCTCCGGAAGCTGGGCGGCAAGTGGTTCAGCGACAGCCTGAGCCTGGCCGACACCAGGGACAAGACGGCAGCCGAGAAGCTCCAGGGCGTCTGGATCATGGAGATCGGCGAGATGCAGGGAACCAGGAAGGCCGACATCGACGTGATGAAGGGCTTCCTCTCCCGGCAGGTGGACGAGTACCGGGCAGCCTACGGCAGAGTGGTCGAGAGGCATCCAAGGACCGCGATCATCTGCGGCACGACCAACAGCACCACCGGCTTCCTGAGGGACGCCACCGGCAACCGGCGCTTCTGGCCCGTCTCGGTCGATGGCGGAGGCCGCCTCTCTGTCTGGGAGATGACAGAGGCCACCAGGGCACAGATCTGGGCGGAGGCGGCCATGTACGCCACCGAGGGCGAGGACAGCTTCCTGGATGCAGAGATGGAGAAGGAAGCGGCCAAGGCCCAGCAGGCGGCGCTTGAATATGACGAGCGTGAGGGCCAGGTGATCGACTACCTCGACACCCTGCTGCCGGAGGACTGGTACAGCTGGGACCTCGGCAAGCGGCGCGACTACTTCCAGCAGCGTGACGTCCTGGATCCGAAGCAGCAGGAAGGCACCATGAAGAGGACCAAAGTCTGTGCGATGGAGATCTTCTGCGAGTGCTTCGGACGACCTAAGAACGCATGGAAAAAAGCGGACAGCTGGGAGATCATGGCCATCATGGCAAGGATCCCGGAGTGGGAAAAAACCGGCAAACGAATGAAGATTTCAGAATACGGACAGCAGAGACCATACACGAGGAAGTTGTCACCCGACTAAGTTGTCACCCGGGGGAGGTTGTCACCCCGACTGATGAGGGCGAAAGGGTGACAAGTGGAAGTTGTCACCGAAGTTGTCACCGAAGTTGTCACCCTTGCGAAGCCTTGAAAAATAAGGGCGCAGGGCATGTGGGTGACAACTTGACAATCGTTTTCTATATAACATTTATTTTTAACCCAAAAATGGGCGCATATAGGCACCCGCACGGGTAATACGCGTATATGATAAGCAAAATTTTTTGAGGTTGTCACCCTAAGGAGAAAACAATGCGAGAAAGAGATATAGAAAAATGGCTCCGGCGCCAGATTGAGAGTCTGGGAGGTCTGGCCTTCAAGTTTACCAGCCCAGGGAACGATGGCGTGCCCGATCGTCTTGCCGTTCTTCCTGGTGGGCTCATTTACTTCGTCGAGTTAAAGACTGATAGGGGACGGCTCACGCCTATCCAGGTATGGCAAATTGACCGGCTGAGACAGCTGGGCTGCCAGGTCCGGACGATCAGAGGCATGGACGAGGCCAAGGCCTTCATCGAGGAGGTGCGAGATGCAGTTATACACATGTAGCTGGTGCGGCAAGACCTTTTGGAGGTACCCGAGCCAGATGGAGGGCAAGGAGATGGCCTTCTGTAGTCGGAAGTGCCTCGGCCGGTACCGGTCCAAGAAGTACAACCCGGACGGCAGACCGATCACGCGCCACCCACATCTGAGCGAATACAACCGGCTGCATAATGCTGAACGCATGACACCGGAGACCAGGGAGAAGCTGAGCCAGGCGCGGATCGACACCGGCAGCGCGGACCATTACCGGAAGAAAAACGGAAGGCACGAGCACAGAACCGTGGCTGAGCAAATACTCGGGCGGCCACTGAAAAAGGGCGAGGTCGTGCATCACATTAACAGAAACAAGAAGGACAACAGACCCGAGAATTTAATGATTTTTGCAAGCCAAGCGGAGCACGCCCGCTGGCATAAAGAACACGACGAAGAGGAAGGAGGTGGTGCCAGATGAAGTTCATGCCGCATGATTATCAAAAGAGAGCGATGGAGCTCGTGATCAAGATCCCGAAAGTCGGGCTATTTTTAGACATGGGCCTGGGCTAGCAAAACCGTGATAACACTCACAGCGATCCAGGAGCTCATGTATGACCGCTTCGAAATCTCCCGCGTCCTGGTCATCGCCCCGAAGCGGGTGGCCGAGGACACCTGGACAAGGGAGCACGCCAAGTGGGACCACCTGAAGGACCTGAGGATCTCGAAGGTCCTGGGGAACGAGCAGCAGCGGATCCGGGCGCTGAGGGCTGAGGCCGACATCTATGTGATCGGCCGGGACAACGTGATCTGGCTGATCAACTACTACCAGGGACTAAGGAAGGGCTGGCCGTTCGACATGATCGTGATCGACGAGCTGAGCTCCTTCAAGAACCCCCAGGCCAAGCGCTTCCGGGCATTGAAGAAGGCCATGCCGTCCGTGAGCAGAGTCGTCGGCCTCACCGGCACGCCGAGCCCCAACGGGCTGATGGATCTCTGGGCTGAGGTCTACCTGCTGGACCAGGGCGAGCGCCTGGGCCTGACGCTGGGATCCTACCGGGAGAGATACTTCCGGCCCGGAGCACGGAACGGCTACGTCGTCTATAAGTGGGAGCCCTTCCGGAACGCCCAGAAGGAGATCGAGGACAAGATCAGCGACATCTGCATCAGCATGAGCGCGGCCGACTACCTGAAGCTGCCCAAGAGGATCGACAACGTGATCCCGGTGCAGCTCTCTCCGGAAGAGATGGAGGCCTACAAACGCATGGAGCGCGACCAGCTCCTCCAGATCGAGGACGACGACATCGCGGCCCTGAACGCGGCGGCCGTCATGACCAAGCTCCTCCAGATAGCGAACGGCAGCGTCTACACGAACGAAGGCAAGGTTGTGAAGATCCACGAGGCGAAGCTGGAGGCCCTGGCCGAGATCGTCGACACGACGGACAGCCCGGTGCTGGTCTTCTACAGCTACAAGCACGACCTCGCGGCCATCCAGGGCAAGATCAAGGGCGCGAGGATCCTGGAGAACGAGAAGGACATCTCCGACTGGAACGCCGGGAAGGTCCAGGTGCTACTGGCCCACCCTGCCAGCGTCGGCTATGGCCTCAACCTTCAGGAGGGCGGCCATGTGATCGTCTGGTACGGCCTCACCTGGAGCCTGGAGCTCTACCAGCAGGCCAACGCCAGGCTATACCGGCAGGGCCAGGAGAAGCCGGTGATCATCCACCACCTGATCGCTGAGGGCACAGCCGACGAGGAGGTCATGGCAGCACTACAGAACAAGGACACGAGCCAGGCGGCCCTGCTGGCAGCACTCAAAGAGAGGAGGGCCAAGTGAACGCGGAAGGCTATCCGGACCCTACGGCCGACAAGGCCATCAAGAGGGCCGACAAAGCGCCGGAGCAGGTCAGCGAGCTGATCAGAACGATCAAGGCCGTGGCAGCTCTGGCCGGTTACGACATAACGAACAGGATCCACCTGAAGGATCAGAAAACGGGGAGGAAATACACATGATAGGTTATTTAAGCGGCCCGGTCACGGGCAACCCAGACTACAAGAGGCAGTTCGCCTGGGCGGCGAAGCAGCTCACGCGCATGGGCTATGATGTCATCAATCCGGCAGCACTCTCCCGGGTCGTCCCGATCGAGGAGCTGAGCTATGACACGATCATGGAGATCGACATGCTCCTGCTCTCGAAGGCTGACTACCTGATCCAGCTCCCGGGCTGGGAAAACAGCAGAGGCGCCAACAGGGAGCTGGGCTACGCCCTGGCCACGGGCAAGATCGTGGTCTCGCTGGAGTCTCTGCTGAAGGAAGGGAGGGAGCAAGCCTATGGACCTACAAAGCACTTTTGACTATCTGATGCAGATCCGCAAGAAGGAGTACGCCATCAAGAGGAAGCAGCTGAGATGTGAAGAGCTGAGGAGCTGCCTCGGCGCCAGGGCGATCCAGTACGACCGCGACCGGGTGCAGACGTCTCCGGTCGACAAGGTCAGCGAGATCATCTGCAAAGTGACGCCATCGAGCAGCTGGAGGATGAAAAGGAGAAGACCGTCCTGGCCGAGTTCTACATCGGCCGGGTGCCGATGGCCCAAGTGGCCGAGATCATCAACTACAGCGTCCGGAGGACGTACTACTTCCGGAAGCAGGGAGTCATACATCTGGGGGAGGCGCTGGGCTGGAATTAAAAGTCGGCAAACATTGCAAAAACGAACGTGCTATTATGTAACCTGGAAAGAACGCGACAGGCAGTCGGTAGAGCCTTTTACGCGATATCGGAGCGCTGCGCAGTCGTCTGACAAAGTCGGCCGCGGAGCGGGTGGTCGTAGCATTTGCTGAGGTGGGGGCGCTATGACAGATTTCTATACAAGCGATAAGTGGCGCAGGAAGCGAAAAAGGATCCTGCGCCGGGACGGTTATATGGACCAGATCGAAAAGCGATATGGGCGCATGGTGGAGGCAACAATCGTCCACCACATTTTCCCGCGAGACGAGTACCCGGAATATGCGTTTTCAGATTGGAACCTGATCAGCGTCAGCTTGGCCACGCATAACCGGCTGCATGATAGGGAAACAAACGTCCTGACCGTGGATGGGCTGGACCTGATGCGTCGTACCGCCAGAAAACAGGGGATGGACATCACCATCCAACTGCCGCGATGCAACGGGAAAACGGCGTCACAGCGCCGATAGCCCCCCATCACGCGCATGCGTGCGCGCCTGCGCCTGTTGGCCCGGGTATAGCTTTTTCCAACTGCGGGGGCAATTCTGGGAAAAGGGGATCGCGCGGGCGCGGGTTAATGTGGGATTTCCGGAAAAGTAAATCAAAACAGGGTCGAAAACGGTGCGTTTTTGATCCTGTTTCTGGTTTTGGCAATTTTCTGATTTTGGGATCACGGTGGAGGTGAACGGGCGTGACGAAAAAGACATGGGAAAAGCGGATCAAGAAATGGTGCGACGCCGCCGGCACGTACAAGCCGTTTTTTGCTGGGCCGATCTCCACGCTGGCCGGCATCCTGGAACGCCGAGATGAAGCCGTTGCCCAGTTTGAAGCCTCCGGCGGAGAGCTGGTGGTGAAGCACGAAAACAAAGGCGGCGGAATCTACCTGGAAAAGAATCCGTCGTACATGATCATCCGCGAATGCGAACAAGACGCCCTGGGATACTGGCGGGATCTGGGCCTGACTCCGGCAGGCCTGCGCAAGATCAACGAAGCCGCCATGAAGAAGGTCAAAAAGAACGCACTGGCGGAGGCACTGAACGCCCTTGAGGGTTAAGAGCTATAAGCAGATCGCCATTGACTACGCTGCCGCAGCCGCGTCCGGAGAATTGATATGCGGCGCCGAGGTCATGTTGGCGGCCAAGCGCTTTCTGGCCGATCTTGCGCGGGACGATCTGGAGCTGCACACCAAAGAGCCGGATTTCGTGATCGGCATTATCGAAAAGCTGATGGTCCATAAAAAGGGGGAGACCCTGGAAGGGACCCCGCTGGTCAATACCGCGCTGATCCTGCAGCCTTGGCAAGTGTTTTGCGTATACAACCTGGTGGGCTTTTACTTCACAGGAACCACCGAGCGCCGATACAAAGAGGCGTTCATATTTGTGCCGCGGAAAAACGGAAAGACATTGTTCATCGCGGCGCTGGCCTTCGGCCTTGCGTTGTTGGAGCGGCGCAACGGATCTCAGATCTATATCGTGGCTGCGTCCATGAAGCAGGCAATTCAAAGTTTTGAGGATATCGTTTACACCCTGCGGTACCGGGGCTTGGCGGAAGACTTCCGGATCCGGAACAACAATGCCGAGCACAGCGTCCACATGGATTTCGAGGATGAGGAGGGAATGCCCTGCGGATCTATCGACATTGAGGCGTTGGCGGCGAATCCGGATGCGCAGGATTCCTTCAATTGCAACATCGCTATCGCGGATGAGCTGCACGCTTTCAAGAAACCGGCCCAGTACAATCGATTCAAAGAGGCCATGAAAGCCTACAATAACAAGCTGATGATCGGCATAACCACCGCCGGCAATGACGTCAACAGTTTCTGCTACCGTCGTCTGGATTATGCGGTGAAGGTGGTTAACGGCACCGTCAAAGACGACGCCCTGTTTGTGTTTGTCTCCCGCGCGGATCAGGACGAGGCGGGGAATTGTGATTACACGGATCCCATCCAGCACCAGAAGGCAAACCCGTCCTATGGCGTGACCATCCGGCCGGAGGACATTATGCATGACGCCCTCCAGGCCCAGAACGACCCGCAGCAGCGCAAGGATTTCCTGTCCCGGTCGCTGAACATCTACACCAATGCGATGCGGGCATGGTTTGATATCGACGAGGTCCGCAGGTCAGACGCAAAGTACGATTGGACCTTGGAGGAGCTGGCAAAGCTGCCGGTGGACTGGTATGGCGGCGCGGATCTGTCACGCATGTATGACTTGACAGCCGCAGCCCTGTACGGGACATACAAGGGCGTGGACATTTGCGTGACGCACGCATTTTTCCCAATCACCCAGGCGGTCCGAAAGGCGGAGGAAGACAGCATACCGCTGTTTGGCTGGCAGGATGACGGGTGGCTGACCATGTGCAACAGCCCGACCGTCAACATCGCGGATATTGTCAACTGGTTTGTGAAAATGCGGCAGATGGGATTCAAAATCAAACAGAACGGACATGACCGGAAATTCGCCGGCGATGAGTATTTCCCGGCCATGAAGGCGGCCCGGTTTCACGTGATCGATCAGCCGCAGTATTATTACCTGAAATCCAGCGGATTCCGCCACATCGAGAAAGCGATCAAAGACGGAAATTTTTACTACCTGCACAGCGAAGCGTTTGAATATTGCATCTCAAATGTGCGGGCAATCGAAAAAACGGACGACGCCGTCCAATATGAGAAGATCCAACCGGAGCACCGAATTGACCTGTTCGACGCTTCGGTTTTTGCGTGCATCCGAAAGATGGAGGCCACCACCCGGCAGAAAAAAGCAAAAGCCTGGTGGGGCGAAAACTGATATGGGGAGATCGATGCGATGAAAGTAAAAAATCTGATGCCGTGGAACAGAACGCGGCAGACAAGGGGGGCTCTGCCGGCCATTGCATACGTGGTCGGTGACGATGATTCCCTGTGCGTGCCCGGGTACACGTCCCTGGATCGATGTCCGGAAATCGTAGCCGGGTGCTATGCGATCGCCAGACTGATGGGCAGCATTACCATCCACCTGATGGCCAACACGGAGCGGGGAGACGTCCGAATCATCAACGAGCTGAGCCGCCTGCTGGACATTGAGCCGATGCCGAACATGACGCGGAAAACGTGGGTGGAGGCAATCGTCATGAACATGCTGCTGTATGGTCGCGGAAACAGCATCGTCCTTCCCCGCACGCGCAAAGGGTATCTGCAGGATCTTGAACCGATCAGTGCTTCCCGCATCAGCCTCCAGCCGGTGCCGGGGAGCTTCCGGGATTACACCGTACAGATCGACGGACGGACATACGCATCGGACCGCGTCCTCCATTTTGTCCATAATCCGGACAAGTATTACATGTGGAAGGGAAAGGGTATGACGGTGTCGCTGCAGGGCTTAGCAGATAACCTCAAGCAGGCAGCCGCCACGGAAAAAGGTTTTCTGAAAAGCAAATGGAAGCCAAGCCTGATCGTGAAGGTCGACGCCTTGATCGACGAATTCGCCACACCGGAGGGTCGGAAAAAGCTGCTGGACAGTTACGTGGAATCGGCCAACGTGGGGGAGCCGTGGATCATCCCGGCAGAACAGTTTGCCGTGGAGCAGGTCAAGCCCCTGTCCCTGGCAGATCTGGCGATCACCGACACGATCCAGCTGGACCGCAGAATGGTGGCGTCCATTCTGGGGATCCCGGCGTTTGTCCTGGGCGTGGGCGATTACAACAAAGACGCCTGGAACAACTTTGTCCAGAACACCATCCGGCCGATTGCAATCGGGATCCAGCAGGAGCTGACCAAAAAACTGATTCTGTCGCCCAAGTGGTATGTCAAATTCAACGTCTTGTCCCTGATGGATTGGGATTTGAACACCATCTACCAGGTCTTCGGCGGCCTCTCCGACAAAGGCATCGTCACCGGCAATGAGGTCCGCGACCGGATCGGTATGTCGCCGCTGGACGGCCTGGACGAGTTGCGGATCCTGGAAAACTACATACCCAGCGACATGATCGGCAATCAAAAGAAGCTGATCCAAGGCGGTGATACCGAATGAAGGTGCTGCCGAGTTGTCCCCATGGAAAATACGTGGAAGGCATGAAGATCCAGTGCACGAAGACCGGAAACCGATGTGCCCACGTGTATTTCAAACGCTGTAAAGGCTGGTGGGCCAATACAGACCAGGCGGAGCGTTGCCCGCTGCGCAGAGAACAATCAGCCGAGTAGAAAGGTAGGTAAAAGATGGAAATAAGACAAGTACGGAGCATTCCGTCACAGTTTACAACCCGTGAGGATGGCGGCGATCCCACGATTGAAGGGTATTTCGCCGTCTTCAATTCCTTGTATGAAATCGCGCCGGGCATGACGGAAAGCGTTGCGCCCGGTGCTTTTTCGAAGACACTGAGCGGAGATATCCGCGCCCTGATCAATCATGACACGACATTGGTGCTGGGGAGGACAAAAGCCCACACACTGGAACTGCGTGAGGATGAGCATGGTCTATGGGGGAAGGTTACGGTCAATCCGAACGACCGTGATGCCATGAACCTGTATGAGCGTGTAAAACGCGGTGACGTGGACGGCTGTTCCTTCGGCTTCTACCCCGTGGTCGAGGAGACCGATATCCTGGAAAACGGGGACGTGCATTGGACGATCAGGGAGGTGGATTTGTTCGAGGTGTCAGCCTGTACATTTCCAGCATATCAGGAGACAAATATTTCTGCCAGGTCTGCGGAAGCGGCGTCCATCCGCGCCAAAAGACACCAGGCATGGCAAGAAAAGATGAAAGGAAGGTTGAGCAAATGGCACTGAAAGCCCTGCTTCTGCGCAAGAAGCTGGACGACGCGAAAAAGCGTCTGGATGCACTCCGGGCCAAAGACAATGAATTCCAGTCCCGCGAAACGGAGCTGGAAAAAGCGATTGCCGAGATGCCGGAGGACGCGGACGAGGAGACGAGATCCGCAGTAGAAGAGTCCGTAGCCCAGTTTGAACAGGACAAGGACGCACACGAAAACGCAAAGGCTGACCTGAATCGTGAGATTGAAGGTCTGGAAGCTGAGCTGGAGGCCGAGGAAGAAACCCCGGCCGCTGATCCGGTCCCTGCACAGGAACCGGTAGAAGATAAGAGAAAGGATGATAAAAATATGAGAATCCCCGAAACCCGCGCCCGCATGTTTGGCGCAACGGCCCAGGAGCGGGAGATGTTTTTTGCCCGTGAGGACGTCAAGGATTACCTGGCCGAGGTCCGCAAATGCATCAAAGAAAAGAGAGCCCTGACCAATGTGGGCCTGACCATCCCGGAAGTGATGCTGGGCGTCCTGCGGGAAAACATCACCAACTATTCCAAGCTGTACCGGCACGTGAACGTCCGGGCCATTTCCGGCGAGGGCCGCATGACCATCATGGGAACGATCCCCGAAGCGGTCTGGACGGACTGCTGCGCCAACCTCAACGAGCTTGATCTGGCGTTCAACGACGTGGAGGTCAACTGCTGGAAGGTCGGCGGCTACTTTGCCGTCTGCAATGCAACGCTGGAGGACAGCGACATTGATCTGGCGGCGGAGCTGGTGTCCGCTATCGGACAGGCAATCGGCATCGCCCTGGATAAGGCCATCCTGTACGGAACCGGTACCCGCATGCCTCTGGGCGTGGTGACACGTCTGGCCCAGACCGAGGCGCCTTCCGGCTATCCGGCTACCGCCAGACCTTGGGCGGACCTGCACACCACCAACATCCTTTCCGTGGCCTCCGGCACCACCGGCGCGGACCTGATTGCCGCGATCGTCAGCGACTTCGGCGCCGCCAAGGGAAAGTACAGCCGCGGCGAAAAGGTGTTCGCAATGAACGAGGCCACCTACACCGCGCTGATGGCAGCGACTGTGTCTGTTGACGCCAGTGGCCGAATCGTGGCCGGCGTGTCTGATACCATGCCCGTCATCGGCGGCATCATCGAGGTGCTGGACTTCGTGCCCGACAACGTGATCATCGGTGGCTATTTCGATCTGTACCTGCTGGCAGAGCGGGCCGGTCAGAAATTCGCCACATCTGAGCACGTGCGCTTCCTGCAGGATCAGACCGTGTTCAAGGGGACTGCCCGGTACGACGGCACGCCTGCCATTGCCGAGGGCTTTGTCGCTATCGGCATTAACGGCGCAACGCCTACCGCAGCCATGACCTTTGCGGCGGACACTGCCAACGAGGGCGCGTGATGGATTACACCGTGATTAAGCGGTTCAGCGATCTGCAGGACGGCAACCGCGTGTATGAGGTCGGAGACACCTACCCAAGAGCGGGCGTCTCTCCGTCGCCGGCGCGGATCGCGGAGCTGGCCGGGAACAAAAACCGACAGAAAACGCCTCTGATCAAGGCGGTACAAAAGAAAGCAACAAAATCCAAGAAGTAAAGGTGGGATAAGCCGTGACAGACGCAACCAAATTGACGCTGCTCAAAGCGAACCTGGAGATCATCGACGCAAATACGGCCCATGATGAATATCTGCAGAACCTGCTGCAGGCCGCGGAGCAGATGATCACACGGGAGGGCATTTCACTGACAGACACCATCGAGGACGGAAATCTGGTGGTCATGTACGCGGCCTACCTATACCGCAAACGGGCCGACGATACGCCGGCCATGCCGCGCATGCTGCGCTACGCGCTGAACAACCGTCTGCTTGCGCAGAAGGTCAAGGAGGCGGGCGATGTTTGACGCGGGGACGGTGACCATCTGCACGCTGCAAAACACAGCAGCGGCGGGCCAGATGCCCAAGGAGCAGCTGCAAACCGTGACGGCGGCCTATTTCGGCGAGCGCACGGTTGGCTATAACCGATATTACGCAGCGGCCGGCGTGAATGAACAGATCGATCTGTTGATCCGGATCTGGCGCAACAACCAGGTCCGGATCGGCATGTATGCGGTCTTGTCCATGTCGGAAAATGATGGCCAGTATCGGATCACAAACGTGCAGCAGCTGCTGGATGACGACGGCCTGAAAGTGACGGATCTGACGCTGCAGAGATTGGAGCGGAATTATGACGTTGCAGCAGAAGCTTAAACGGATCGGGGACGCGCTGGCAGTCATCCCGAACATGTACCATTATTACCGGCCGCAGCTCACGCCGCCTTTCGGCGCATGGGCCGAGGACAGCGAGGGGGATTCCTTCGCCGCGGATAATCGGAAGCGGGAGCAGGTTATAACCGGGTTTGTATCCTATTACACCCAGACGGAATATGACCCGACCCTTGACCGGATCCAGGAGATCCTGAACGGTTTTGATTTCCCGTTTGGCTGGCGGCTGGAATCGGTACAGTACGAGGACGACACAGCGCTGATCCATTATGAATGGACCTGGAGCGTGGTGTAATGGCGAAAATGACAATCGGCAAAGGCATGGACGAGTACCTTGCAAAGCTGGGCAATCTGGAATTTGCTGCGCCGGGGCTGGTAGGCCAAGCAATCTTCGAGGGCGCCAAAATCGTGACAGATCAGGTGCGGGCAGAAATCGAAGCGCTACCGACGGCAGAGAGCAAACGTGTAGCGACACCGAGAGATCCAACGCAAGTGGAAAAGGACGGGCTGCTGGATGGGCTGGGTATTGCCACCAAAAAGAACGACGGCGGTTATATCAATGTCAAAGTCGGCATGGAAGGGTATAACACAGACAAAACCAAGAAATACCCACAAGGGAAGCCAAACGCAATGATTGCCAGATCCATCGAATCCGGCAGCACCGTCATGAAACGAAATGCCTTCATCAGCCGGGCGGTCAACAAGACCAAGAAGGACGCCGAGGCAGCCATGCAGAAGGTCATAGAAGAAGGAATCGAGAAAATCATGAAATGAGCCGCCGCAGGGCGGCTCTTGCATTTGAGGAGGAGTTTTTAATGGCAAATGGAAAAGTAATCACCGGTTATTCAATGCCGTTTGTGGCGCTTTACGTGGCGGCAAATGGCGTTGTAACCTATTCCGGCGGCATTCCCCTTGCCCGCGGCGTCAATGTGTCCCTGTCCGTTGAGGGCGGCGGCGACAATGATTTTTACGCCGATAACGTCAAGGCTGAGAGCGCTAACCAGACATTCAGCTCCGGCAAGCTGTCCCTGACCGTGGACGGGCTGAAGGCGGCGGCGCGGAAGCTGATTTCCGGAGTGAAGACCACGCGGACCGAGGGGTCCGGCGACACGGCGGTCAGCTTTGACGTATACGACGACGACCAGAAAATGCCCTATGTAGGCGTCGGATTCGTCGTCCGGTACATGGAAGACGGCGTGACCACCTATGCGCCAATCATCATCAAAAAGGTCAAATTCAGCCCGGAGGGGCTGGACGCAGCTACCCAGGAGGAAAACATCGATTGGCAGACCACAAAGCTGGAGGCGTCGATCATGCGTGACGACACCGCAAATCATGAATGGAAGATGATTGGCGACGATCAGACCACCGAAGAGGCGGCTGTGGCAGCCTATAAGCTGGTTCTGACGCCGGCCGCGTAAACAGGAGGACAACATGGTAGTTTTCGGCAAAGAGGTCAATTTCCGCAGATCGGTACAGGCAAATTGCGAGATCGCGGAAATCTGCCCCGATGGGGATATTAACAAATTCAACGTCCTGATCAACGGCCCCTACAAAACGGCCCAGACAGCGGCGGCGCGTTTCATGGCGGCCATGAGCCGGGCGTATGAGGATTACGCAAATTTTACAGACCCGGAGCACAAAGCCGACCCGGTAACGGAGCGGGAGCTTATGATGCTGGACGGTGACGAATTCAACGACCTGTTCCTGCAGGCCCTGTCCGTCTTTGCCGATGACGGCAAAACCACCGTAGAGACCGAGCCTGTAAAAAAAACGGAAAACGAGGCCGGGGAAGCAGGTCCGTCAGATTAAATCTGAGCTGGTACCTGTTCTACGGCCGCAAGTTAGGGATGGGCAGGCGAGAGATCCTGACACTGCGTTTCGGCGAAATGCAGGATATGATCGCCTGTCTTTCCGTCTATGAGGGAACGGCACTGCCGAAAGTGCAGAAAAAAAGAGTCACAGATTTTGAAGAAGCCATAAAGTTGAGGTGAAAAACCAATGGCCGTAAACATCGGGCCGAAAATCGGCATAGACGGCGAGGCTGAATACCGGAAACAACTGCAGGATATTATCCAGCAGCAGAAAACGCTGAAGGCGGAGATGCAGGAAACGGCATCCGGTTTTGATAAAAACACGACGGCCATGGAGAAGGCAAAAGCCAAGGCCGAAAATCTGAATAAGCAGATTGAGCTTCAGAAAACACGGGTTGAGGAAGCCAAAAAGATGGTGGAACAGTCCACCGAGAAATACGGAGAAGCGGACAGCCGGACACAGAAGTGGAAAGAGGCCCTGGCCAACGCGAGCACCGAACTGAATAATCTGCAAAAAGAGCTGAAGGATACCAACCCGGTCAAGGCGTTCAGCGATGACCTGAAAACGGCGGCTGACAAGCTGGATAAAATCGGCGGCAAAACCCAATCAGTCGGCGACAGTATGACAAAATACGTCACAACGCCGATTATGGCCGTCGGAGGCGCCTCGATTGCCGCATTTAACGATGTCGATAAGGGCATGGATATCGTCATCAAGAAGACGGGTGCCACGGGGGAAGCACTGACCGACATGCAGGACCGGGCAAAAGCCCTGGCAAAGACCATGCCAGTATCATTTGAAGAAGCAGGTACAGCAATCGGAGAAGTTGCGACACGGTTCGATCTGGCCGGTGAGGATCTGGAAAAGCTGTCAGAGAAATTTCTGCAATTTGCGCAGATCAACGACACAGATGTTTCCGGCGCCATAGATAACGTGCAGGCGGCAATGGCGGCATTCAACGTGGACAGCAAAGATGCCGGCGACGTGTTGGATATGCTGACCAAGGCGTCCCAGAATACTGGGGTGTCGGTGGACAAACTGTCGTCGGACCTGACGACCAATGCCGCGGCACTGAAGGAAATGGGCTTCGGGGTCAATGCCTCCGTGGGATTCCTGTCAAAATTAAATAAAAACGGTCTGGACAGCAGCGCCGTCATGTCAGGCTTGAAAAAAGCCCTGGCGAATGCGACACGCGAAGGGAAAACCATGGATCAGGCGCTGTCCGATCTGCAAAAACAGCTGCAAGATGCTTCCAGCGACACCGAAGCAATGCAGGCAGTCATGGATCTGTTCGGCAATAAGGCGGGCCCGGCGCTGACTGCGGCGATCAAGGACGGGCGGTTGTCATTCGATGAATTTTCAAACACGATCCAGGACTGGGGCGACGTGACCTCAACCACATTTGAGGCGACATTGGACGCTCCGGACCGGTTCCGGGTCGTAATGAACAATGTAAAGGACGTTGGCGCTGAAGTTGGAGCCACGCTGCTGGAATCGCTCACGCCGGCCATTCAGACGGTGGGCGAGGCTGTCCAGAAGGCCGCCGAATGGTGGAACGGCCTCGATGAGAGCCAACAGAAAACGATCCTGACAGTTGCCGGCGTAGTGGCGGCGATTGGGCCGGTCGTGTCCATCGTCGGAAAAGTAACCAGTGGTATAGGAACGGTTATAAATGGCGTTGGATCCGTGATCACGGTATTGGGCGGACTGGGGTTGTCATTAGGAGCAACGCTGGGAATCATCGCAGGCGTGGCGGCAGCAATCGCAGCAGTTATCGTCGTGATCCAAAACTGGGACAAGATCACAGCGTGGTTTTCCAAAACGTGGGAAACCGTCACCACGGCGGTGTCTGACGCCGCCACAGCTGTCGGGGACCAGGTGTCCGAAAAATGGAACAACATCAAAGAATGGACATCAGAGGCCTGGAGCAACGTCAAGGAAACCGTGTCCAATGCCTGGAATAACGTAAAAACAACGGTCAGCGACGCGGTCAACAAGGTCGGCAGTTGGGTGTCCGAAAAGTGGGACAACATCAAAGCCAAGACGAAAGAGACCTGGGACAACGTGAAAGCAAAGGTTGCCGAAAACAGCGGTGGAATCAAAGGCATCATCAAAACTGCCGTGGACGGGTATCAAAATATCTGGCAGACGGGTTTCAACGCGATCAACAACCTGACTGGCGGCAAACTCGGTGATGCTTTATCTGCTGCCCGAGGCAAACTTGGCGATATCAAGGGAGCCTTCTCATCGATGATTGAAAACGCCAAAAGCATCGTAAGCGGCGGTCTTGACCGAATCAAAGGATTCTTCGCCGGATGCCATCTCCAGCTTCCGCATATCAAAATGCCGCACTTCTCCATTTCCGGGAGATTCAGCCTGGCGCCGCCGAGTATTCCGCGGGTCAGCGTGGAATGGTACCGCAAGGCCTACAACAATCCCGTCATGTTCACTCAGCCAACGGTTTTGGCAACAACGTCCGGTCTGAAGGGCTTTGGAGACGGAAGCGGCGGCGAGATCGTGATCGGGCAGTCCATGTTGTACGCCATGATCCGGGACGCGGCGGAGGCTGGCATGCGGTCGGAAAGCTACACCTACGGCGATGTGGTCGTAAATGTCTACGCCCAGCCGGGCCAAGACGTGGAGGAGCTGGCGGACATCGTCAGCGAGCGGATCGATCAGCAGATCCGGAGAAGGGAGGAGGCGTTTGCATGAGCGACATCCAGCAGTTTGGCACCTATTTCACTTTTGACGACATTGTCAGCAATGCGTATGGTGTCTGGATCAGCGGCACCGGCACCTATGACGCGCCGGTGCGGGACGTGGAAAGCGTATCGATCCCCGGCAAATCCGGGGATCTGCTGATGGACAATGGCCGATTTGACAACATCAAAATTACCTACCCCTGCTTCATCAGCAGGCAGTTTGATACACGGTTCGATCTGTTCAAGGCGGCCATGCTGTCCAAGCGCGGGTATTTCATGTTGACGGACACCTATCATCCCGGCGAATTCCGCATGGCGTCCTACACCGGCGGCATTTCGCCCAAAACAGGACCTTACAACAAATCGGGAGAGTTTGACATCGCATTTGACTGTATGCCGCAGCGGTTTCTGGTGTCCGGCAACATACCGGTCACCTTTTCCGCAGATGGCACGATCACCAACCCGACGCTGTATGCAGCGCGACCGCTGATAACCGTCTACGGGAGCGGGACCGTCGGTGTAGGCGGCGTGGCCGTCACGGTCAAGGAAAACGATTTTGACTACATCGACATCGACTGCGCCGTGATGGATGCCCATTTCGGGGCCAACAATGCAAACAGCTACATCACGATCAGCGGAGAATTTCCCGTCCTGGAGGCGGGGGAGACGTCGATCAGGATGGCCGACAACATCGAGAAGGTCATTATTACGCCAAGGTGGTGGACGGTATGATCCCAATTTTATACGATGCCGGCGAGACCGCATTTGCCACCAATGGCCTGGGCGGGCTGTCCGACGCAATCACGTGCAAGGTAACAGAGGAGCGCAACGGTGCCTATGAGCTGGAAATGCAATATCCGGTAGACGGGCGGCACTTCTCAGATATCACGCACAGCCGGATCATCTGGGCGGTACCGGCGGACGGGAAGCCGGGTCAGCCATTTCGAATCTATAAAATCACCAAGCCGCTGAACGGTAAATGCACCATATACGCGGAGCATATCAGCTATCAGCTGAACCATATACCGGTCATGCCGTTCACGGCCACCAGCTGCGCCGACGCGCTGAATCAGATGGTCCAGCATGCGGCCCAGGACTGCCCCTTCGAGGTCTGGACGGACAAGGAGGTGGACGGGCCTTTCACGCTGCTGCACCCGGAGCAGTTTCGGGCGATCCTGAATGGACAGCAGAATTCCATCACCGACGTGTACGGGAAAGGGGAGTACGAATTTGACCGGTGGACGGTTAAGCTGCACCTGAACCGGGGCACCAACACCGGCGTCGTGATTCGCTACGGAAAAAACCTGACGGATCTAAAGCAGGAGGAAAACATCGAGGGAACGATCACAGGCGTATGCCCGTTCTGGGCGAGCGACGAGACCGGCGAGATCGTCACGCTGCCGGAAAAGGCGATTTGGAGCGCAAATGCGGACAATTATCCGTACCGACGGACCCGCGTAGTCGATTTTACGTCAGATTTTGAAGAAATGCCGACGGAAGACCAACTGCGGACACGGGCGGAAAAGTACATCGAGGACAACAACATCGGAATCCCGGACGTAAATATCACCATCAAATTTGTACCGCTGTGGCAGACCGAGAATTACCGGGATCTGGCCGTGCTGGAGCGGGTCAACTTGTGCGATACCATTTCCGTCTATTACGACAAACTGGGCGTTACCGCAACGGCCAAGGTGGTCAAGACGGTCTACAACGTACTGAAGGAGCGGTACGACAGCATCGAGGTCGGGAACGCTAAAACCACGCTGGCCTCCACCATCAGTCAGATGGGGGAAACGATCACCAACCAGACGCAGAACGCCGTCAGCAGCCTGCGGTCCTGGGTCAGTTATCAATCGCAGCTGATCACCGGCGGCCTGGGCGGGTATATCACGTTTGTGTACAACCAGGACGGCACGCCGGCGGAGCTGCTGGTCATGGATCAGCCCAGCATTGGCAGCGCAGTCAATCTGATCCGCATGAATAACGGCGGCATTGCATTTTCCAACAACGGGTACAATGGGCCGTTTGTGTCAGCCTGGACGATTGACGGCAGCTTCAGCGCGGATTTTGTGCGGACGGGAACAATGGTGGCCAACCGGATCCGGGGCGGCACGCTGACACTTGGCAGCCAGGACAACGACAGCGGCGTCCTGGAAGTTTACGATGCAGCAAACAACCTGGTGGTCCGGGCCGACAATGCCGGGCTGAAAGTCTACGGATCGGACGGCAGTTACGTCGTTATGAACGCGACGGACGGGTTTGCCGGGTACGACCGGAACGGCACGAAGATCTATTGGGCGGCGGCGCAGGAATTCCACATGCGGAACGCGCAGGTGGAGTACGATTTTACGCTGGCGCAGACGATGCGGTACATTCCAATCCAGATATCGACAAATAGGGGCGTCGGACTGGTGCCATACGTTGAGGGGGTGCACTGATGGCAAGCGGGACGATAAATTTAACACAGTCCGGAACGATGCAAGGCTACATCAGCTGGACAAGCGCCAGTAACGGATCGGCGGCGAATACATCAAACGTGACCGCAAAACTATACATCCGCAAGGACCCGACAACGACCACGGAGCCAACATACGGACATTGGACGTTTAGGCTGACCGTCAACGGGTCAAACTATGGCGCCACGTCCTGGTACGGATCGGTCGGCCAGAGCTATGTCAACATTGCCAGCTACACGCTGAACAACGTGGCGCACAATGCGGACGGCAGCAAATCCATCACCATTTCTGGAAACTGCACAGGACCATCTGGTACGACTATGTCCGGATACACGGCATCCGGATCCGGAACGGCGGTGCTGGACAAGATTCCGCGGTACGCCACAGTCACGCAGTCCAACACAGAAAAAACAGAAACCACCCTTATCATCAAGTGGACTTCCGACAGCACCATCGACTATGTTTGGTACAAGATCGGGAGCGGGTCATGGACGGCAGTAGGAAGCACGAACGCCTCTTCTGGGACATACACCATCAGCGGAAGGGCGGCAAATACCGCTTACACCATCTATACACGGGTGCGCAGAAAAGACAGTCAACTCACAACGGACAGCTCCGCTCTTTCGGTGACGACCTATGCCTATCCTTATTGCGCAACGGCTCCAAACTTTGTGATTGGCGACTCCGTCACGCTGAGTTTTTACAATCCGTTAAAGCGGTTAATTACGGTCAATATTATTGGTGCAGATGGTAGCCAATGCTCTAATGACACAACAACTGGAACATCTATTGCCGGATACAACGGGACAGGTGTTATCAATGCTTTATATGCTTCAATCCCAAACGCAAAGAGCGCAACCTATAATGTCAAGGTCACGTATGGGTCAGTTGTGAGCACAAAGACGGGCGGAACCTACAGCGTAAACACCACAACAAACGCTCCGAGTGTAACCGGGCTGACCTATGCGGACACCAATGCGGCCACAACAGCCATCACGGGCAACGACCAACTGATAATTCAAAACAAGTCAACGGTGCGTTACACGGTAACAGGAGCAGCGGCTAAAAATTCCGCAACGGTGGCATCTGTAAAGGTTACGGTCAACGGTCTGACGTATACGCTGACGGCATCGGGAAGTAACTATGTCGGCGGCAATGCGGCTATTAACTCCGCAAGCAATGTTACGGCAACGGCAACGGTTACAGACAGCCGGGGATTGACGGCAACAACAACGGTAACGGTGCAGATGCTGGACTGGATGAAACCGACAGCCATCATCAATATGCAACGGCTTAACAACTTCTATTCGACCACAAACATCACAGTTGACGCAGACTATTCCAGTCTTGACGGGAAAAACACCATCACAATAACATACAGAGCAGGAATCCAAGGCTCAGGAGCTTACACGGTGACCGGAACATTGCAAGACAATGTGCAGGGCAGTTTTGAGGCTGACAACAAACAGAACTGGTCCGTTCAAGTAACCGTTCAAGACCTGTTCTATTCGACGACCTATATCCTGTCCCTTGGGCGTGGTATTCCCATCGTTTTCTATGACGTTGATAAATCTTCGGTCGGCATCAACACATTTCCATCGCACGACAACAGCCTTGAGGGTCTGGACATCTATATGAACAAGGTCGGCATTATGGGATTAAAAGCGGTACTGACATCGGAAGAGGATTTGAACGATATCACCGAACAGGGGATTTATTATCAGCCGTATAGCGTTGATGCAACAACGGCACATAATTATCCCGTCCCTTACGCTGGGTATCTGGAAACATTCAACGTACAAGGTACAATCCCATTTGGTGCACCAGCGGCGATAATTCAAAAATATTCTGCATTCAACCGTGGAATGTCGCCCGTTGTTTATTACCGCTCGTGGTATGGCAGTTGGTCGGCGTGGATGCCCGAACATAACTATCACGGTTCTGGTGAAACAGGCACAGGCGAAGGAATAGTGCATAATGTCGGGCGGTTGCAGATTTGTACGCTGAGCACACATAAAACCAATATCGCAATTAACGTGGCATACGGGGCGCTCTATCTTGGCTCCTACACTTGGACATTTCCGAAACCTTTTGCCGAGACCCCATCCGTTCAATGCGGTACGTTTCATCGGGGAACTGGTGCATCATGGGGCGTCGTTGGTGAGGCGTCATCTTCCAATGCTCTACTTTACGGGCTTGATGCCTTTAAGCGTGCGAGCGGTGAAACGGTGCTGATTCAAGCGACGGCAATCGGGCTATCCGTTGTTTAACAGGAGGTGAAAGCATGGTCTACCAGTATTACATCATCGAAATCAAACGAGACACCACCGGTGAGTTGGAGCATCAAATCCACTGGGCATTTGACGAAAACAGGGAACAGGCGTGGCTCAAGGGCGAGAGCAAGTATCATGAAGTGCTATCCAGAGCGGCTATCAGCGAACACGAAACGCATGGGGCGATTCTGATGGACAGCGAGTGTCAGCCATTGGAACACAAAGTATACGGACGATACGAAGCCACGGAAGGAAGTAAAACGACATGACGTCAATTATCGGTAGCGTAATAACCGGGGTGCTTGCCCTGATCGGCGTTGTCAGCACCGTCCTTGCCGGAAACAGCAAGACGGACAAGGCAATCCAGACAAGCCAGGCGGTGACAGACACAAAGCTGGAGGAGCTGACACGGGAGGTCCGGGAACACAACAACTTTGCCCGGCGCGTCCCGGTCGTCGAGGAGCAGATCAAGATGATTAACCATCAAATAGAAGATTTGGAGCGAGGAAGGAGATGATCACAATGAACAAAGCATTTTGGAAAGCGGCGGTTGTTCGTGCCGTGCGGACGCTGTGTCAGACGGCGATTGCAACCATCGGCACGACGGCGGTTCTGGAGGAAGTCAATTGGATTGCGGTTGCGTCTGCATCTGTCCTGGCAGCGATTTTGTCCTTGCTGAACAGCGTTGCAACGGGACTGCCGGAGGTGGAACAGCATGGCGACAGCGAATGACATTCTGGCCGTAGCCCGGTCGCAGATCGGCTACACCGAAAGCCCGGCAAACAGCAACAACACCAAGTACGGCGCGGCTTACGGGCTGAACTATAATCCCTGGTGCATGATGTTCGTCTGGTGGTGCTTTGTGCAGGCCGGAGCGGCAGACCTGTTCTACGGCGGCAGAAAAACGGCAAGCTGTCCCACCTTTGAGCGGTGGGCAAAACAGCAAGGGAGCCGATGGGTAACGCACGGATTCCAGCCGGGAGACATTGTGCTCTACGACTTTGACGGCGGCACGGCTGACCATGT
>ONNS01000007.1 GCA_900319275.1 uncultured Eubacteriales bacterium
CGAACCTCTTTGCTGATAGCCTCGGTGTCATCCGCCTCACTGAGCTCAACGCTTGTCTTGACAAGTTTCAGCACAAAGTGTGACATCACATAGTCTGCAACAAAGACCGCTGACAGGGAGAATGCCATAATTTCCCGCAGGGGAAGGCTCATGTGTTCGGAAAGACAAAGCAGGAGCGGATTGACAAGGTCCACAATCACCACGCCGCCCAGCCCGAAAAGAATCAGGTTCCCGATCCAGACCCTGCCATGCAGATTCATGGGCTTCTGGCTATAATCCCACCAACGGGCGTGGAAGCGTTTCTCCAGTACATAGCTCGTCATATATTCCAGGAAGCCGCACAGAAGGAACGACACAATGAAGGTCGTGCCGACGGAAAATTCCAGCGGGGCCAGGCCTTTTATCACAACGGTGATCAGCGCTGCACCGGAGCCGTAGATTGGGAGCCACGGGCCGGTCAGAAAGCCGCGGTTGATGAAGCGGTGAAACTGAAAGTACTTCAGTGTGACCTCGATGCACCAGCCAAGGAAAGCATAGGCAAAAAACAGCAATATCAAGTTTATCAGGCTTTCCGTCGCCATTTTTCAAACTCCTCCATGTACTGAACAAGACTGTTGGGAACTGTATGTCTTAGTATGCTTCGCTGTGATCGTACTCTCCGTACTCACAGCCAATATGGGAGGCTTCGATTTCGTCTGTCAGAACGAGCTGCCCATCCTTCCGGTCATACAGCTTCACAGTGCCCCAACCGTTACCGCCATTCCAAAGACGGTTGTGATGCCTGCTGCCGTCCGGCGCTTCATAGTTGATCAACAGCATATCCTTCTTCAGACAGTGCACCTCAGTTTCCATTGCTGCATGAATATTCTCCTGGCGCACATGCCAGACGACTTCTTCATCGTGCTCTTCAAAGGAGAATGTGGGTTTCACCATAAGGTGAAGCTTTGAAAAATTAAAATCGTATTCCTTGCCCTCATAGTAGAACACGCCCAACAGACGACGATCCAACGGAACAAAGTAGATCTTTGGCCTGCCGCCGCCAATGTCGAATACACTGTTGCGGAGCTGCTGCCCGGTCTTTTTGCTGGTCAGGCAGTTGGAGGACAGCCAGACCCAGGGAGTGGTAAAATCCCGCCCCCAGTTTTTATCCGCATAGCCATAGCAACGCTCCGGCGTAACCGTGTACTGCCGGCCATTGAAGCTAAGGGTCCCGCTGTAGGCGCTCTTCATACCCTCAGCGTGCCAGTACATGGCGAAGGCTTCGGCGTCTCGCATAGGCTTGCTGGCCCCGTATCCAACGTTAAAAGCGATCTTCTTGTCTATTGTCAGATCCCAGGTCATTGTTCCTGCGTCACACATCCACTCTGGATGGGCGGCCGCATCCTCCGCCGTAATGTTTACACTGCCTTTCAGTGCTGTCTCACAGGCCAGACAGTCCGCCGCCTCGATCCGGTACGGGGCATCCGGGTGCAAGGAGACGTCTTTCCAGGCGAAGAAACGGTGTAGCTGACAGGCATCCTCACCCCAGGTGCCAGGTGCCTGCCTTTACCATCAGGTAGGAAGGCTTCTTTCCTGCAGCCCGGTTCTCCGGAAGTTGTCCCAAGACAGGCTCCTCCTCTGCCAGTGCGGGATTGCAAACATAAAACTCAATAAAAAACGGCTTGTCCTCCCCGGTTTCAGCATCCTGAGCGGTGAAAGAGTGCCACCACCAATCATATCCGTGGTGCGCCAGGGGGCCGTGCAGCATGCAGCTGTCCCGAATTATATCGTGATGATTAAACATGATTCGTCTCCTTGATGTATTGGATGTTAAGATTATACCGTATAATTAACCAGAATCAAATTCTCTTTCATCTCAAACATCTCATTAAGGCAATACCGCATAATGCGGCAAGAGCAGATTCCGAGAAAAACCGAGTTCTGATGATGGCACTTTTTCGCAGGAATACTTAAGTGAGCTTCCAAATCTTTGATTTGGCTAAGCGAACTTATGCATGCGAGCAAAGCGAGTCGTATTGTGTATTGCAAGAAAAAGTGACGAAATCAGGGCGCGGTTTTTCCGGAAGATGCCTAAGTGAGCGTCCAAATCTTTGATTTGGCTACGCGAACTTATGCAAAGCTGCAGGCGTATTGTGCGGTGTTGCCTTATATTGAAAAGCGCCCCGCGTTTGGCGGGGCGCTGGAGTAGCAATGATTATCCTTGGATCTGAATGGTCTTACGCTCCGGAAGCGCCACCGGCGTCTCCTTCGGGAAATCAAGCGTCAGAACGCCATCCTCAAACCTGGCCCGGACGTCTTCTTCCTTGACATTCTCACCGATATAGAAGCTTCTGGTCATGGAGCCCTCATAGCGTTCCTGATGAACGATCTTGCCCTTCTTGTCCTTGTCCCCTTCTTCGAGGCCCTTGGACGCGGTGATCGTCAGGTAACCGTTCTGCAGCTGCAGATCGATCTGATCCTTCTTGAAGCCCGGCAGGTCCACCTTCAGCTCGTAGCCTTCATCGTGTTCCTTCAGGTCGGTCTTCATCACATGTGCTGCATGTTTCCCATACAGCTTGTGATCCACATCGGATTCAAAGCTTCTGAACGGGAAGCCCATCCAGTCATCAAACAAACTCTCTCCAAAAATACTCGGTAACATAAGTCATGCCTCCTTCAATACTGCAATCATTTTTGTCTGTTACCTGAGCAAGGGGGATGGAGGTCATCTATTCGATCTTCGTTCCTCTGTTCGCTTATGATTATATCACCAGTTTTAGCACTGTCAAGTCGAGAGTGCTAAAAATTTATGAACAATCCTAACACATTTTGTTAACTTGTCCCATCAATGAGCCCAACTTGTCCCATCAATGAGCCCAGGCTTAGTGGACTCGAACCCCAATCGGTTTTCCCGGGCGGCGTTCCGCCGATACTGCGTCAAATGGCTTGAAAATACGAAAGTATTCCCTGCGCCATTTTCCTTGTCTTGACGAAAATTGGCTCCGTCAAAACTGCAAGGCACCTCTCTATTGCGCCGAAGGCGCAATACCAGAAAAATGGGCATCCTTTCGGATGCCCATTTTTCTGGTGCGGGAGAAGGGACTTGAACCCTCACGTCTATGGTTGGACACAGGCACCTCAAGCCTGCCTGTCTACCTATTCCAGCACTCCCGCTTGTCAAGCAAAAGGAATTATACCATAATCTTTTCGTTTGTCAAGCACAATTTTCTGCCGAACGTCTGTATGGCACATCGGATGGCCGCAGGCAACTCGTCGACGCCGTATTGCCCAGGTCTGCGGAGGCATCTGGGGAAACGGGACCTTCCCGCTGCCGGTGGCAGAGGAAGGGAAGGTTTCGTTTCCGCAGCCGCGCCTTTGGCGGGCCGTCGCGTAAGCAGGCCCGGGAAAGGCATTCGCGGCAAGGCGGCCCGCCTCCCTACGCGGCGACTGAAAAAAGGAGGTATCCCTTCAGGGATGGATGAAATCGTCGCGAAGCGACACCTTCACTAAACACTAAACACTAAACACTATACACTATTCACTATTCATGGCCTGCCTCCCTATAGGGCGGCAGTGTTCCGCTTTGTCCCGCCGCTTGTGTAAAGCTCGCGGGCAAAGGCGGCGGCGGTCAGCACCAGCACGGCGATCAGCGACCAGGAGCCGTAGCGCATCGGCAGGAAAAAGCGCATATAGATATACGCGTGATAGCCCAGGAGACTTGCAAACTGCGTCAGCGGCGCGGCAGGGAAGGTCCAGGGGAGCGCAAAGGCCAATACGACCGTGAGGATGTCGGCGGCGAAAAAGTAGCGGTCGTGCATGTGCGGCAGGAAAAACGGTATCCCGACGGCGAACAGCACCGCCGCGCACAGAATCGCGCGGTCGCTCAGCCGATCGCGAAACAGCGATGCGGCGATCAGCACCAGCAGCATATAGAAGGCGGATGCGGCAATGGCCGTGGTGGCCGCGGCCTCCTCGTTGGCGACGTGCCAGAAAATTCCGAAAATCGAGCTGGAGTTATAGTTGAGCGCACTGCCGACACTGCCGGTCTGATTGGCGTAGAGCAGCACCGTGTCGAGAAAAGGCCGACCCAGCAGCACACACGGCAGCACCAGCAGCACATAGGCCGCTGGGAACACAGCCAGGTGGAACCATTTGAGCTTCCCGCGCAGCAGCAACAGTGCAAATACCGGCATCACAAAAATGGCCTGCAGCTTGAAGCCGAAGGACAGCGCCAGACAGATCATCGCCGCGACCGGGCGATCCTTCAGTCCCAGCCACAGCGCCAGTACCGCCAGGGCCACATAGATGCTGTCACACTGGCCCCAGAACGCGCCGTTTAAGATCACCGTGGGCAGCAACAATACACAGGCAAAGCATCCGAGCTTCCGCCATGCGCTCTCGCAGAATACGCCCAGCAGCTCGGCACTGCCCCAGGCGAGCAGTACGTCGAAGAGGATCGACAGGCATTTGATCAGATACAGATCCCGGATCGAGGAGTAGGAAAACAGCGCCATGAAATAGAGATAGGGGATATTATAGTTGCCGACCGGCCGCCACAGCGCCCGAAAGCCGCCGTTTTCACGGTAGAACGTAACCCAGGGGGAGAGGAAGTTCTGGTAGTCAAGCGTCTCGTGGTCGAGCACCAGTGCGCGCAGCGCGAAGCCGAGCACGATCACCGCAAGGCCGACGCACCACTGCGCCCTCGTGCGCAGCGCCCCGCATCGCCAGAGCAGCGCCGCAGCCAACAGCGCCTCCAGAACGAGAATGAAGCAAACGCGAATATCCATCCTTACACACTCCGAGCATGAAAAAACAGCGGAAACCACGCTCCCGCTGCAAAAAATCCAAAATTAACTCTTGACTTGAAATTGTAACCGATATATAATGAATTGCTATGTCAACAGGGGAGAGGGGGCATACCCCATCCTTACTGTAAAAAGTATAGCATTTTAACGCTGTGAAATCAACACCGGGATATAAAAACAAGCAACCCACCCGGGCGTTTTAAAAAGGAGAGTGCGCACATGCCAAAAGAAGTCCTCTACGGCAAAACGCGGCGAATGAGCTATGCCCGTGTCGATGAGATCATGGAGATGCCGAACCTGCTGGAAATCCAGAAGAGCTCCTACAAGTGGTTCCTGGACACCGGACTGCACGAAGTCTTCCGCGACGTGGATTCCGTGACCGACTATACGGGCAATCTGGAGCTGAGCTTCATCGACTACTCCATGGACGAGCCTCCCAAGTATTCCGAGGAGGAGTGCAAGGCCCGCGACGCCACGTATGCCGCCCCGCTCAAGGTCCGTGTCCGCCTGACCAACAAGGAGACCATGGAGATCAAGGAACAGGAAATCTTCATGGGTGATTTCCCGATCATGACCGACGGCGGCACCTTCGTCATCAACGGCGCCGAGCGTGTCATCGTCTCGCAGATCGTCCGCTCTCCCGGTGTCTATTTCGAGCGGAGTCTGGACAAGTCGATGATCAATATCTACGCCTCCACCGTGATCCCCTATCACGGCGCCTGGCTTGAGTACGAGACCGACGCCAACGACGTCTTCAACGTGCGCATCGACAAAAACCGCAAGCTGCCCATCACCTGGTTCCTCAAGGCCATGGGCCAGTACGATGCCGACAAGCCCGCCACCTGGCTGAGCTGCGTCAGCGATCCCTATGTCGGCTGCCTCACGAACGAGCGCGTGCGCGAGATCTTCGGCGAGGACGAGCGTATGGTTTCCACGCTCGATAAGGACACCACCGCCAACCGCGAGGAGTGCCTGATCGAGATCTACCGCCGCCTGCGTCCCGGCGATCCTCCGACGGTCGAGTCGGCCGAAAACCTGCTCGACGGTCTCTTCTATGACCGCCGCCGCTATGACATCTCCGATGTCGGCCGCTATAAATTCAATAAGAAGCTCTCACTGTTCCCGCGCATTGCCGGTTTCACACTCGCCCGCCCTGTGGCCGACCCGCTGACCGGCGAGATCCTCAACGATGCCGGCGACACGATCAGCCGTGAGCGCGCCCGCGAGCTCGACGATCTCGGCGTGACCGACGTGTGGCTGAACGTCGACGGCAAAGAGGTCCGCGTATTCTCCAACGGCTTTGTCGACATGGCCCGCTTTGTCGACTTTGACCCGGCCGAGCTCGGCGTGGACGGCCGCATCCGTCTCAACGTGCTGCGCTCGCTGCAGCAGCAGTTCCAGGGCGAAGCGCTGCGCGACGCGATCAAGGCGCATATCGAAGACCTGATCCCCAAGCACATCGTGCTCGACGATATTTACTCTTCGGTCAACTATCTCAACTGCATGGCCCACGGCATCGGCGAGCCGGACGATATCGACCATCTCGGCAACCGCCGCATCCGCAGCGTCGGCGAGCTGCTGCAAAACCAGTTCCGCATCGGCTTCTCGCGCATGGAGCGTGTGATCCGCGAGCGCATGACCCTGCAGGATCTCGACATCGTGACCCCGCAGAGCCTCATCAACATCCGTCCGGTCACGGCCGCGATCAAGGAGTTCTTCGGCTCCAGCCCGCTCAGCCAGTTCATGGACCAGACCAACCCCCTGGCCGAGCTGACGCACAAGCGCCGTATCTCCGCACTCGGCCCCGGCGGCCTGTCGAGAGAGCGCGCCTCCTTCGACGTCCGCGACGTGCACTACAGCCACTATGGCCGTCTCTGCCCGATCGAGACGCCCGAAGGTCCGAACATCGGATTGATCAACTATCTGGCCTCCTACGCCCGCACCAACCGCTACGGCTTCCTCGCCACGCCCTACCGCAAGGTCGAAAAGGGCACCTGCCGCGTCACTGACGAGGTCGAGTACATGACCGCCGACGTCGAGGATCAGTACACGGTCGCCCAGGCTTCAGAGCCGCTCGACGAAAACGGTGTGTTTGTCAACAAGCGCATCACCTGCCGCTATCGCAACGATACGGTCTCGGTCAACCGTGAGGATGTCGACTATGTCGACGTCAGCCCCCGCATGATGATCTCCATTGCCACGGCGATGATTCCCTTCCTTGAAAACGACGACGCCAACCGTGCTCTGATGGGCGCGAACATGCAGCGTCAGGCCGTCCCTCTGCTGACGACCCAGGCGCCGATCGTCGCCACCGGCATCGAGCACAAGTGCGCGATCGACTCGGGCGTGTGCATCATCGCCGCGGAAGACGGACTCGTCACCCGCGTCGACGCCACCACGATCTCGGTGCGCTACGACTCCGGCAAGGCCAAGGACTATAAGCTCATCAAGTTTGCCCGTTCCAACCAGGGCACCTGCATCAACCAGCGCCCGGTCGTCTCGGCCGGCGAGCGCGTGGCCAAGGGTGACGTCCTGGCCGACGGCCCCAGCACCTCTCAGGGCGAGATCGCCCTCGGCAAGAACATCCTGGTCGGCTACATGAACTGGGAGGGTTACAACTACGAGGACGCGATCCTGCTCAACGAGCGTCTGGTCATGGAGGACGTCTTCACCTCCATCCACATTGAAGAATACGAGTGCGACGCCCGCGACACCAAGCTCGGACCCGAGGAGATCACCCGCGATATCCCCGGTGTCGGCGACGACGCACTGAAATATCTCGACGAGCGCGGCATCATCATGGTCGGTGCCGAGGTCACGGCCGGCGATATCCTGGTCGGCAAGGTCACCCCGAAGGGCGAGACCGATCTGACCGCTGAAGAGCGCCTGCTGCGCGCCATCTTCGGCGAAAAGGCCCGCGAGGTCCGCGACACCTCGCTCAAGGTGCCTCACGGCGAGAGCGGCATCATTGTCGACGTCAAGGTCTTCACCCGTGAAAACGGCGATGAGATGAACCCCGGCGTCAACCAGGTTGTCCGCGTCTATATCGCCCAGAAGCGCAAGATCTCCGTCGGCGACAAGATGGCCGGCCGCCACGGCAACAAGGGCGTCGTCTCCCGCATCCTGCCGCGTGAAGATATGCCCTATCTGCCCGACGGCACCCCGCTTGACATCGTCCTTAACCCCCTGGGCGTGCCTTCCCGTATGAACATCGGGCAGGTGCTCGAGGTTCACCTTGGCTACGCGGCCCAGGCCCTGGGCTGGAAGGTCGCCACGCCGACCTTCAACGGCGCCAACGAGGTCACGATCCGCGAGACGCTGCGCCAGGCGGGTCTGCGCGAGGACGGCAAGAGCGTCATGTACGACGGCCGTACCGGCGAAAAGTTCGATAACGACGTCACGGTCGGCTGGGTCTACTTCCTGAAGCTGCACCACCTCGTCGACGATAAGATCCACGCCCGTTCCACCGGCCCCTACAGCCTGGTCACCCAGCAGCCTCTGGGCGGCAAGGCCCAGTTCGGCGGCCAGCGCTTCGGCGAAATGGAGGTCTGGGCACTCGAGGCCTACGGCGCTGCCTACACGCTGCAGGAGATCCTGACCGTCAAGTCCGACGACGTGACCGGCCGTGTCAAGACCTACGAAGCCATCGTCAAGGGCGACAACATCCCGAAGCCCGGCGTGCCCGAGTCCTTCAAGGTCCTGGTCAAGGAGCTGCAGAGCCTGTGTCTCGACGTGCGTGTCCTCGACAAGGACGGCAGCGAGATCGAGCTCAAGGACGACGATGACGACGATTTTGTCCCGTCCTTCAAGGACGAGATCTACGCCTCCGACGATGAGGAGCTCGCCGCCGAGGGCTATTCCATCGAGAATGTGCCCGAGGACGAGTTCGATATGGAGGAAGAGTCGGATGATTACACCGACGAGGAAGAGGAGGATCAGTGATGAGCTATACACCCTTTGATGCGATCCAGATCGGCATTGCCTCTCCGGATATGATCCGCAGCTGGTCCCACGGCGAAGTCAAAAAGCCGGAGACCATCAACTACCGCACGCTCAAGCCCGAGCCCTACGGTCTTTTCTGCGAGCGCATTTTCGGACCCACGAAGGACTGGGAGTGCCACTGCGGCAAATATAAGAAGATCCGCTACAAGGGCAAAATCTGCGACCGCTGCGGCGTCGAGGTTACCAAGGCCAAGGTCCGCCGCGAGCGTATGGGCCACATCGAGCTGGCCGCGCCCGTTTCCCACATCTGGTATTTCAAGGGCATCCCCAGTCGTATGGGACTGATGCTCGACATGACCCCGCGCATGCTGGAGAAGGTTTTGTACTTTGCCAACTATGTGGTCATCGACCCCGGCTTCACGCCGCTCGAAAAGGGCCAGATCCTCTCCGAGCGCGAGTACCGCGACATGCGCGAGAAGTATGAGGACGATTTCCGCGCCGGCATCGGCGCCGAGGCCATCAAAGAGCTGCTCAGCCAGATCGACTGCGAGCAGCTGGCCAAGGAGCTGCGCGAGGAGCTCGACAATGCCAGCGGCCAGAAAAAGGCCAAGATCGTCAAGCGCCTCGAGGTTGTCGAGGCCTTCCGCCAGAGCGGCAACCGCCCGGAGTGGATGGTTATTGACGTGCTGCCCGTGATCCCGCCCGAGATCCGCCCGATGGTTCAGCTCGACGGCGGCCGCTTTGCGACCTCTGACCTCAACGACCTGTACCGCCGCGTGATCAACCGTAACAATCGTCTCAAGCGCCTGCAGCAGCTCAACGCGCCCGATATCATCGTGCGCAACGAGAAGCGTATGCTGCAGGAGGCCGTGGACGCCCTGATCGACAACGGCCGCCGCGGCCGTGCCGTCACCGGCGCCAACTCCCGCGCGCTCAAATCCCTGAGCGATATGCTCAAGGGCAAGCAGGGCCGCTTCCGCCAGAACCTGCTGGGCAAGCGTGTCGACTACTCCGGCCGCTCGGTTATCGTTGTCGGCCCGGATCTGAAGATCTATCAGTGCGGCGTGCCCAAGGAAATGGCCATCGAGCTCTTCCGCCCCTTCGTCATGAAGAAGCTGGTGGAGGACGGCGTAGCCAACAACATCAAGTCCGCCAAGAAGATGGTCGACAAGCAGCGCACCGAGGTGTGGGACGCCCTCGAGGACGTCATCAAGGAGCACCCGGTCATGCTCAACCGTGCGCCGACGCTGCACCGCCTGGGCATTCAGGCTTTCGAGCCCGTGCTGGTCGAGGGCCGCGCCCTGCGTCTGCACCCGCTGGTGTGCACCGCCTTCAACGCCGACTTCGACGGCGACCAGATGGCCATTCACGTGCCGCTGTGCGCCGAGGCCCAGGCCGAGGCCCGCATCCTGATGCTTTCGGCCAACAACCTGCTGCGCCCCCAGGACGGCCACCCCGTCACAGTCCCGACGCAGGACATGATCCTCGGCTCCTACTACCTGACGATGGTTCGCATCGGCAAAGAGGAGCGCGGCGCCGAGCGGCTCTTTGTCACCGACCCCGGCGACACCGAGCTGCCCGCCAATACGATCTGCGACGGCGACGAGATCTACGCTGCCAACAAAAAGGTCAAAGCCGCCATGGGCAAGCCGGCCGTGTATCGGCCGCTGCGCACCTACCGCGACACCAGCGAGGCCATTATGGCCTATAACGAGGGTGTCATCGGTCTGCACGCGCCGATTGGCCTGCGCGTCGTCAAGACCATCGACGGCGTTGAGTCCCACCGCATCATCACAGCCACGGTCGGCCGCATCATCTTCAACGAGCCCATCCCGCAGGATCTGGGCTATGTCGATCGCAGCGACAGTGAGCACACCTTTGACTATGAGATCAGCTTCCAGGTCGGCAAGAAGCAGCTCGGCGATATCATCGACCGCTGCATCCAGAAGTTTGGCTTCACGATCGCCTCGGAGATGCTCGACAGCATCAAGGCGCTGGGTTACAAGTACTCGACCAAGGCGGCCATGACGATCTCTGTCGCGGATATGACCGTCCCGAGCAAGAAGAACGAGCTGATCCGCCAGACCGAGGAAGAGGTCATCAAGATCGAGCGCCAGTACAAGCGCGGCTTCCTGACCGAGGACGAGCGCTATCGCGCCGTCGTCGAAGAGTGGAAGAAGACCACCAAGGATGTGACCGAGGCGCTGACCGATGTTCTCGATGAGTACAACCCGATCTTCATGATGGCCGACTCCGGCGCCCGCGGCTCGATGAACCAGATCCGTCAGCTGGCCGGTATGCGCGGCCTGATGGCGAACACCTCCGGCAAGACCATCGAGATCCCGGTCAAGTCCAACTTCCGTGAAGGCCTTTCCGTTTTGGAATACTTTATCTCCACGAGAGGCGCCCGTAAGGGCATGGCCGATACGGCCCTGCGTACCGCCGACTCCGGTTATCTGACGCGCCGCATGGTCGACGTCTGCCAGGACGTGATCATCCGCATCGACGACTGCGGCACCAACGAAGGTGTCTGGGCCGCTGCGGTGTACGACCGCGGCCAGGTCATCGAGAGCTTCGGTACCGCGATCGCCGGCCGCTTCCCGGCCGAGCCGATCACCGATCCCGCGACCGGCGAGGTCCTCTTCGACACCAACCGCATGCTCAAGGCCGCTGACGCCGCTGTCCTTGAGAGCCACGGCATCCACAAGGCGCTGGTCCGCTCGGTGCTGACCTGCGAGGCGACTACGGGCGTGTGCGCCAAGTGCTACGGCATCAACCTCGCGCTCGACAAGCCCGTCAACAAGGGCGAGGCGGTCGGCGTCATCGCCGCTCAGTCCATCGGCGAGCCCGGTACGCAGCTGACCATGCGTACCTTCCACACCGGCGGCGTCGCCGGCGACGATATCACGCAGGGTCTTCCCCGTGTCGAGGAGCTGTTCGAGGCCCGCAAGCCCAAGAGAATGGCGATCCTGGCCGAGAATTCCGGCACCGTTTCGATCGACGAGGCCAAGAAGGGTGTCATGTACAACATCACGGTCACCGGCGCCAACGAGGGCGAGACCAGCGTGTACACCGTGCCTCACTCGGCCGGTATCCTGGTACACAACGGCGACCATGTCGACCGCGGTCAGGAGCTGACCTCCGGTTCGCTCAATCCGCACGATGTTCTCCGCATCCGCGGTGTGGACGACGATGAATTCGGCCGCAAGGGCGTGCGCAGCTATATCACCAGCGAGGTCCAGAAGGTTTACCGCCAGCAGGGCGTCGATATCAACGACAAGCATATCGAAGTCATTGTCCGTCAGATGATGCGCAAGGTCCGCGTCGAGGAATCCGGCAGCACCAATCTGCTCTCCGGCTCGCAGGTCGATATCGGCTTGCTCAAGGAGGAGAACCGAAAGGTCCAGGCGCGTATCGACGCCGGGGAAGAGGGGCTGAGCAAGGCCACTTATACGCAGCTGCTGCTCGGCATCACGAAGGCCTCTCTGGCCACCGACAGCTGGATGTCCGCCGCCTCCTTCCAGGAGACGACCCGCGTGCTGACCGACGCCGCCATCAAGGGCAAGATCGACCGTCTGATCGGCCTGAAAGAGAACGTGATGATCGGCAAGCTGATCCCGGCCGGCTCCGGTCTGGAGTGCTATAACGACTTCCAGGAGAAGACTGACGACAGCATCGAATCGGAGGTTGAGGAGTACGTCGATCTGACTGCACTCGTCAACAAGACCAACGCTCTTTGATTTACTCGCATACAGCGGCGGCCTCTCGGAGGACCGATCGCACAGACAAGGCACAGCAGTTTCGCTGTGCCTTGTCTGTTTGTCGTGTGAGAGAAAAGAAAAATAGTGACAAACGGAAACAAATATGATACAATAATTATAAATATGGTTCCGGGAAGCAGAAGATGCCACATCAATGGTAACAATTGGGGTATTTGAATAGGTGCCGTTGTTCGGAGGGGCGTTGTTTTGAATAATTGCTATGAAATAAAGGATACTGTGACTTCTTTTTCGGCAAAAGGTATAAAAGGAAAGTAGTTGACATTTATTTGAAAAACGAATATACTTAGAAGGCTGAAGTGGAACTGTATAACGAGATTCTGTTCCTATCCCGATAGATAATGCATGCTATGTGCGCGGCGATGCTGCGTACAGGTCCGGTTTTTCGCGGCTGACTGCCTGACTGCCGGGAAAGCGCCGGACGGCTGAGCGCGAAGCGCGTGTTGGCCTCCGATGCGCAGAGAGGCGACGCTGCGGAAAGAAAAAATTGTGCCTGAGTGAGGTTGGATTGGTTTTGAAGCGGATAATTGCACTTGTACTGGTATTGTGTGTTCTGGTTGCGGGCGCACTGTATGTATACCAGAAGGACAAAGCGGATCAGAGCTATATGCTCCAGATGTATTCTCAGGTTGAGCCGCTGCAGCAGCAGATCGACGAGCTTGAGCGTCAAAAGAAAGCCCTGCAGCAGGAGTATGAGAAGAAAAAGCGGGATCCCGGTACGATACAGCTTCTTGTGCGCGAGCTCAGCAGCGATGTTTTTGACAAGGTCTATCCGATCATGCGCACGCACGGTGTTACCGGCGTACTCGGCGTGTCTCTGGCCTCCCGGCCACTCCGCTTCGGCAACAGAGGTATGACGGCCGAGCAGTATAATCGCCTGCTCCTGGACGGCTGGGGGACCTGCCTTATATACGACGGCAAGAGCTTTGACGGTTACTACAGCGAGATAGAGCGATACATGAGCAGTCTCGAGCTGGCGATGCCGACGGCGATCTATTTCCCGAACGGCTATGACGGGACGCTCGAACAGGCGCTGCTGGAGCGCGGCATCACCACCGTGATTGTCAACGCTGCGGACGGACATACCAACACAGTGACTGAATTCGGACCGATCTGGGTGACAGGCGCCATGCCCTGGAATTACACCGGCGTGACGGGTGATCTGGATCTTCTGGCCGTGACCGAAGGCGGAAACCTGACCTTCACGCTCAGCACGAGTGATATCCTCGATCAGTTTGACAGCAAATCTTTTACCGAGATGATGGACAAGTGGTATGTGCTGACTACGGATACGGAGAATACCCCGTACAGCACGCCAGCACCGAAAAACACGTCCAAGAGCGGCGATGAGAAGGCCAATATCGAGCCGCTGCTGGTTGTCGCTTCATACGAGGCCGCACGTGCCGCGCATGAGACCGCCTATCAGACCGGATTACAGCTGGATTGGGAACTGCAGACGAAGCTGGATGAACTCAATCGACAGACAGCCGCGCTCACCGCACAGATACAGGATATTTATGCCGTGACAAATGCAAACAGAGACAACAGTCTGCTCAAGAGCATTCTGGGACGTTAATTGGAGATTCACATGGTGAAGAAAGAAAACGACGAAATTGAGATCGACCTTGCAAAGCTGTTGCTTGCTCTCTGGAGATCCGCGGCGGTGATCCTGCTCGTGGGCATCCTGTTTTCCGCGGTGGCCTTTCTGTACGCCCAGAGCTTTGTAACCCCCAAGTACGAGGCAAACGCGCTGTTCTATGTCAATAACAGCACGGTCTCACTCTCGAGCGCCGTGGCGATCACCACCGGCGAGCTCAATGCAGCGTCCGACCTGGTCGATACCTATGTTGCCATTCTGCAGTCGCGCGCCAATATGGAGCTTGTTCTGCAGGAGAGCGGCGCACCGTATACCTATGAGCAGCTGAGAAAAATGGTCTCAGCCTCGGCTGTAAACTCGACGGGACTGTTTCGTGTGACGGTCACTTCGTCCGATCCGGAGGAGGCCCGTACGCTTGCAAACGTCATTGCCAATATTCTGCCGGATAAAATTTCCGATATCGTCAACAACAGCTCGGTCGAAGTGGTCGACTATGCAGTCACCCCGCACAGCCGTGTTTCGCCGAGCTATCTCAAATACGCGATGGTCGGACTGCTGCTCGGTATCGTATTTGCCGGCGCGATCGTGGTGCTCCGCGATCTGCAGGATGACGTGATCCACGACGAGGATTATCTGCTGTCGAACTTCGACGCGCCTGTGCTCGCGTCGATCCCGGATCTTGAGGCCAAGGGACAGAAAAAGTACGGCTATGGCTACGGCTATGGTTACGGCGCTGCCTCCCGCGAAGCCAAGAAGGGAGGAAAAGACTGATGGCATCCAAAAAGAAAGTGGCTACCCCCGCCGCAGACCGTGAGCGTCGGGAGATCATGTTCGACAATCTGAGCTTTGCGGCCGCGGAGGCCTATAAGCTGCTGAGAACCAATCTGCTCTTCTCCACACCGGAAAAACCCTGCCGGATCGTCGGCGTGACAAGCTCGATGCGCGGCGAAGGCAAATCCACGACATCTGCGAATATTGCCTATACGATTGCCCAGTCGGGCAAGCGCGTGCTGCTGATCGACGCGGATATGCGTCTGCCGACAGCGCACACGAAGATCGGCGTCAAGGCGGCGCCGGGACTTTCGAACCTGCTGGCCGGGCTCTCGCGTGAGAAGAACGCCGTTCAGGTTTCGCCCTATTACGAGAACTGGTATATTCTTGCGGCGGGCGATATCCCTCCGAACCCCTCGGAGCTGCTCGGATCGCAGCGTATGGAGGCCCTGCTCAACAGTCTGTCGGAGATTTTTGACTATATCATCATCGATCTGCCCCCGGTCGACATTGTCGCTGATGCGCTGGTGATTTCTCCCTGGACAGACGGCCTGATCGTCGTTGTCCGCCAGAATTATACGTCCCGCCGCGCGCTGGACGAATGCATGTACCAAATTCGCAAAATCGGAGCCAAGTTCCTTGGCTTTGTAATGACCGACGTCTCGATGGAAAAGAGCGGCTACGGCAAATACGGCAAATACGGCAAGTACGGCAAATACGGGAAATATAAACAGTACGGCTATGAATACGGCTCGGCGGAGGGAGCCTCCGGCGGCAGGAAGAGCGATGCTTTTATCAAAGCGACAGGAGCCTCGAGCATGTCCGCGGCAGAGCCGGAGAGTGAAAAGTCCGAGTCTGACCAATGATCGATTTTCACAGCCATATTCTCCCGGCCATTGACGACGGCAGCCAGAGCGTGGAGGAAAGCCTGTCCATGTTGCGCGCACTGAAGGACCAGGGCGTGGACACTGTAGTTGCCACATCTCATTTTTATGCGACGCACAGAAGTCCGGAATCATACCTGAATCGCAGGAATGCGGCATTTGAAGTACTAAAACAGGCCTTGACAGATGACTGTCCGAGGATTATACTGGGGGCTGAGGTCCTGTATTTCCCAGGAATTTCCCGTATGGACGCTCTTGAATCCCTCTGTACAGAGGGAACGGATTCACTGCTGCTCGAGATGCCCTTCACCGCGTGGAGCAGGCAGATGGTCGCCGAAGTCAATGAAATGGCGAGAGCGCACCGTGTCCAACTGGTCATGGCCCACATTGAGCGCTATTATTTCAAGCAGGATGTCTCGGTCTGGGATGAGTTCCTGCGCCAGGGGATCCTGATGCAGTCCAACGCTGATTTCTTTCTCCCGTTCTGGGAGGGGAGAAAGGCCTTGAAGCTGCTGCGCGAGGGTCGTATCCATCTGCTCGGTACGGATTGCCACAATATGCGCGAGCGGCGCCCGCGGATGGACGAGGCGGCCTCTCGGATTCGAAGGGCGCTGGGGGAAGAAACCTTACAGGAGGTCAATACGCTCGGACATCAACTCCTCAGGGAGGTTTTGGCGTGAAGAAAAGACAATGTCTTTTCAGTCTGCTGCTTTTAGTGACGCTTCTTTTATCCGGTTGTACCGAGAGGGAGAACACCGATCCCTTCGAATGGCGGCTTCAAAACATGGCTGCCGGGGCCGAGAAGACATTTGAAAAGCGCGGCGACAAGCTGACAGACAGTGCAGGATCTGAGTTTATTGATTTTGCCTCACTGCAGGAGAAAAATCCTGAACTCTATGCGTGGCTGTATATTCCCGGTTCAGAGATCAGCGCTCCTATTGCCCAGAGTGAGTCGGGAGATATCACCTTTTATCAATCCCATGGCGCCGACGGCGCCGAGAATAAGCGCGGCTGTCTCTATACGCATTATCGCTATAGTGATAAGCACTTTGCTGAGCCTGTTTCCGTTATCTACGGAAAGACGCTCTCGGGAGTCGGGGTACTCAGCGACTTAGAAACGATCTACCGTTCTCGCGAAGGTTTACAGCAGCATCAGGATCTTATTGTTTTCACGGCGGATTCGGTGTTGCGCTATCGGGTTTTCTGCGCGACTGAGTTTTCAGATGTGCTGATCTCCCGCGATTATAATGAATTCCAGACAGAAGCGGATACCGCCGCCTTTCTGGAAGATATCCGGAATTACCATACACTGCAGCGTCAAGCAGATGACAGCGTCAGCGTAAGTTCCGGTGACCGTGTGCTCGTCCTGTCGACAGTCCTGTCACGGGATGCGGACAAACGGTTTTTAGTTGTGGCTAAACTGGTTGATTAGACCAATTAGCATATTAAAATTCCCATAGTGGATGAAAGGAAGGAAACCCCATGAAGAAAGTTCTCTCTGTTGTTCTTGCCGTTATGATGCTGGCCAGCCTGAGCGTTTATGCTTTTGCTGATGGCAATCCCAGCGTTACGACGAAGGCCGTCCCTGCGTTCGAGGAAGAGGCTGTTACCGATGATGGCACCGCTGTCAAAGTTGAGCTGACCTCCGCTGCCGATGCTGAGGGCGAAGTGAAGGAAGCCCTTGATGCTGCCGTTGCTGCTGTTTCTAGCGAGGAAGGTCTGGCCGAAGCTCTGAAGGCTGCCGAAGTCGAGCTCAATGCTGAGGATAAGGCCTCTGTCGGCGATGTGTTCTTCTTTGATGCGAAGGATGACAATGGCGAGTCCGTTTTCAAAGCTGATGGTTCTGTCAAGGTCAAGGCCAAGATCGAACTGCCCAAGAACCTGCTGGCTGCCCTGCAGCTCGTCGATGGCAACTGGGTCGAGGTCAACTTTGCTCCCGATGGCAAGGGCGGCTTCTGCCCCGTTCTCTCCCACGCCGGTGTTGTTGCCTTTGTTGTTAGCGCTGAGAACGGCTGATTAAGCTTGCATGCGTCAAACGCGCAAACGTAAGAAATCAAGGAGCTCCGTCCTGGTCACCGCCCTTTTGTTGGCGGTGATCGGGGCGGGCTTTCTTGGTATTCGCTTGTATGAACAGCGTATCGAAGCCGAGCAGGCCGCACTCCATGCGGATGAGCCCTATCAGAATCAACAGATCGAGATCAATTACGATGGGGTAGACTACCGGCTCAGGGACGATCTGGATACCTATCTCTTCATAGGCATCGACAAGTTCACCGAGGATCTGCCGCAGGAGCAATACTACCGGAACTTCCAGCAGTGCGACTTTCTGTTTCTGATGATCGTCGATCACAGCAATAAGAGCTACTGCGCACTGCATATCAACCGCGATACCATGGCCGAGATCCGTCAACTTGGCCTAAACGGTCAGACGGTGGGTACGGAAATCGGTCAGCTGGCGCTCTCGCACACCTACGGCTCCGGCGGTAAGGACAGCTGCCGCAATACTGTCTGGTCTGTCTCCCGTTTCCTGTATGACGTGCCGATCGAACACTATGTGTCGATCACGATGGACGGCGTGCCGGTGCTCAACGATACGGTCGGCGGGGTTGTTGTCCATATCAGTGACGATTTCTCGACGGTCGATCCCACGATGGAGACGGGGAAGGATGTCCGTCTTTCCGGCAATCAGGCGCTGCTCTATGTGCGCTCCCGCATGGCAGTGGGAGATGGGACGAACCTCAGCCGTATGCGCCGCCAGCGAGAATACATCCAGGCGCTCTATCAGCAGATGGATCAGCGCATGCAGACAGACAGTCATTTTGGCTACCGCCTGGCGAATGCTCTGGCTGATTACGTGGTTTCGGATCTTACAACCGACGAAATGTCGAAGGCGGCGGATACGCTGCGTGATTACCGGTTCACAACGATCTATTCCATAGAGGGTGAAGCCAGCTACGATTCGATCTTTGTGGAGTTTTACCCCGTTGAAACGGCACTGCAGCAGCAGGTGATCAAGCTGTTTTTCGAAAGAATCGAGTGAGCCTGTACATTTGTTGAAGCTTTGATGGATTTCGCCGGAAGGTCGGCAATATAATGAAAGAGAAGGACCGCACCGTCCGGTGCGGTCCTTTTTGATAATGCGATGATGGAAAAACATGATCATGCCAGGGCAAAGCGCAGACGTGCCCTGTGGATGTACGTTCTGTCGGCGCTGGTTCTGACGGTGCTGCTGTTTGCGGCTGCACGGCTATCGGGCTGTGGCAGTGGACGCACAGAGCTGCCGGACGACACACTGCCGAGCGCATCCGTTGAGCCTGCTCAACGACGGGAGGAGACGGCTGTGGATCAACAACTGTTGAAAAACACCCTGCAGGGGCTGTCGGATGGTTTTCGCGGCAGCTGTTCGATCGGGTATACCGATCTGCGAACCGGCGAACGGATCCTGATTGGGGATAGACCGATGGTTGCTGCAAGTCTGATCAAGCTCTATGTGGCCGAGGCCTATTACGCAGCAGTCCATGACGGCGTGATAGCCGATTCCGAGCGCGAGCAGCTGCGCCTGATGCTCAGCGAGAGCGATAACGCCGCCTGTAACGCCGTGATCGAGCTGCTGGGCATGGAGAAGATCAACGCCTATATCGCGCAGCGCTACCCGTCCACACAGCTCAACCGCCGTATGCTCGAGCAAAACGGGTTGGAAAACTATACCTCGGCCGCGGACTGCTGTGCACTGCTCGAGCGGCTGTGGAACTCGAATTTTGTCTCAGCGGAGGCCTCGGCGCAGACGCTCGAGGCGCTCAAGGCGCAGATCCGTCGGGAAAAGATCCCCGCCGTGCTGCCGGATGAGATCGTCTGCGCCAATAAAACCGGCGAGCTGGACGGCGTCGAAAATGACGCGGCGATCGTGATGCTGCCGGACGGCCGTGCCTATGCGCTGTGCGTTATGGTCCAGACCGACATTGGAAACGGCAATGCGATGGAGTTTATCCGTTCCGTATCGGCCGCGGTGTATACCATTGTGACGCAATAATGATACAGGCAGGCCGCTCGAAAGAGCGGCCTGCCTGTTGTGGTCAGATGACGTGCGATTTGATGTTGTCGGTGGCGTTTTCAAGCTCGGACGAGACACTGAGCACGAACTCCACATTTTGCGAGGTGGAGAAGGCATCCAGCCAGGTGACGAAACGATCGAGCGCGTCGATAGACTTGTCGCCTACGAGCTTATAGAAGTTGTCGACAAAAATATGGGTAATATCATAGTTGCCCGCATGCAGGCCGCTGATAAAGCCCTGCAAAAACTCATACGTTCCGATGCCGTACTCGCCGGCGTCGATCAGACGGGCGCGATAGGGGATATCGTAGGTGAGCTTCTTATCTTTTTCAATGCATACGACGTCGCCGTGATCGGCATCGACCGCCTCACGCACCATGTCGACCAGCCGCTTGGTCTTACCGGAGCCCTTCAGCCCCATAATGATCTTAACCAAGTAGGATCACTCCTTTTCTTTTTGGTATCTTTACTCTACCATTTTTCCGCCGCTAAAGCAAGAGGCAAAAAATTTGAAATCGTGAAAGCAACGTAAACTTTTCGGCACAAGCCGCACGAGAGAGGTAAAAATCGCCTGTTCCCGCGGGAACAGGCGATTTTGTAAAACTACAAAGGATTATTTCGCACCGGGCTTGCCCAGCATGCGGAACATATTCTTTTTATACGCCTCGACGCCCGGCTGATCGAAGGGATTGACGCCGGACATATAGCCGGAAATGGCGCAGGCCATCTCGAAGAAGCAGACGAGGGAGGCAAAGCCCTCTTCATTGCGCTCCTCGACCTCGACGACCATGTTGGGGACACCGCCGTCGATGTGAGCGGCCTTGACGGCGTCGGCGGCCACGCGGCAGACATCGGCCAGGTCGCGGTTGGCGACATAGTTCAGTCCGTCGGCGTCAGCGGCATCGAAGGGGATCTTATACTCGTCGCGGCACTTGGTGAAGCGTACGACCGTCTCCATCAGATCGCGGCGGCCGGCCTGGATATACTGGCCCATGGAGTGCAGATCGGCGGTAAACTCGACACTGGCGGGGAAGATGCCGATGCCGTCCTTGCCCTCGCTCTCGCCGTAGAGCTGTTTCCACCACTCGGCCATGAAGCGGAAGCTGGGCTCATAGCAGGCCAGCAGCTCGACGGTCTTGCCGGCGTTGTACAGGTTCTGGCGGGCGGCGGCATACTGCCATGCAGGGTTTTCGCTGCTGCGCAGATCAAGCGCGTCAAATTCACGGATCGCGGCGTCGATCACGCGGCGCACGTCGATGCCGGCCACGGCCATCGGCAGCAGACCCACGGCGGAGAGCACGCTGAAGCGGCCGCCGACATCGTCGGGAACGACAAAGCAGGGCCAGCCCTTCTCGTCAGCCTGGGCCTTCAGGGCACCGCGGCGCGCGTCGGTGGTGGCGAAAATGTGCTCGTCGGCCTTATCGCCATACTTCTTGATCAGCAGCTCGCGGAAGATGCGGAAGGAGACGGCGGGCTCGAGCGTTGTGCCGGACTTGGAGATGACGTTGACGTCAAAGTCCTTGTCGCCCAGCTGGCGCAGCACGTCGCACAGATAGTCGGGGCTCAGACCGTTGCCGACGAAAAAGACCTTGGGGTCGCCTTCACCGGGCAGCGGCTTGAGCAGCTCGATCGCACCGCGGGCGCCGAGATACGAGCCGCCGATGCCGACGACGATCAGCGCCTGGGAGCGGCCGCGGATCTTCTCGGCCGCGGCACAGATCGCGTCGAGCTCAGTCTCTTTGATGCGGCGGGGCAGCTCGCCCCAGCCGGTGAAATCGGCGCCCTTGCCGGACTTGGTGGCCAGCGTCTCGTGGGCCTTGGCGGCGGCTTCGTAATCGGGACCGTTTCCGCCGAAGAAGGCAGCGGCGCCGGTGGTATCTACTTTGACCATGGGAATCAGTTCCTCCTTGTATCGAAAGTGAATGATTGATTGGGGTCCGCTTTTATTATACCGGTTTTTTGCCTGATTGCAAGAGGCGGGGCGTTTTTTTATAACTTTGTCTCCACGTCCGCAGAATGCGGACGTAAGCGGGCGACAGCCCGCAGCTGACGCACAACATGCGTCAGCTGGAGACGACGTTGCAACGGTGCATGCGCGCATTTCATGCGCGCGGGGATTTAGTTATAGCCCGATCAGTCCGCGGCTCAAACGCCCGAGGATTCCGGCAAAACCGATGTGTGCGACAGCGCCGTCGGCCAGCAGCGGCAGCGTGGCTACAATGGCGCCGTCCCGTGTGGCTGTCAGCGTGCCGAGCTTCTCACCGTCATGCACTGGGGCGGCCACGCTCTCGGGCAGGTCGAAGGCGTACTCGATCGGGCTGCCGCTCTTCATCAGCAGGGCTTTGCCCTCGCCCTCGACACGCAGTGCGACGCTCTCGCTCTGCCCGAGCTCCACCGGCAGCAGCGGCAGCGGCTCTTCGGGCAGCAGCGAGGCGAGCTCGTAGTTGGCAAAGGCATAGTTGAGGAGCTTCTTGGCGTCGCTGTTGCGATCCTCGATGCTCGCCCCATGCATGATGACAGCGATATACTCCACGCCGTCGCGCTCGGCCGTGGCGGAGAGACAATACATGGCGCTGTTCGTAAAGCCGGTTTTCAGTCCTGTGCAGCCGGGATACCAGTAGACGAGCTTGTTGGTGTTGTTCAGCTCGAACGCGCCGTTTCGGATGCTGTCGATCCAGATCGTCGAGTAGTCTTTGATCAGATCATGGCGGATCAGCTCGCGCGACATGACGGCGATGTCGTAGGCCGAGGTATAGTGCTCAGCGTCCTCAAATAGTCCCGTGCAGTTTGTAAAATGGGTGTCCTGCAGGCCGAGCTCCTTGGCACGCTCGTTCATCCGCTTGACAAAAATCTCCTCGCTGCCGGAAATGTGCTCGGCCATCGCGACCGCGCAGTCGTTGGCTGAGACGACCGTGATGCACTTGAGCATATCGCTCAGACTCATCTGCTCGCCCTCTTCGAGATAGACGCAGCTGCCGCCGAAGGTCGAGGCGCGCTGTGAGGCTGTGACGATGTCGTCGAGAGACAGCTTGCCGCTCTCGATGTCTTCGATGATCAGCAGCAGCGTCATCACCTTGGTGACGCTGGCCGGGGACATGCGCTCGTGCGCGTTTTTCTCGTAGAGTACCTGTCCGGTTTCTTTTTCCATCAGGATCGCCGAGGGGGCGGAGATGCCCAGCGTGTCCTCGGTGAATGCCGCTGTAGGGACACGGCCTCCGCTCTGACGCGGCGTATCGGCGTGCAGCCCGGGAAACAGCAGCCCAACAGTGAGTAATAAGGAAAGAAGTCGTTCCATAATGGCCCTCCTGTTCGTTTCTGCCCTCACTGTATGCATGCGATGCGGCGGAACATGACAGGTTGACGAAATTATGTATAATGTGGGCAATAAAACGCATATCTCAGGAAAGTAAAAAACGGAAGGCCGCCTGAAACACAGAGTTTTTCACATTTTCCACAGAGTTTTCAACACGATGGCGACTGAATAAAGTAACAATTATGCGACATATCGGTTAACATAAAAACAAAACGGTAACGGAAATCTTTTATATTTGACCGTTGACGCATCGGAAAACAGATAGTAAAATATCATTTATATGAGAGTACAGGAGGGTCCGGACATGCACAGGCGGTTCAATTGGGACAAGCAATATCTGCATTGGGGCGTCACGGCGTTCTGCGTGATCGCGGCCTCGATCGCGTTTTATATGGTATTCTCCAACCTCGCTATGATCAATACGGGCCTTGCGACATTTATCAGCATCCTCAGCCCGTTTCTGTGGGGTCTGGTCATCACTTATCTGCTCTCCCCGCTGATGCAAAGACTGGAGAAGCGGGTATTTCTGCCGCTGTGCGGAAAACTGATGAAAAAAAGCAAAGACGGCGGAAAGCGTCTGGCACGCGGCATGAGCGTCGTCGTGAGCCTGCTGGTGTTTTTTCTGCTGCTGCTCGCCTTGGTCTATCTGCTGATCCCGCAGTTGTATAACAGCATTGCTACGATTGTTGCCAACAGCAACAGTTATCTTGAAAATCTGACGGCATGGATCCGGAAGCTTCTGGAGAATTACCCGAGCATCGGATCGGTCGTGACCGAAAGCCTCGGGGATGCCAACGAGGATATCATGGGCTGGGTGCAAAACAACGTTCTGCCACGCTTCGGCGGCTTCGTTACGAACATCACGAGCGGGGTATACACGGTCTTTCGCGGTGTGTACAATCTGGTCATCGGCATCATCGTATCGGCCTACATTCTCGGCAGCTATGAGACTGTGCTGGCCGGCATTCGCCGCGTGACCTACAGCCTGTTCCCGCTGGAACGGGCGGAGTCGATGCGCAGCGTCGTCCACTTTGTCGACAGGACATTTATGAGCTTTATCAGCGGCAAGCTGCTCGATTCGGCCATCGTCGGCATCATCTGCTATATCTTCTGTGCGATTGCCAATATGCCCTATGCGCTGCTGGTCAGCGTGATCGTGGGTATCACGAACATCATCCCGTTTTTCGGGCCCTTTATCGGCGCGATCCCGAGCGCGTTTATCATTCTGCTGGCCGATCCGCCCAAGGCGCTGATTTTTGTGATCTTTATCATCGTCCTGCAGCAGGTGGATGGCAATATCATCGGGCCGAAGATCCTCAGCAGCAGCGTCGGCATCAACGGCTTCTGGGTGATGTTTGCGATCATTGCCGGTGCGGGTCTCTTCGGCTTCTGGGGCATGCTGCTGGGTGTGCCGGTATTTGTGCTGATCTATACGGGCATTGACAACTGGATCGTCAAGCGCCTCAAACGCAAGGACCTGCCCGTTGAGACCGGCGAATACATGGATCTCGAGTGCGTTGACCCGATCAGCCGCCGGATCATCCGCCGGGAAGAGGACGAGGGCGACGAAGCCGAGCCGTCGTGAAATCTGAAAAACGTGCAAAGGCCGTGGGGAACAGAGCGTCTGTCTCCGCGGCCTTTTAATGGCTTTATCGGTGAGCAAGGGTTTTGTGCGCTTCAATGAGACCGTCGCAGAGGGCGTCGGCGTCCTCCTGGGTCGTATACCGGCTCAATCCGATGCGCAGCGCGCCGTCGATGACGCGCGAGGGCAGCCCCATGGCCTCGAGCACATGGCTGCGCGCGCCTTTCTTGCAGGCAGAGCTGCGTGAAACGTAGACCTCGCGCGCCTCGAGGAAGTTCATCAGCACCTCGCTGCGCCAGCCGGGCAGCGCCACAGACAGAATATGCGGCGCGCCGCCGCCGATGTGCTGCAGCTCGGGGATCGCTTCGGTCAGACGGTCGAGGATGCGCTGCCGCAGCGCCGCCATGTGGGCCGTGGCGGTCTCGAACTGCGCCGCGCCCAGCGCGCTCGCAGCGCCGAAGGCAGCGATCTGCGGCAGGGCCTCGGTCCCGGCGCGGCGGCCGTTCTCCTGCGCACCGCCGACGAGGAAAGGATGGAGCCGCAGTCCGCTGCGGATGTACAGCGCGCCGACGCCCTTGGGCGCGTGAATCTTGTGGCCGCTGATGCTGATGAGGTCGGCCCCGAGCGCCGATGCGCGGAAGGGGACCTTCAGGAAGCCCTGCACGGCGTCAGTATGCAACAGAATGTGAGTGGATTGTGCCTTTAAAAGCTTGGAAATTGCACAAATATCGTTGATCGCGCCGGTTTCGTTATTGACCAGCATCAAAGAAACGAGTATAGTATCCTCATTGAGCGCCTCGCGGACAGCCTCGGGGGGGATGGCCCCGCTTTTGTCTGGCTTGAGGCGCGTGACGCGATAGCCCCGCTGCTCCAGCTCGTCGAGACTGCGGCGCACGGCGTCGTGCTCGACGGCCGAGGAGATGATGTGCTTCCCGTGCCGGCGGTTTGCCTCCGCGCCGCCGAGAATGGCCCAGTTGTCGCTCTCGGAGCCGCAGGAGGTAAACACAAGCTCGTCACTTTTGCAGCCCAGTGCCCCGGCCACCTGGCCGCGCGCCATATCGAGCAGCTTCTTTGCCTCGCGGCCCTTGGTGTGGGTGGAGCTGGGATTGCCATAGACCTCGGTCATGGCCCGCAGCGCGGCCTCAGCCGCCTCGGAGCAGACGCGGGTGGTGGCGGCGTTGTCCAGATAATGTTCCATATTGTTATTCCTTTACGCATCTTAAAAAATTGGAGAAAGCATGAAATATATTATAACGACTCTCGGCTGCAAGGTCAACCAGTATGAGACCCAGGCCATGGAGAGTATTTTGCGCGCCCACGGCCACAGCGCCGCCGGACGGGGAGAGACGGCGGACGCCGTGATCGTCAACACCTGCGCCGTCACGGCCGAGAGCGGGCGCAAATCGCGCCAGACGATCCGCCGGCTGCGCGAGCAGCACCCAGGGGCCGTGCTGGCCGTCTGCGGCTGTTATTCCCAGCTTGAGAGCGAGGAGACGGCGGCGCTCGGCGCCAGCGTGATCTTCGGCGCGAACGACCGCGCAAAGACCGTTGCGGCCATCGAGGCGGCGGTCGCCGAGGGGGCGGCATGCACCGATATCGACAAGCCCTTTGAGCGCCGTGAGTTTGAAAAGCTGCCCGCAGGCGCGGTCAGCGGCCGCACGCGCGCCATGCTGAAGATTCAGGACGGCTGTGTGAACTTCTGCAGCTACTGCATCATCCCGTATACCCGCGGGCGGCTGCGCAGCCTGCCGATCGCGGACGCCGCGGAGGAGACGCTTCGGCTGCGCGAGGAGGGCTATAAAGAGCTCGTTCTGACCGGCATCGAGATCGCCTCTTACGGCGTTGATCTGCCGGGTAAACCCGGTCTCGGCGATCTGGTTGCGGCCATCGCGTGCGAGAGCGGGGATATGCGCCTGCGTCTCGGCTCGCTCGAGCCGACGATCGTGACCGAGGATTTCTGCCGCAAGATCGCCCTCGGCAACGTCTGCCGCCACTTCCATCTGGCGCTGCAGTCCGGCTGCGATAAGACCCTCAAGGCGATGAACCGCAAGTATGACACGGCCCGCTATGCCGAGAGCGCGGCGCTGCTGCGCAAGTACTTCCCGGGCTGTGCCATCACGACCGACCTGATCACGGGCTTTCCCGGCGAGACTGACGACGACCAGGCCGAGACGCTCGCCTTTCTGCGGCAGATCGGTTTTTCGGCCATGCACATCTTCCCTTACTCCCGCCGCCCGGGTACCCCGGCCGACAAGCTGCCCGCGCAGTGCAAAAACGCCGTCAAGGCAGCGCGGGCGCACGAGGCTTCGCTCGTCGCCGCCGAGCTGCATGCCGACTTCCTGCGGCAGAGCGTCGGACAGACGCTGCCCGTGCTGTTTGAAACCGAGGAGGACGGATGCTGGCAGGGGCACAGCGACACCTATGTGCTTGTGAAAGCGCGGGGCGATCAACTGCGCGGGAAGGTTTTGCCGGTAAAAATCACCGGGACAGACGGCGACGCGCTGACCGGAGAGATCGTATAATTGTGTTTTGCATACCATGGATGGGAGCTGATTCGATGTCAAGAGATAAGGTTTTTAATTATGCAGCCGGCCCTTCGGTGCTGCCGGAGAGCGTGCTGAGAAAGGCCCAGAGCGAGCTGCTCGACTACCACGGCAGCGGCATGTCCGTCATGGAGATGAGCCACCGCTCCAAGCTGTTCCAGGGCATTTTTGACGAGGCCAAAGCCCGGCTCAAAGAACTGATAGCCGTACCCGACAGCCACGAGATCCTGCTGCTGCAGGGCGGCGCGACGACGCAGTTTGCCGCGATCCCGATCAATCTGCTCGAGGGCGGAGCCGCCGACTACGCGGTCACGGGCCACTTTTCCAACCGCGCCGCCGAAGAGGCGAAAAAGTACGGCACAGTCCGTTTGAGCTGCGATACAAGTGACACCAACCACGACCGTATCCCGACCCAGTCTGAGCTGAAGCTGAGCGCCGACGCCAAATATTTTTATTACTGCGCCAACAACACCACGGCAGGCACCGAGTGGCACTATGTGCCCAAGACCGCCGCGCCGCTCGTGTGCGATATGTCCTCGGATATTCTCTCGTGCCCGGTGGATGTGAGCCGCTACGGCCTGATTTACGCCGGCGCACAGAAGAACATGGCTCCGGCCGGCCTGACCGTCGTGATCCTGGACAAGAGCCTGATCGGGCGCGAGCCCGAGTGGACGCCGACCATGCTGTCGTATCAAACAATGGTCAAGCATGACTCCATGCTCAACACGCCACCCTGCTGGAACATCTATCTGTTCTCGCTGGTGCTCGCATGGGTGCAGGAGCAGGGCGGCATCCCCGCCATGGAGCAGCTGAGAGCGGAGCGTGCCGGAATGGTCTACGAGGTGCTGGACAACAGCAGCTTCTATAAGCCGCACGCCCGCCGCGATTCGCGAAGCTTCATGAACGTGACCTTCCACACGCCCACGAAGGAGCTGGACGCGGCCTTTATCGCCGAAGCCGCCGCAAGAGGGATGCTGAACGTCAAGGGCTATAAGACCCAGGGCGGCCTGCGCGTGAGCCTGTACAACGCCATGCCCGTCGAAGGCGCCGTAGCCATCCGTGATTTTATGAAAGAATTCGAGGTTGCACACCATGTTTAAAATTCAGACCATGAACAATATTGCCGAGGCCGGCCTTGAAGTCCTCGAAAAGCGCGGCTGCGAGGTCGGCCCCGAGACGGCCGAGCCGAACGGCATCCTGCTGCGCAGCGCCGATCTGCACGGCATGGCCTTTGGCGATGCGCTGCTGGCCATCGCCCGCGCCGGCGCCGGCACGAACAACATCCCGGTCGCGGACTGCACCGAGCGCGGCATCGTCGTCTTCAACGCCCCCGGCGCCAATGCCGAAGGCGTCAAGGAACTCGAGCTCTGCTCGCTCGTGATGTCCTCGCGCGACGTGCTCGGCAGCATCGCCTATGTGCGCTCGATCGCCGGGGAGGGTGAGGAGATCCCGAAGCTCGTCGAGAAGAACAAGAAGAACTTCGCCGGACCCGAGCTGCTCGGCAAGACGCTCGGCGTCCTGGGTCTCGGCGCCACCGGCGCGCTGATCGCCAACGCCGCCGTCGAAATCGGCATGCAGGTCTACGGCTATGACCCCTTCATGTCGGTGGACGCCGCGTGGCGGCTGTCCCGCGACGTCATCCACTCCGACACGGTCGAGGAGATCTTCGCCCACGCCGACTATATCAGCCTGAACGTGCCCTATACCGAGTCCACCCACCACATGCTCAACGCCGAGGCCTTTGCCCACATGAAGCAGGGTGTGCGCATCATCAACGAGAGCCGCGCCGAGGTCGTGGACGATGAGGCGATGACCGAGGCACTGCTCTCGGGCAAGGTCGCCAAGTATGTCACCGATTTCCCGAACGAGCGGATTTTGAAGGCCCCGAACGTGATCGCCATGCCGCATCTCGGCGCCTGCACGCCCGAGAGCGAGGACCGCTGCGCGGTCATGGCCGCGCACGAGCTCTATGACTATCTGCTCAACGGCAACATCAAGAACGCGGTCAACTTGCCCGACCTCGTGCTCAACCGCATGGGCGTGTGCCGTCTCTGCGTCATCCACCGCAACGTCCCGCGCATGCTGACGCGCATCCTCGATTTCGTGGCCGACCGCAACATCAACGTCGAGCACATGTCCAACAAGCCCCGCGGGGAGTACGCCTATACGGTCGTCGACCTCGGCGAGCCGATCGGTGAGGACGTGGCCGAGAGTATCCGCCGTATGGACAATGTCCTGCGCGTGCGCGTGATCTGAGATGACGGAGAGACTCTACTATCTCGACAGCCACTGCCTGCGCTTTTTGGCCGTCGTGACCGGCTGTGAGCCGGTCGGGGACGGCTGGGCGGTGACACTCGATCGCACGGCCTTCTTCCCCGAGGGCGGCGGCCAGCTCGCCGACACCGGCCGGATCGCTGAGGCCGCTGTGCGCGACGTGCAGGAGAAGGACGGGGAGATCTGGCATTATACGGACTGGCCGCTCGCCCCTGGTACGGCGGTCGAGGGCGTGCTGGACGGTGAACAGCGGCTGCGGCGCATGCAGAACCACTCGGGCGAGCATATCGTCTCGGGCTGGGCGCACCGCCTGTTCGGCGTGGACAATGTCGGCTTCCACATGGGCGTGGACGGCATGACCATAGACTTTAACCGCGAATTGACGGGCGAAGAGCTACAGCGGCTCGAGCGCGCGGCGAACGAGACCGTGCGCGCCGACGTGCCGATCCGCTGCTTTTTTCCGAGCGAAGACGAGCTCCACACACTCGACTACCGCAGCAAAAAGGAGCTCAGCGGCGCGGTGCGCCTCGTGGAGATCGAAGGCGTCGATCTCTGCGCCTGCTGCGCGCCGCATGTCAGCCGCACCGGCGAGGTCGGGCTCATCAAGCTGCTCGACGCCCAGCGGCACCGCGGCGGCGTGCGCCTCACGCTGATCTGCGGCATGGACGCCTATGACGCCGTCTGCCGGATGCAGCAGAGCGTCACCGAGGTTTCGCGCGCACTGAGCGTGCCGCGCGAGCGGATCGCCGAGGGCGTAGCCCGACAGCTTGGTGAGAACGCACGGCAGAAGGAGCGCATCGCCGCGCTGAGCCTGGAGCTGGTGCGGCTGCGCGCCGCGGCTGCCGAATATGTGGAAGGGAACCACATCGTCTTTGACGAAACGCTCGACGAGGTCGCGCTGCGCGAGCTGGTCAATCTGCTGATGGACAAGTGCGGCGGCCTGGCCGCGGCCTTCTCCGGCAGCGATAAGAGCGGCTATCGCTACATCATCGGCTCGAAGCACGTCGATCTGCGTGCAAACAGTAAGGCCATCAACACGGCCATCTCCGGCCGCGGCGGCGGTAAACCGGAAATGATCCAGGGCAGCTGCACCGCCGACGCGGCGACGATCCGCGCGGCATTGGAAAGACTGTAAAAAACCGGGAGACAACAGAGTCTCAATAGCTCTGCTGTCTCCCGGCCGTTTTTATATTTTCAACGTAAACACGATCTCGTCGCCCTCGTAGGCGGCGGTGAGGCGGGCGCGGTGGCTTTCGGCGATCGCCATCGCCGCCGAAAGGCCGATGCCGAAGCCGCCGGTTTTGGTGCTGCGGCTCTCGTCGGCGCGGTAGAAGCGGTCGAAGAGGCGCTCGGCCGGGACGGACTGATCGGATACCGTGTTGCGCACACAAAGGAGGCCTTTGCCGCCCTCTTTTTTCAGCGCCACGCGGATCGTCCCGCCGTCGGCGCAGTATTTGACCGCGTTGTCGAGCAGGATGCCGATCAGCTGTCCGAGCTGCTGTCGGCTGCCGTGAACCTCGACGCCGGGGGCGATATCGGTCACAAGCGTCAGACCGCGCAGCTCGGCGCTCTCGCGGAAGGCGCGCGCGGTCTCGTCGGTCAGCGCGCCGAGGTCAAAGTCCTCGGCGCTCTCCTCCACACGCCACTCGTCGGCGCGCGCGAGCGCCAGCAGGTTTTGGGTCAGACCGCTCAGCCGCTCGACCTGGGCGCGGATGTTGCGGCTGTATTTGCTCTCGCCCTGGCGCAGCTCCATGGCCTCGGTATTGGCGAGGATGATCGCGAGCGGGGTTTTCAGCTCGTGTCCGGCGTCGGTCACAAAGCGCTTCTGCCGCTCCATGTTCGCGGCGATCGGCTGAATGGATTTGCGCGAGAGGAACAGCACGAGCAGCAGCATCAGCCCCCAGGCGATCGCACCGCCGAGCAGGCTCAGCACGGCCATGCGCAGCATGGCGTTGCGCGCGCCGCCGGTGTGCAGAAAGACCAGGGTGCTGCCCCCGCCGCGATTGGGGCTGCGCTGCCACAGCCAGGCGCCGACGCTGCCGCTCTGTCGCGCAGGATCGACCCCGGCGGCGAGCGCCCTGGCCTCATCCTCGCCGATCGAGCTGAGATTGTTCAGATCGACGCTCTCTATGCTGCCCGCGCTGTCCGCAGCGGCGGTGAAGAACAGCGCCGCGCGGCGCTGGTCCTCGCCGATCTCCTGCTGCATAAAGCCGCGCAGGTGCCGTTCGCGGCCCGAAAACGCGCCCGCATCGGAAAGACCGTCCTTCGCAAATTCCGGCGGCGCAGGCAGTTCGGCGGAAGAAGCGCCGTCCGCCCCCGGGACAAGGCCGTCCGTCGTTGGGGCAAAGCGCAGCGACGCGCAGAGCTGTTCGAGCAGCACGCGGTTTTCCTGCCGGACCGAATAGGCGTTTATGAGATTGATGCCGCCAAGCAGCACCAGCAGCAGCACCGTGATCGCCGTCATGGCCGTCACCGTGAAGCTGCGCCGCAGTGTTTTGATCATGGGGCTGCCTCCAGCGTATAGCCGATGCCGCGCTTGGCCTGAATGCGGACGGTTGAGCCCAGCGCCGCGAGGCGCTTGCGCAGATAGGACAGATACACCCACACGATGCCCGCGTCCGACTCGGTCTCATAGCCCCAGATCTTCGTCAGGATGTCCTCGGTCGAGAGATAGATACCGTGGTTGCGCATCAGCAGCTCCATCAGCTGGTATTCGAGCTTTGGCAGCAGCACGCGCGTGCTGCCGCAGGAGAGCTCGTAGCTCTGCATATTCAGCTGCAGATCACCGAAGGAGAGAATGTCGGGCTTGAAGTCCTCGCGGCGGCGCAGCATCGCGCGCACGCGGGCCAGCAGCTCGCCCATGGCGAAGGGCTTGGTCAGATAGTCGTCCGCACCGAGATCGAGCCCGGCAATGCGGTCGTCGACCTCGCCCCTGGCCGTCAGCAGCAGAACGGGCGTGCCGATGCCCGACTGCCGCAGCTCCTTTAACACCTCGGTGCCGCTGCGCTTTGGCATCATGATATCCAGAATGATGCCGTCATAGTCCCCGTGCAGGGCGTAGTAGAGCGCGTCGTCCCCGTCGTAGACGGCGTCCACCGTGTACTTGTGGTACTCGAGCACGTCCACCACGGCCTCCGACATGGCGATTTCATCCTCGGCGTACAGAAGCTTCATAGTATCACCTCACCGTAGAGCATAGCATAGAAAGCTTAAAGCAACCTTAGCTGCAGATCAATGAATACTGAAGAATGAATACTGAAAAATGAATAATTGCGGTATCGCTTCGCGATGATTATATTGAATCGTCCGCGAAGCGGATACATTTATTGTTCATTCTTCATTCTTAAGTTTTCAGTATTCATTACATTTTATCTTGTGTTTTCCTCAAGATCCGTCAGATGCACATACTCGTCATAGCTGCAGCGGCGGTCGATGATGCCGTCGTCGGTGATCTCGATGATGCGGTTAGCGACGGTCTGGGTCAGCTGGTGGTCATGGCAGGAGAAAATCAGATTGTACTTGAAGGCCTCGAGCCCGTTGTTGAGCGCGGCGATGGATTCGAGGTCGAGATGGTTCGTCGGCTGGTCGAGCAGCAGGAAGTTCGCGCCCGAGAGCATGAGCTTGCTGAGCATGCAGCGCACCTTCTCGCCGCCGGAGAGCACCTTGACGGGCTTGTACACATCGTCGCCCGAGAACAGCATCCGCCCGAGGAAGCCGCGCAGATAGCTCTCGCGCTTGTCCTCGGAGAACTGGCGCATCCAGTCGATCAGATCGAGATCGCAGCCCTCAAAGAAGCTGTTGTGGTCCTTGGGGAAGTAGCTCGGCGTGATCGAGGCGCCGAATTTGACGCTGCCGCTGTCTGGCTCCTCCTCACCCATGAGGATCTTGTAGAGCATCGTGACGGCCAGTTCGTTGCGGCCGATCAGCGCGATCTTGTCGTCCTTCGAGACGATGAAGCTGATGTTGTTCAAAAGCTTTACGCCATCGACAGTTTTGCTGATCTCGGTGACAAACAGGCGATCCTTGCCGGGCTCGCGCTCCGGCTGGAAGCCGACCCAGGGATAGCGGCGGCTCGAGGCCGGCATCTCTTCGATCGTGATCTTGTCGAGCAGCTTGCGGCGGGAGGTGGCCTGGCGGGACTTCGACTTGTTGGCCGAGAAGCGGGCAATGAAGGTCTGCAGCTCCTGGATCTTCTGCTCGGCCTTCTTGTTCTGGTCGCGCGTCAGCTTCTGGATCAGCTGGCTCGACTCGTACCAGAAGTCATAGTTGCCGACGTACATCTTGATCTTGCCGTAGTCGATATCGACGATGTGGGTGCAGATGTTGTTGAGGAAGTAGCGGTCGTGGCTGACGACCAGCACTGTGCCTTCGTAGTCCATCAGAAAGTCCTCGAGCCAGACGACGCTCGCCAGGTCGAGGTTGTTGGTCGGCTCGTCGAGCAGCAGCACGTCCGGGTGACCGAAGAGCGCCTGGGCCAGCAGCACCTTGACCTTCAGGCGCGGGTCGACGTCGGCCATCAGATTTCCGTGCAGCTCGACCGGCACGCCGAGCCCCTGCAGGATGCGCCCGGCGTCGCTCTCACTCTCCCAGCCACCGAGCTCGGCGTATTCCTCCTCAAGCTCGGCCGCGCGGATGCCGTCGTCGTCGTTGAAATCGGGCTTTTCGTAGATCGCGTCCTTCTCAATGCCGCACTCGTATAGGCGCGCATGCCCCATGATGACGGTCTCGAGCACGGTGTGCTCGTCATAGAGGCCCTGGTTTTGCTTGAGCACCGACATGCGGCGCTTCGGATCGAGCACGATGGAGCCGGAGGTCGGCTCCAGCTCGCCGGAGAGGATCTTGATGAAGGTGGATTTCCCGGCGCCGTTGGCGCCGATGATGCCGTAGCAGTTGCCGGCGGTGAACTGCAGATCCACTTTGCTAAACAGCACGGACGGCCCGAACTGCATGGAGAGGTCGTTGACAGTAAGCATAGGAGATTCCTTTCTCAGTATAGAATTTAATCCTTGCCTCGCCCCAGCCGCGAAGCGGCGTCTCGGGGGAGAGGTGTCACGATAGTGACGGAGAGGGGTTTCCGACGTTGCCCGCCTTGCCTCAAAAGCGTTTCCCGGGCCTGCTTACACAACGGCCCGTCAAAGGCGCGGCTGCGGTGCTGCCTGCCCTCTTCACCCGCTACCGGCGGCGTGGACCAAGCAGCCCCTCTCAGTCGCTGCGCGCCAGCTCTCCCCTCGCCTTGCGGCGGGGGCGAGCCAAGGGGGCGGGTCAGACTTCCTCCAGCCCGAAATATTTTTCAGCGAAATCCACTTTTTTCACCTTGAACTCGCGGCCGCGCAGGTAGTTGAGCAGTCCGGCGTCGGTCGGAAAATCGAAGCGCAGACGGTAGGAGTAGAGCGCCTGGCCCTTTTCTTCAAAGCCGCGGTTGAAGCGCTCGCTGCCGTACTTGCCGTCGCCCAGCAGCGGCCAGCCCGCGTGGGCCATCTGCGCGCGGATCTGGTGCGTGCGTCCGGTCAGCAATCGGCATTCGACAAGACTCAGCGGCCCCTTTGAGCAGAGCGTTTTATACTCGGTGATTGCGGTTTTCGCACCGGGCTCGCTCTTTGACTTGACATACACCTGGTTTTTCGCCGCGTCCTTGAACAGAAAATCCTCCAGCCGTCCCTCACTGGGCTTCGGGCGGCCGTGCACCGCGCAGAGATAGTATTTTTCGATCTCGCGGTCGCGGATCTTTTCGTTCATGATGCGCAGCGTCTCGGCGTTTTTCGCGGCGATCACGATGCCGCCGGTGTTGCGGTCGATACGGTTGCACAAGGCCGGGGTGAAGGCGTTCTCCTCGCGAGGCCGCCACTCGCCCTTCTGGGCGAGATAGGCCTGGATGTTCGCAATTAAGGTGTTGTAATCCCATACGCCGGCGCTGTGGCAGAGCACACCGGGCTTCTTGTCGGCCAGCAGGATATTCTCATCCTCGTACACCACGGTGAGCCGCGGCGTGCCGACCTTGAGATAGGAATTTTCTTCCCGAGGCCTTTCAAAAAACTCGTCGTTGATGTATAATTGTATTGTATCCCCGAGCGCAAGACGCGTATCGCGCTTAGCGCCCTTGTTGTTCACCTTGATGCGCTTGAGACGGATATACTTTTGTAAAAGGCTCTCCGGCAGCAGGGGGACGGCCTTGCCCACAAAGCGGTCCAGCCGCTGCCCGGCGTCGTTTTGCCTGATCGTCAGTTCTTTCATCGGCGTGCTCCAAAATCACTGGTGTTTTCTTCTTTTTTGGATTATACACGATAAATTTTCTGTTGACAAGTCCTGACAAAGCAACTATAATACTAAGGCGACTGTGCGAGGTATGATACTATACACCGATAAAAAGCTTTAGAGTTTTACCGAGACAGAATTGTGTCAGGCGAGGCGGCGGTCGCAGGTCATAATGGAGATATATGGCCTAGCGAAGGGCGCCCAGCGAAGCGCCTACGCTTTGCTGGGAAGAGGAGGCACAGCGGAGGGAGCGAGCTTTCGCCGCGTCTGGCGGAAGCGAGACGATCCGGAGCTTGTGCCGACGAAACGAAGCATGGCGCAATTGTGGCCGGTAAAAAATGAAGGGTTTTATTGGTGGATAGTATACTATGCGTCTGAATCTGAGTAAGATCATCGAGATCCCCGGCGGCTCCGTCCCTTTCGACTGTGAGCTGGATACCGAAGGGCTGGATTTTCCTTCGATCCGGGCGTATTTGAATCCGCCCCATGCGGTCGGCCGCATCGTGAACGAGGCCGGTGTGCTCCGTCTCGAAGGGACGCTGACGGCAGAGCTGCTCTGCGTCTGCGATCGCTGCGCTGCGGAGTTTGAAAGCACCAAGGTGACCGCTCTTCACGCCACGATCGTGGAAGAGGACGACGGAGAAAACCCCGAGCTGTTCCTGCTGGAGGGAACCGAGGTCGACCTCGACGAGATCCTGGTGACGAACTTCGTACTGGACATGGAGACCAAGTTCCTCTGCCGCGAGGACTGCAAAGGTCTCTGCCCGCGCTGCGGCAAAAATCTGAATCTCGGCCCCTGCGGGTGCGGGAAGGAACATGATCCAAGATTTGCTGTGCTTGAGCAGCTTTTGGATAAATAAGAACAACAAATAAGAACTGCTCAAGTAAGCAGCGATTATCAGGAGGTGTCAACATGGCAGTCCCAAAAGGAAAAGTATCTCGGCAGAGACGTGACAAGAGACGTTCTTCCACCTGGAAGCTCACTGCTCCCAATCTGGTCAAGTGCCCCAACTGCGGCGAGCTGGTCAAGCCCCACCACGCCTGCAAAAACTGTGGTCTGTACAATGGCCGCACTGTTCTCAAAGTTGAGGAGAGCAAGTAAAAAAGCTTGAGGAAGAAAGGGTCCGCCTTTCTTCCTTTTGCTTTTATAACTGTTGAGCCCTTTAGGGGCTCAACAGTTAGGGGGATGCACGGCGCTGCGCGCACTCGGCTTGCGGGGGACGCCTCGCATCGTCAAACGAAACTCGCTCCAGTCCGCTTCCCCGGTTTCCGTAATTGCCGGGAAAGCTCCCCATCCGCTCCTTCCGTTTTCCTCTCAAATGCAAAGCACCTGCTTTGCATTTGCTAAGGACGAGCAGTGGAGTGAGCGAGCTTTCGCCGCCTCGGCGGAAGCGAGACGATATGGAACTTGCGAGGACGCGCACCGTGAGAAGAGTTTTTTCCGAGGCGCATGTCCTCGGAAAAAACAGATTTAAATTGTTTTTCGCCTTGCGAGGCGAAAAAACAGAGGAAGATTCCCCCGGCGGGGGAAATGTCTGCGCAGCAGACAAAAGGGGGGTGGAGAGGTGCCCCTCTGAACACCCCCCGATGATGGGAGAGTTGAATTGGTATTTGCTTTTGTCAAAGGCGGAAGAGGCGCGTATGGAAAACAAGATCAAATCGGTCGATCCGACGAGCCCGCTGCTGCACAAGGTGCACGCGGGGGATACGGTGGTCGCCATCAACGACCATCCGATCGTCGACGTGCTGGATTATAAATTTTTCTCCTACGAAAAAAAGCTGCTGCTGCGCCTGCAGCGGCCGGACGGCAGTGAGTATACCGTGGCGGTGCGCCATTTTGAGGGGCAGGATCTCGGATTGGACTTCGAGAGCTACCTGATGGATACGCCGCGATCCTGCTCGAACGGCTGCGTGTTCTGCTTTATCGACCAGCTGCCGAAGGGCATGCGCCCGACGATGTATTTCAAGGACGACGACGCGCGGCTGAGCTTTCTTCTCGGCAACTATATCACCCTGACGAACCTATCGCCGCGCGAAATCGAGCGCATCATTGCCCTGCGCGTAAGCCCCATCAATGTCTCGGTGCACACGACGAATCCGGAGCTGCGCTGCAGGATGCTGCGCAACCGCTTCGCCGGCGAGAGCATCGAGGTCATGCGCCGCTTTGCCGCGGCCGGCATCGTCATGAACTGCCAGATCGTCTGCTGCCCCGGATTGAACGACGGCGACGAGCTGCAGCGCACGATGGAGGATCTCGCGGTCATGTATCCGGGCGTACACAGTGTGTCGATCGTGCCGCTCGGCGTGACGAAATACCGCGAGGGGCTCTATCCACTGACGCCCTTCACCCGCGAGCACGCGGGAGAGACCATCGACCAGGTGACGGCCTTCGGCGATCAGTGCGTGGAGAAATACGGCACGCGCATCTTCTTCTGCGGCGACGAGCTCTATCTCACCGCCGGGTACGAGCTGCCGCCCGATGAATTTTATGAGGAGCACACACAGCTCGAAAACGGCGTGGGCATGCTCCGCCTGATGGAGAGCGAGTTTCGCTCTGCCCTGCGCCTCAGCGACGGGGTGGACGGTGTGCCCTTCTCGATCGCGACGGGCACCGCGGCGGCACCCTTCTTTGAAAAGTTGCTCGCGCTCGCCAAGGAGCAATACCCCAGCCTCAACGGCCGGGTGTATGCCATAGAAAACGACTTTTTCGGCCACACGATCACGGTCTCCGGCCTGATCACCGGACAGGACCTTGTCGCCCAGCTCAAGGGGAAGGCGCTCGGCGAGCGGCTGTTCATTTCCCAGAATATGCTGCGGCGCCAGGAGATGGACTTTCTGGACGATATGACGCTCTCCCAGGCTGTCGAGGCGCTCGGCGTGCCGATCTATCCGAACGAGTCCGACGGCTTCGTGCTCTGGGACGCGATCTCCGGCGACGCTCTGCCCGAGGTCCGGCTGCCCGAACAGGGCGAGGCCACGGCGTACTACCGCTACAATCAGAATCCGTAGTATAGTTTCACTGACCACTATCCACTAACCACTAATCACTATTCAGGAGGCACAAGGCATGTCCAAACCCCTGGTCGCCATTGTCGGCCGCCCCAATGTGGGAAAATCCATGCTGTTCAACCGTCTGGTGGGACAGCGTCTCTCCATCGTGGAGGATACCCCCGGCGTCACCCGCGACCGGCTGTATGCCGAGTGCGAGTGGAGAGGCCGGACCTTTGATCTGGTCGATACCGGCGGCATCGAGCCGAGCACCGACAGCGAGATCCTGCTCTTTATGCGCGAGCAGGCGCAGATCGCGATCGATGCGGCGACGGTCATCATACTCGTCACCGATATCCGCACCGGCGTCACGGCCGCGGACAAGGAAGTGGCGAATATGCTGCTGCGCTCGGGCAAGCCCGTGGTGCTGGCCGTCAATAAGGACGACTCCACCGGCGTGCAGAACCCGGCCATCTATGAATTTTACGAGCTCGGACTCGGCGATCCGATCGGCGTCTCGGCAGTCCACGGCCACGGCACCGGCGAGATCCTCGACGCCTGCTTTGCCTATTTCCCCGATGAAGAGGAGGAAAGCAGCGAGGACGAGAGCATCAAGGTCGCCCTGATCGGAAAGCCCAATGTCGGCAAGTCCTCGCTGATCAACTTCATCCTCGGCGAGAAGCGCGTCATTGTCAGCGACGTGGCCGGTACGACCCGCGACGCGGTAGACACCTCTTTCACCAATAGCCACGGCAGCTATACCTTTATCGACACGGCCGGTATCCGCCGCCAGTCCCGCGTGGACGAGCGGGTCGAGAAATTCTCGGTCATGCGCGCGCAGCTCGCGATCGAGCGCGCCGACGTCTGTCTCATCATGATCGACGCGCGCGACGGCGTCACGGAGCAGGACACCAAGATCGCCGGACTCGCGCATGAATCCGGCAAAGCCAGCATCGTCGTCGTCAACAAGTGGGATCTGGTGGAAAAAGAGACCGGCACCATGGAGAAGATGCGCAAGGACATCATGCGCGATCTCAGCTTTATGAGCTATGCCCCGATCGTCTTTATCTCGGCCCTGACCGGGCAGCGCACCGAACGGCTCTTCGAGCTGATCAACTATGTCAACGACCAAAGCCATATGCGCATCACGACCGGCATGCTCAACAACGTGCTGGCTGACGCGCAGGAGCGTATGCAGCCGCCCACCGACAAGGGCCGCCGTCTGAAGATCTACTACATGACGCAGACCGGCATCTGCCCACCGAACTTCGTCATCTTCTGCAATTCCCGCGAGCTGTTCCATTTTTCCTACCAGCGGTATCTTGAAAATCAGATCCGTTCGGTCTTCGGGCTGGAGGGCACGCCTGTGCGTATCGTCATCCGGCAGAAGGGAGAGAATGAGTAATGGTCTGGGTATTATCTGTGCTTGTGGCGGCCCTGGCCTACTTCTGCGGCTGTCTGGATGCCGGGGTCATCGCCGGAAACTTCGTGTTTCACCGCAATTTAAGCCGTCTCGGCAAGGGCAATGTCGGCTTTTCAAACTTCCGGCGCATCTACGGCTGGAAGGGTTTTGCCGTCCTCTTTGGGATCGAGGCCGTGATCGACCTGCTGCCGATCCTGATCGGCTCGATCTTCTTCTCCACGCTCAAAGTGAAGAACGTCGATACGGCGCTCATTGGCCGCGCGCTGGCCGGTTACTGCCTGACGGTGGGCCGCCTCTGGCCATATACCAGGGACTTTCACGGCCGCAGCGGCGCCTTTGCGCTGCTCTTCACCGCCTTCGGTATCTCGATGCCCGTGGGCTTCACGGTGGTGGTCGGCGTCGCTGCAGGCTTTGCTGCCAGCCGGATGTTCTCGGTGGCCGCGCTGGCGGGGGCCGTGGTCTTCGTTGGCACGACGCTGCTGGCCGTGGACGAGCGCCTGGCCGTGAATATTGTACTGATTCTGGCCGTTCTTGTCCTTTTGCGCCACATCCCCTCGCTTGTCCGCATCCGCAAAAAGACCGAACCGAAGCTGAGCTTCCAGGAGGATATCAGCTACAAGTTCGACGAAAAATTTTAGTGGTAACTGTTCAGTCCCTGACGGGACTAAACAGTTAGAGGGGAAGCGCCCTGCTGCATGCACTCGCTTGCGTGAGACGCTCGCACACTGGCAGGGCGAGAAGAGTTTTTTCCGAGGCGCATGTCCCCGGAAAAAACAGATTGATCTCTTTTTCCGTTGCGACGGGAAAATCAGAGGCGTTCCCCCTCTGAACTCCCCCTAATCAGAGTGGACTGAATAGTTACAATCTATGAATAAAAATGGTCCCCGAACGAAAGAATTCGTCCGGGGATCAATTGCTATCACTTAGAATCGTACGGTTTTCGGCGGCTCGGTGAAGGAGCTGAAGGTCGCCGCGGCATTGCGGAGATACCAGATCTCCATGTTGCCGTCGTCGGGGGAGTAGCTGCTCTTCAACTCGGGATAGGCCTCCAGCATGCTGAGCTTGGCCTCGCGCCGGTCGTCCACGGCGGCGCTGGCCTCGACGCGCAGCCATACGCCGTCGGAAAAGGCGCACAGCTCAAGCCGCGGATTCGCGTGCAGCTGGCGGGAGACGGATTTGCTGCGGCCGGTCAGAAAATACAGCTTGCCGTCAAAGAGATGGATGGTACCGAAGGGGCGCACACGGGGCTGCCCGTTATCAACGGTGGCCAGATAGTAGACGCCGACCTTTTTGAGAAAATCGAGAACTTCCTGCATCTGAAAAACTCCTTTCGGGTTAGTTGGATTTGTCCTGTCTATGTTTTTGGTTGCCGCGCGAGCGGCGAGAAAAACGGCCTAAATGAAATACAATAAGCGCTTCTGCGCTTATTGTACCCTTTTCAGAAGAAAAATACAAGAGCTGCGAGAAAGAAAGGCTATTTGGCAACAATCCGAAACAAAAAACGTACGGCGCCGACCAAAGAGCCGGCGCCGTTCAGGTATTCAATTCAGCTCGGCAATACGGCTGGCAATATAGTCTTCCACATCCTTCACGTCGATGTCCAGCGCGACCGACAACTCGCCGTGGAGCATGTCCTTGGCGCGCTTCATGGTCGCCTCGGCCCGGCTGCTGCGGGATTTCCTGTCGGTCATGCGGCTGTGCAGCCCCTTGACGATCGAGACCAATACCGTGCAGCTGTGCTGACGAAACAGCTCTTTATAATAGGCGTCGACATGGTTGAAGCGGCTGTCGTTGCAGATCGCAGGCTCGATATCGGGGATGGCGTCGATCAGAGCCTCGGCCTCGTCCCGGCTCATGACCGGGCGCATATAAACCCCGCCGTCCACCGGGGCAAAGTAATTGCCCGTACCGATCAGCGGAACCAACTGATAGTAATCCTTGTCCTTGGGCATACCGGCCATCGGCAGGGGGCCGATGGATTCAACGGTACAGACGCCGTTCTCCCCATAGACAATTTTTTCACCAACTGCATACATTGTATTATACCCCTACTTTATTACTATGGCTATTATACCGTAATTGCAGAGCAAATTCCAGCGTTTTTTTGAAGCAACTCCGTTTTTTCTGCATTTTTGCGCATTGTCCATTGGCAAAAGACAAGGAATTTGGTATAATCTAAAAAAAGAGCATATGGAGAGTTGCGGCCCTGCGCTGTGAAACCGGGATGGCTTTCCAGAAGTGGGGAATTGGCTGCGCTATTTGACCTGTATTCTGATACAGGTGGGGAATACAATGAAGCTATATCTATTTGGACATGACTATAAATATGCGGTGGAGCAGATGCTTCTGACGCTCTACCCGCAGGAGCGCCCGGAGTACGGCGCGGGAAAGCCGGAAGGAGACCGCATGGAACTGCGGCTCAGCCGCGGCGAGCGGCGCGTCACCGGCAGCTGTACGCTGGTGCGGGGAGAGCGGCGCTGGTACGGCCGCGCCTCAGCCGACAACGGTGAACTCACCGATACGCTGACGGCGGACCGCATCTGCCAGCGGCTGGTGAAGAACGCCATGTACCGCGCCGCGCTGCATGCGGGGCACAGCCGCCCTGCCTGGGGTGCGCTGACAGGCGTGCGTCCGGGCAAGCTGCTGTGCGCCCTGCTCGAGCAGGGGATGGCAGAGGACGAGGCACTTCGCAGCTTCATTGCCGAATATGACGTCAGCACGGAACGTGCGGCGCTGTGTCTCGACACCAGCCGCCACACGCTGCGTGCGATTCGATCACTGCAGAGCGGGGATGTCTGTTTGTATGTCGGCATTCCGTTCTGCCCGACGCGCTGCGCCTACTGCAGCTTTGTCAGCCAGAGTGTCGAGAAGTCCATGCAGCTGATCGAACCCTTTATGGACGCCCTGATGCGCGAGATCGATGCGGTCGCGGCCCAGGTGCGCGCGCGCGGTCTGCGCGTGGTGTCGATCTATATGGGCGGCGGTACGCCGACCACGCTCTCACCGCAGCAACTCGAGCGGCTGTGCACGAAGCTCGAAGAGGCGTACGATCTTTCGGCTCTGCGCGAATACACCGTCGAAGCCGGGCGGCCCGACACGGTCACGGCCGAGAAGCTGCGGGTGCTGCGGCGCCACGGCGTGGACCGCGTCAGCGTCAACCCCCAGACCATGAGCGATAAGGTGCTTGAGACGATCGGGCGCCGGCACACGGCCGCGGATATCGTCTCGGCCCTCGCCCTGGTGCGCGAGATCGGGGGTTTCGCCGTGAACATGGACCTGATCGCCGGACTGCCGGGCGACACGGTCGAGGGCTTTGCCGACACGCTCGAGCGGGTCCTGGCGCTCGAGCCGGAGAACATCACAGTCCACACGCTGAGTCTCAAAAAAGGCTCGCGCCTGACACTCGAGGGCACAAGCATCCCCACCGCGGCCGAGGTATCGCACATGCTCGACCTCGCGGGGGAGCGGCTCCGCGGCGCAGGCTATGGGCCCTACTACCTCTATCGGCAGAAGTTTATGTCCGGCGGCTTTGAAAACGTCGGCTGGGCGCGGCCGGGGCGGGAAAACCTGTACAATATCTGCATCATGGAAGAACTCTGCAGCATCCTGGCGATGGGCGCGGGCGGCTCGACCAAACTCATTGTGCGCGACGGCGGGCGCAATATCCGCCTGATGGCGCCGAAGTACCCGCTGGAATACATCGAGAGCATCGAGCGCTGCTGTGCCGAAAAACAGAAAATCAGCGAATTTTTCCTGTCAAAAAGTGGGAGGGAATGAAATGTCATATCAAATTACAGATATCAATTACCGCCTGGTGACAGACCCTGTTGGGATGATCGAGGAGGGCGACGCGAACTATCACGCCCTGGTCGATCAGGCTGCTGAGCATATTATCGGCAACCTGCAGAACAGCCCTATCGTGCTGCTGTCCGGGCCGTCCGGCTCGGGAAAGACCACCACGGCCATGAAGATCGCCGACGCGCTCAGCCGCCGGGGCATCGGCACGCACTACGTCAGCATGGACGACTATTTCCGCACGATCGGGCCGGATACACCCCGTACGAGCGAGGGGGCGCTGGACCTCGAATCGCCGCTGTGTCTTGATATGGAACTGCTCAACGAGCATTTCACGCGCCTCAGCCGCGGCGAGCAGGTCGACCTGCCGCACTATGATTTCACCGCCCGCGCCCGCGCGCCGGAGTCATCGCGCTCGATCCGGCTTGCCCGCGACGAGGTCGTGATCTTCGAGGGGATCCACGCCCTGAACGACAGCATTACCCAGCGCCACCGCGAGGCCTTCAAGCTGTATATCTCGGCCCGCAGCGACGTGTTTTACGGCGAAAGCATGGTTTTCAAGCGCAGCTGGTTCCGTCTGGTGCGCCGTATGGTGCGCGACTACAACTTCCGCGGCTCTTCGCCTGATGATACGCTGGCCATGTGGGCCAACGTCCGTCGCGGCGAGAAGCTGTATATCTCGCCCTTTAAGAATAAGGCCGATTTCCAGTTCGACACGAGTCTCCCCTATGAACTGCCGGTGTTCAACACCACGGCCACGATGCTCTTTCGCTCGATACCCGAGGGGATCGAACGCTATGACGAGCTGCGCTCGGTGCTGCCGGCCATCCAGATGTTCGGCCACATTGACGAGAAGCTTGTGCCGGAGACCTCGCTGCTGCGCGAGTTCATCGGCGGTGGCGTGTATCAGTATTAAGCGTTAATAGCGCTTGACGAAGTGTCGAATCGGCGCTAAAATATAATTGACAGTATACCCCTTGATTAGTCCGACCGCGCCGGAGAAGGGAGATGTGAGATGGAAAAGCTAAAGAAAATATTGTTGTACGCGGGGCTTGAACGGGAGCAGTTTCATACTCTGGCTCCCGATGTACTGCAGGCCAACCGCAAGAGTCTGAGCACCTATGCGCTGCTTGCCGTTATTGTGTTTGCCGGGCTGTTTGCCGTTTCCGGGCTTACGCAGAGTTTTGCCGATGTCAATCACCGGCTCTACGGCGGTATGCTGCTGCTGAACATTTTTCTCTATCTGTGCGTCTGGCTGCTTCTGCCAAGGGTGCCTGTACTGATACTGCCGGCAGGCTACCTGTTTATGGGCGGACTGTATACCTTTTCCCTGGTCGTGACAGCGTTGCATCCTAAGTACCCGGCTGTCAGCACCGTGGTTTTTCTGTTTGCCGTCCCGTATTTGCTGACGGATCGACCGATCCGCATGATCGCCATGACGGCGCTGGTTGTGATCGCGCAGAGTCTGATATCCCTGCGATTCAAGACTGCCGAGCTTGCTTCCACGGACAACTGGAACGCCATTTCCTTCGGAGCGATCGCCATTGTGGTGGAAACGGTACAGCAGTGCAATAAATACAGAATGCTGCTGCAGGAAGAAAAGCTTGCCTATCTCAGCAATACCGACATATTGACCGGGGCGAAGAACCGCAACCGCTTTGAAGCCAGGAAAGAGGAATATGCGCAGTTTTGCGACAAGTGCCTGAGTTGCATCTACGTCGACGTCAACGGCCTGCATGCGCTCAACGATAAGGAAGGCCATCTGGCCGGCGACCGGCTTCTGATCGCGGCCTCCCACGCACTGATCGACGCATTCGGAAAAGACGACACCTACCGCATCGGCGGCGACGAATTTGTCTGCTTCAGTCAGGACACGGAGAAGGAAACAGTCCGGCAGCAGATGCAGAAGATCGATCAGAATCTTGCCAAAATGGGATATTCCGTCTCCTGGGGCGCGTCAACGCAGGAGAAGGCGGCGATCGATATGCGCAGCTTGACCACCGAAGCGGAAGAGGAGATGTATGCCGCGAAGAGACGCTATTATCAGCAATCCGGCCATGACCGTCGGAGCCGCTGATGCGCACTCTTTCGCAAAAACACGGCCGACTGGAAGCAGCCGGCCGTATTTTCACCTTGAAATGTCTGAATAAGAGATTTTTACTTGAATTATTATCTGCAATGTGCTACACTAAGGGCATAAAAGAATCTATGTCGGACGGTAAAGAAAAAGGGGGCCGAAAAGAATGACAACGATCGGGGAGATCCTTGCCGCGCGGCGCAGGGAACTCGGGCTGAGCCAGAACGAACTCGCCGTCAGGCTGACGATGCTGGGGACAGAGGTATCCAACCAGGCTGTCAGCAAATGGGAAAAGGGCAGCACGCTGCCCAACGCCAAACAGTTTTTAGCGCTCTGCCGTGTGCTGAATATCCAGGATGTCCGCGCCGCATTCTCCGGCGGCCGTGAGGGCGTGTTTGCCGGGCTGGACAGCCGCGGCCGCCGTCTCGCGCTGGACTATGTGGAACTGCTGAAAAAGAGCGGATTGTACTCTAACCGCGAGACACCGGAGCGGCGTCTGCGCTCGCTGCCGCTCTATTCGCTGGCGGTCTCGGCCGGCACAGGACAGTTCCTCGACGGCGAGGATTATGAGATGGTCGACGTCGGGGACGAGGTACCGGACGGCGCCAACTTCGGCGTGCGCGTGGCCGGCGATTCGATGGAGCCGGAGTTTCACGACGGGCAGACCGTCTGGGTGCGTCAGCAGCGCAGCCTGATGACCGGTGAGATCGGCATTTTTCTCTATGACGGCAACGCCTACCTGAAAAAGCTTGTCGCCGCCGGGGACAGGATGGCGCTGCACTCGCTCAACCCCAAGTATCCGGATATCCTCGTCTCACCGGAGTTGCCGCTGCGTGTGCTTGGCAAGGTGCTTCCGCAAATCGCATAAGCGCTTGTTTAAAAGCTGAACAAATCGCCGATACTTCTGGTACTCCATAGTATCGGCGGTGTTTGTATGTTCCAATCCAACAAGCGTTTGAAAATCTGGGAAACGGCGCTGCTCTGCGCCTTCGCGCTCGCGCTGCTGGCGTCCTGCTGGGCGCAGGGGCGGCAGCGCGCGCTGGCGGACGGCCTGATCCGGCTGCATGTGATCGCCGCGGACGACAGCGAGCAAGAGCAGGCATTGAAGCTGCGCGTGCGCGACGCGGTGCTGGCCTGTCTTGAGCCGAAGCTTGAGGGCTTGTCCGATGCCGACGAAGCTGCGGAGACCGTCCGTGCCTCACTCGGGGAGATTCGTCTTGCCGCAGAGAGCGCCAGCGAGGGCCGCTCTGTGGCGGTCGCGCTCGGGCAGGAGCGCTATCCGCTGCGCCAGTATGAAGGTTTTGCTCTCCCGGCGGGGGAGTACCGCTCGCTGCGCGTCACGCTCGGCGAAGGGCAGGGACACAACTGGTGGTGCGTCGTTTTCCCGCCGCTATGCCTGCGCAGCGCGACAGACCCCGCCGTTCAAAGCGTTATGAATGTGGACGATCTGCATTTGATCCAGCAGGACGAGGGCTATGAGATCCGCTTTCGCGTGCTGGAGCTCTGGGGCGAACTGAAAGAATGGCTTTCCGATGGATGCGGATAATACTGTCGGGGCGGCAATTTGCCGCCCCGACATTGTCTGCTTATGATGGTGTGTTCGCCTGCTTATTTTATATATTTCCGGATAAATTCGTCCACCTTGTTCCCGTAGGTCTCAGCGTCGCGATAGAACGACTGAATATGCCTGACGTCCGGGAGGAAGAGCGCGTCGCAGGGGCCGCGGTAGCTGCTCATCAGGCTCGGACCGTTGCGGAAGGGGACGGCCGTGTCCTTCTGACCGTGCACAAACAGAATCGGCTTGCTGCTGCGTTCCAGATTGGGACGGACGTCGGTCGCACTCAGGTCATAGGCCTTGAACAGATTGATCAGCCGTACGCTCGTATACAGCGGCCCAAGCCGGTATTTCATCTGCTCACGAGCGTCGCGGTAGGCCGAATCGGAGATGATGAATTTTACGTTGTCGCCGCAGCGGTCGCTCATTTTCAGCACCGTCGAGGCGCCGAGTGAAAAGCCGTGCAGGATCAGGGCGATGTCAGCGCCGAAGGTCTCGCGCAGAAAAGCGATCCACCGCAGCGCGTCCTCGCTCTCGTAGGTGTCATAGCCGTAGTGCTGCCCGAAGCTCGCCCCGCAGGCGGTGTTATCCACGGCGAACAGATCGAAGCCGCGAGCGGCATAGAAATCGTACAGCACCCCCGCCGTGCTCGCATGCTCCGAGCGGAAGCCATGCACGATAAAGGCGATCCGTTTGCCCTCGCCGGTCGTGGGGTAGTAATAGCCCTGCAGCAGCTCGCCGCGTGCGGACGTGATATTGTAAAGCTGGTGCTTCTGCTTCCGGAGATAGTCGGCCCCCTGCTCGCGCCAGGCGTGAAAGCTGTCGTCGCGGCTCCTGTTCACAAACGGAGAGAGGATCGGCGAGGGATTGCGCTCGAAAACGGCGCGGTAGGCCTCCATCGACACAGCGGACAGCACCGCCAGCGACGCCGTGGCCGCCCCGGCCGCGCCGAGTGTCAGCTTCGTTTTCATCTTCATATCCCGGCCTCCTTCAACAGGTATCCGATACATTCAGTATAATTTTCCTGTGCGGTGTTGTCAAGAAAACGTTCCAAAGAGCACAGGGGATTGGACGCAAAAAACGTTGGATTTGCCGTCTTGTCATTTCGTGCCATCGGCTGTATAGTATACAGCGATTTGACCAAACAGATAGAAGGCACACACGGTATGGACAATCCGAACGATCTCACTCACGGCAGCATACTGCCGAAGCTCCTGCGCTTTTTCTTCCCGGTGCTGCTGGGGATGCTGTTCCAGCAGCTGTACAACACGGTCGACGCGGTCATCGTCGGCAACTTCGTCGGGCCGACGGCACTGGCCGCGGTCGGCGGGAGTCCGGCAAGGATCATTGACTTGGTGATCGGCTTTTTCACGGGCCTCGGCTCGGGAGCCACGGTCATCATCTCGCAGTATTACGGCTCGCACGACGAGGAAAAACTATCCGAGGCTGAGCACACGATCATCCTCTTCTGCCTGATTGCCGGGGCGGCGCTGGCCGTGCTGGGGCTGCTGATGGCAAGCAGCGCGATGCGCCTGCTGCAGACCCCCGCGGACGTATTCGACGAGGCGCTGTCCTATCTGCGCATCTATTTTGCGGGCACGGCGGCCGTGCTGCTCTTCAATGTCGGCAGCGGCATCCTGCGCGCCGTCGGCGATTCGCGTACGCCGCTGATCGCACTCGGCATCTGCGCGGGTCTCAACATCATCCTCGACCTGTTCTTTGTGGCTGTGCTCGGCTGGGGCGTGGCCGGGGCCGCGTGGGCAACGGTGATCTCGCTGGCGCTCAGCGCGGCGCTGATCCTCGCCCATCTCCACCGCGCCGGCGAGCTGCCGCCGCTGCGGCTGCGGCAGCTGCGCATCTACCCCAAGGCACTGCGGCGCATCCTGTATATCGGCGTGCCCGCGGGCCTGCAGGGCTCGATGTATTCGATCTCCAACATCATCATTCAGGCGTCTGTCAACGGTCTCGGCACCGCGGTTGCGGCGGCCTGGACAGTCACCGGCAAGTTCGACGGTATCTATTGGGTCACCTCAAACTCCTTCGGCATGGCGCTGTGCACCTATGTGGGCCAGTGCTACGGCGCGGGGGATATCGAGCGCATGAAAAAAGGCGCGCGGCTCTGGCTGCTGTTTGACCTCGGCGTCTCGGCAGTCGTCTCGGCACTGCTGCTGTCGCTGGCGCGCTGGGGCTTCCGGCTCTTTACGCCGGATGCCGACGTGATCGCCTATTCGATCGAGATGGTCTGGTGCTTTGCCCCGTACTATGTGGTCTGGACCTTTATCGAGATCATCTCCAACATCCTGCGCGGCGTCGGCGACTCGGTGCGGCCAATGCTGATCGTGACGGTCGGCGTCTGCGTGCTGCGCATAGCGTGGATATTCCTCGTCGTGCCGCACTGGCACACGGTCGTCGGCATCAGCATGTCCTATCCTGTCACCTGGGCGCTGACGGCGCTCGCCCTGACGGTCTACTATTTCAAAGGAAACTGGCTGCCGAAGCCTGCGGCGGCAGATTGAGAAAGCACTTGAATTTTCTGTTAAAACTCGGTATGATGAATTCAAGAAAACCAATAGAAGGAGATAAGTATGCTATCTGCCATGATTCTACTCGGCACCCTGCTGGTGCTGATCCTGGGCTATGCCCTGCTCGGAGGACGGCTGGAAAAGGCCTGGGGACTCGATCCCAAGGCCGAGACGCCTGCCTATGACAAATTTGACCGCAAGGACTATGTGTCCGCCGCGCCCGGTATCCTGTTGGGACACCACGTCGCGTCGATCGCGGGCGTGAGCGTCATTTTCGCGCCGGTGCTGGCTGCGAAAACCGGCTGGCTGCCCGCGCTTTTGTGGTGCGTGCTGGGCGGCGTGCTGTTCGGCGCCGTGCTGGACTTCGGCGCGCTCACTGCTTCGCTGCGCGAGGACGGCAAGTCCCTTGGCGAGGTGCTGCGCCGCTTTGTCGGTCTCCGGGCGCAGCGGCTGTATATCGTACACGCGCTGCTCGTGCTGGTGCTGTCCGTCGCGTTCCTGACTGCCGTGGCGGCCGACGGCTTTGCTTCCGCCGGGGCCATCGTCACGCTCGGTGAGGCGCAGGTCAGCGCCGCCGCGGCTTCAGGCACCACGGCGATCCTGTTCGTGCTGCTCTCGCTGCTGTTCTCGTTCCTCGTGTACCGAAAGAACCTGCCAATGGGTGCGATGATTGTCCTCGGCGTCGTCGGCATCGCGCTGTGCGTGTTCGGCGGCATGAACCTCGGACTGAATCTGCCCGCCTTTGTTTGGGTGGCGCTGATCGCCGTCTATGCGATCGTCGCCTCGCAGCTGCCTGTGTGGACGCTGCTGCAGAGCCGCGATTTCCTCAGCGCGATCCTGCTCGGCGTCATGCTCTTGCTGGGCATGGTGTCGGTTGTCGGCGCGGCCTTCGCGGGCAAGGCGGCGATCCAGGTGCCCGCCCTGGGCGCGGACTGGACCGACGGTAAGTGGAGCGCTGCGCTCGCGCTCGTGCTGGCCGGAACAGGCGTCTCGGGATTTCACGCGCTGGTCGCCTCCGGCACAAGCGCCAAACAGCTCGGCAGCGAGAAGCACGCCAAACTCATCGGCGTCGGCGGCGCGCTGCTGACGGTATTTGTCTCTGTGCTCGCGCTGCTCGCGGCCGCAACGCTGCCCGGCGGCGTCGACACGGCAAACCCCGCGCAGAACTTTGCCTTGGGCCTGGCTACGGCCTTTGCCGCATTGCTCGGCGGCGACGGCGCTGCGGTGGCCTCGGGCGTCGTGTATGAGCTGTGGCTGCTGGCGGTCACGGTCTTTGCCATGACCTCGCTCGACACCGCGGTGCGCCTCGGGCGCTATCTGTTCGTCGAACTCTTCAACCCCGAGGGGCTGCGCAAAAAAGAAATGACACCGCTGCAGAAGACCATGACCCGTCCGCTGACCGGCGCGCTGGCCGTGGCGCTGCCGGGCTGTGCGCTCGGCCTCATCCCTCAGATGCGCGAGCTGCTGCCCTCGGTGGCGGCGGCCGATCTGCTGCTGGCCGCCGTGTGCCTGATGGCAGTCGGCATCTGGCTCGGCGGCACAAGGCGCAAGGCCGGTGCGGTCCGGGCGCTTGCGCTCGTGCTGCTGGTGCTCGCGATCGCCGATCAGGTGCTGACCGGTGTTTCGCTAGGCGGTAACGTGCTCGCGCTCGTCGGCGAACTGCTCCCCGGCGGCTTCGGTCTTGTCACGGCCGGGGCGATCCTCCCGGCCCTGCTGCGCAGGAAAAAGCCGGAAGAAGAGACGGATACAGAAGAATAAAACGGTTGGGGCTGTAGCAAATGATGTTACAGCCCCTTATTTTGTGATAATATCCAGATTACCGTAGGGGCCGACGCCCTCGGCGGCCCGTTGCGGAACAATCTGCTTTTGTACGGAAATCTCCGAAAAACATGTATGTTTGTACGTGCTTTCCATGAATTAGTGCGGCAAGTATGTTTTTCTGACGGGCCGCCGAGGGCGTTGGCCCCTACACTTAACTCGGATTTAACAAATGAAAAATGTATTTTGCTACAGCTTATTGCCTCTTACAGCCCGAAAAACGCCGCGATCTGCTTGATGGCCTCTTTCATCAGCAGTGGGTCGATGAAGCGGTGGTCGGCGTTCGCAATCGGGACAAACTCGATCACGTTGTTATCGGCAAAGGCACGCACCGCGTCGATCGGCACGATCTCGTCCTTCGTGCCGTGCAGGATCAGAATATCGTCCGCCCAGTCGAGAAAGCTGAGAGCGGTGATGTCCGATGTCTGCAGTTCGTCCAAAAAGGCACGGCTGAGCCTGATTTTCCGGTCAAAGCCGACCATGGCGTCCTTCCCTTTGTCAAGGAGCGCGCGGTTTTCCTCGGTCATGATATTGGCCGTGAAGACCTCGTACATATTCACGGCCGGGCAGCGCAGCGCGAGCTTATCAAAGGGGCTGCCGTGCTCAGAGACATATTTGAGCGTCAGATAAGCGCCGAAGCTCGTGGCATAGAGATCGAACGTCTTTGCACCGAGCGTGTCCCGGGCGTAGGCGGTCACCAGTCGGAGATAGGCGTCGCAGTCCGCAAGCGCCAGCTTTCTCCGCACGTCCGCGCCGTGACAGGGCCAGTCGAAGCACAGCACGGCCAGATCCTTATGTTTCGAGAGAACGTATTCGGCAAAGTGCCTGGCCGCGGCGTTCTCCTTGTGCCCGCCAAAGCCGTGGCAGTACACGATCACATGGTCAATGGAGGATCCGCCGTTAGAATACAGGAGGCAGCTGACGTTATAGTCTGCCTCGTGAATTGCGAATGCTTTTTCTAACATTTTTTATCCTTCCGTATAGATGCGCGGTACGCGCTTCGAAACCGCGCACAGCAGTTCATAGGGGATGGTCTGCGCGGCGGCGGAGAGCGTGTTGATGTCGTTGTGCGGCCCAAAGATCTCGATCTCGTCTCCGACGGAGACCTGCGGCAGATCGGTCAGATCGACCATGCACATATCCATGCAGATGCTGCCGCGCTGCGGCGCCGAGCCGCCCGCCCAGAAGGAGCACTTATTTGAAATCAGACGCGGCAGCCCGTCGGCATAACCGATCGCGAGCACGCCCATGCGCGTGTGACGCTCGGTGACAAAGCGCCGCCCGTAGCTGACGGACGTACCGGCCTCGTAGTGCTTGATGGTCGAGACCGTCGTCACCAGGCGCATACAGGGCTTGAGACCGAGCCGGCCGCTCGGGTCGCCGTAGCCGTAGAGCAGCAGGCCAGGCCGCACCATGTCGAGCGCCATCTCCGGGTACGAGACCACAGCGCCGGAATTGGCGCAGTGGCGGATCGCAAAGCGCACGCCGCGTTTTCCCAAGGCCTCGACCACGTCGGTGAAGAGCCGAAACTGCGCGCGGGTGTAGCCCTCGCAGTCCTCGCCCGGCTCATCCGAGACGGCGAAGTGCGTATAGATGCCCTCGGCCTCAAGCCCTGGCAGCGCGCAGCTCTCGGCCACATTGGCCACGCCCTGCTCAAAATGACTCCCGGCGCACAGAAAGCCCAGGCGGCTCATGCCGGTGTCGAGTTTGATGTGCACCTTCAGCGTCTTGCCGAGACGCACGGCCTCGCTCGAATACTCCCGCGCCTTGGCGAGCGCCGAGACCGTCTGTGTGATGTGATAGTCGATCAGCGTCTCGGTGTACTGATACGGCGTGTGGCCGAGGATCAGGATCGGCATTGTCACGCCGCCCTGCCGCAGCTCCAGCGCCTCGTCGAGACAGGAGACCGCGAGATAGTCCGCGCCGACCGTCTGCAGCCGGTGGGCCACGGCCAGCGCGCCGTGGCCGTAGGCGTCGGCCTTCACGACGCCGAGAAAGCGGCAGCCCTCGGGCAGAGCCGCGCGGATGGCGCGGTAGTTGTGTTCGATGCTGTTCAGGTCGATCTCGGCCCAGGATCTCTTCTGTAATTCGTTCATTTTTAGCTCCAGTTTGTCAGGTTTATAAATACCCGCACGCGCCCGTCCGAGCGCAGTTCGGCGGACAGCGGGGAGAGTGTCTCGCTGAGCGTGACCTCGGCGGACACATGGTCGTCGAACGTCAGATCGCAGAGCGTATGGTCGCCCTCGGTCCAATAGCTCTCGGCATGCCCCTCGCGCAGGGCGCGCAGCAGCGTCGGCAGAGCGGTGACGGGACTGAGCCCGAAATCGTTGAGATCACCGCAGTCGAGCGTGACGCCGTCCAGGCTCAGTTGGCTCATCTCCGCGCCGAGCTTCACGCTGACGCCCGCGATCTCCTGCGGGGCCAGGACGCTCACAGTATAGCCATCGTCCGTCTCGTCGCAGTGAAGCGTGAAGGACACGCTGCGATCGTCATACTCGCACCGGAGCTCCGCCGTAACGTGCACGGCGTCGGGCAGCAGCGCGCGAAAACGCTCAAAACCGGTCTTGGCGCCGTTTGAGCAGCCCGAGAGCAGCAATGTCGGCAGCAACAATATCCACAAGGCTCGTCTCATGCTATCCTCCAAAAGTTTGAGATAGCAGTAGCCTATGCGCCTATTTGGCATTATAGCACGATGACCAAAATAGTCAATCTTACCGATTGACGCGGCGACGGCAAATCCGTATAATTGACAATATCTCAGCGACAAATTCCGACAGGGGGAGAAACGCTATGGGTATTGTGGTGATCGGTTCGGTCTTCGTGGACATCAAGGGCTTTCCCGACGACGTATACAGCCCCACCGGGCGCAACGCCGGGCGCGTGGAGATCGTCCACGGCGGCGTGGGCCGCAACGTGGCGGAGGATATCGCCAATGTCGAGCTGCGCCCCACCTTTGTCAGCATGGTGGACGACACGGCCAACGGCGCCGAGGTTCTGCGCAAGCTGCGCAACCATAAGGTCAATACCGACTATGTGATCACGGTGCCCGACGGCATGGGCCTGTGGCTTGCGGTGTTTGATAACACCGGCGATCTCGCCGGATCAATCTCCAAGCGGCCGAAGATGGAACCGATGGTCGAGCTGCTCGATCAAAAGGGGGACGAGATCTTCCGCGACTGCGACAGTATCGTGATCGAGATCGACATGGACAAGGAGATCGTCAAGCGCGTCTTTGCCTATGCCGCGAAGTACCAAAAGAAGGTCTACGCGGTCGTGTCCAATATGGTCATTGCCTCGCAGCGGCGGGACTTCCTGCAGTCGATCGACTGCTTTGTCTGCAACCTGCTCGAGGCTGGCATCCTGTTTGTCGACGATTTCAGCGCGCTCGAGCCCGAGGACTTTGTCGAGGTGCTGTATCAGAAGATCTGTAAGGCCAACATCCCGTCTATGGTCGTCACAATGGGCAGCCGCGGCGCGGTCTACGCCTCACAGAGCGGCGAGCGCGGCTATTTCCCGCCCGAGACCGTCAAGGTCCGCGACACGAGCGGTGCGGGCGACGCCTTCTGCGCCGGCGTGGCCATTGCGCTGACCTACGGCAAGACGATCCGCGAGTCGGTCGTCATCGGCACACATCTTGCGGCCTCGGTCATCACGATCTCCGAGAGTACCTGCCCGCGCTTCCTGCCGAGCGAACTCGGACTGAATATAGAGGTTGCGCCATGACAGACTATGCCCTTCTAACTGCGCAGCTTTCTGCGCTCGCCGCGGACGAGCCGCACTGGCTGCCGGTGCTGTCGAATGCTGCGGCGCTGCTTTGGGAGAGTCTCGAGAATATCAACTGGGCGGGCTTCTATCTGACGCGCCGCGAGAGCCTGCTGCTCGGCCCCTTCCAGGGGAAGGTCGCCTGCATCCGCATCCCCTATGGCCGCGGCGTATGCGGCACGGCCGCGGCCGAGGACAAAACCCAGCTTGTACCCGATGTGCACGCTTTCCCCGGCCATATCGCCTGTGACAGCGCTTCGCGCTCCGAGATCGTCGTGCCGCTGCACTGCGGCGGCACGGTCGTCGGCGTGCTGGACATCGACAGCCCGACCGAGGGCCGCTTTACCGAACAGGACCGGCAGGGACTGGAGACCTTTGCGCGCACGCTCGAGGAGGTCACGCACTGGCAGGCCCTGTGAAGTGCTTGCCCGGTTAAAATTGGCGAACGGAGGGAAAGCTATGGAAGAGAAAAAGCTGCGCGGACTGTCGGGCAGCACGCTCAAGTGGATCGCCGTGATCACGATGGCTATCGACCATTTCGCCGCTGTGGTCCTCCTGGGGCGACTGTACAGCGAAAGAGCCTGGGGCGCCGGGATCTGGAGCCGACAGTGCTATTGGGATCTGCGCATCATCGGCCGCCTTGCCTTCCCGATCTACTGCTTTCTGATCTGCGAGGGTTACCGCCACACACGCAGTTTGCGCGGTTATCTGCTGCGTCTGCTGGGCTTTGCCCTGCTCTCGGAGCTGCCCTTCGACCTGGCCTTCCAGAGAGCCTGGTTTGATCTGAGCGCGCAGAATGTGTTCTTTACGCTCGCGCTCGGCCTTTCGGCGATCGCCCTGTGGGAGACACTGCGCCGGGACAGGGAGGGCGAGGCGCTTGTCCGGTCAAGCATTGCTGCTGCTCTTGCCTGTGCTGTGCTTTGCGCAGCGGGGGAGTTGCTGCACACCGACTACGGCAGCATGGGCGTTCTGCTGATTCTTGTCATGTGGCTGCTGCGCGACCAACCGCTCTGGCGCATTCCGGCTGCCGCGGCGATCTTTGCGTCCATGGCGCTGTTCTTCCGCTCAAGCTGGGTCGAACTCTTCGCACTTGCGGCCTTTATTCCGATCGGCCTGTATAACGGCACGCGCGGCAGGCAGATGAAATACCTGTTCTATGTGTTCTATCCCGTTCACCTTTTGCTGCTCTGCGGCGTCCGGTATTTTCTGTTTTAAAGCGTCAATCAGCACTTTGTACAGCACCGACGCCCGATTTTCGGGAAAATTCTTTCACAAAAATGATTGACGAAGTTTGTATAATGTGCTAAAATTCATATTTGCATGGCCCGGATTCCGCCTTGCGCGGCGCGGGACATGAAATGCGGTAAAAAAGCAGCCAATATGCGGCTTTTTTATCAAAATTTTGAATTGATTATCGAAGAAAGGAGGAAAACAATGCCCACTTTTAACCAGCTGGTAAGGAAAGGCAGAGAGCAGAGCACCTACAAATCCGCTTCTCCTGCACTGCAGAAGGGTATGAACACTCTGAAGGATCGCGAGACCGACCTGTCCGCTCCCCAGAAGAGAGGTGTCTGCACCGCCGTTCGTACTTCCACCCCGAAGAAGCCGAACTCGGCTCTGCGTAAAATCGCCCGTGTCCGCCTGACCAATGGCTACGAAGTCACCGCCTATATCCCCGGTATCGGCCACAATCTGCAGGAGCACTCTGTGGTTATGATCCGTGGCGGCCGTGTCAAGGACCTTCCCGGTGTCCGCTACCACATCATCCGCGGTACGCTCGACGCGCAGGGTGTGTCCGGCCGTATGCAGGCTCGTTCCAAGTACGGCGCGAAGAAGCCCAAAGCTGCGAAGAAGAAGTAATTTCCCGACGCGGCAAATTGCCCTGTCGCTTATATAATAGATAATCAGAATTGAGCATGGAGAATTTGTCTGTTCGCCGCGGGCGAACGGATTCCGATTGCCGCGCAGCGGCATCGCAATTCTTCATTCTTCATTTTTCATTATTCATTTGTATATAGCCTCGGGGCGCAACGGACGGTAATCCGTTCGAGTACCGATGATCCCATTTTTTAATGAAGGAGGGAAGTAACGTGCCCAGAAGAGGTAATGTTCCCAAAAGAGAAATCTTGCCGGATCCTGTTTACAACTCCGTTCTTGTCACCAAGCTTGTCAACGGTGTTATGCTCGACGGCAAGAAGGGTGTTGCTCAGAAGGTCGTTTACGATGCTTTCGATATCGTGAAAGAGAAGACCGGCAAGGAACCCCTTGATGCGTTCAACGAAGCCATGAACAACATCATGCCCGCCCTGGAGGTCAAGGCCCGCCGTGTCGGCGGCGCGACCTATCAGGTCCCCATTGAAGTTCGTCCCGCCCGCCGCCAGACGCTGGCCCTGCGCTGGCTGGTCGATTATTCCCGTAAGCGCAGCGAGAAGACCATGAAAGAGCGTCTCGCTGGAGAAATCATGGATGCCTGCAATAACCTCGGCAACGCCGTCAAAAAGCGCGAGGATATGCACAAGAATGCCGAGGCCAACAAGGCTTTCGCGCATTTCCGCTGGTAATCATCCCATCAGGAGAGACAAATGCCCAGAAAAGTATCGCTTGAAAGAACCAGAAACATTGGTATCATGGCTCACATCGACGCCGGAAAGACCACCACGACAGAACGTATCCTGTTCTACACGGGTGTCAATTACAAGATCGGTGAGACCCATGAGGGTACGGCGACCATGGACTGGATGGAGCAGGAGCAGGAGCGTGGCATTACGATCACCTCGGCTGCAACCACCTGCTATTGGCGCGATCATCGCATCAATATCATCGACACCCCGGGTCACGTGGACTTCACGGTCGAGGTCGAGCGCTCGCTGCGAGTGCTGGACGGCAGTGTGACGGTCCTGTGTGCCAAGGGCGGCGTCGAGCCCCAGTCGGAAACCGTGTGGAGACAGGCTGACCACTTCCACGTGCCCAGAATGATCTACGTCAACAAGATGGATATCATGGGTGCGGACTTCTATCATGTGCTGGATATGGTTCGTGACAGACTCAAGTGCAACGCAGTTCCCATCCAATTGCCCATCGGCTCTGAGGATACCTTCCGGGGTATTGTCGACCTGGTGGAAATGAACGCCCGCATCTTCTACGACGATCTTGGCAAGGATATGCGCACCGAGGAGATCCCCGGGGATATGCGCGATCTGGCCGAGGAGTACCGCGAAAAGCTGATGGATGCCGTCTCCGATTTCGATGACGAGATCATGGAGATGTATCTCGAAGGCGAAGAGGTGCCCGTCGAGAAGATCAAGGCAGCCATTCGCAAAGCCACAGTCGAGGTCAAAATGGTCCCGGTCACCTGTGGCACATCCTATAAAAACAAAGGCGTACAGAAGCTGCTGGATGCCATCGTGGATTATATGCCCTCTCCGCTGGACATTCCGCCCGCGGAAGGCACCGATCCCAAGACGGACGAGCCTGTGACGCGTCCGGCGGACGACAACGCGCCGTTCTCGGCCTTGGCCTTCAAGATCATGACCGACCCCTATGTGGGACGCTTGAGCTTCTTCCGTGTCTATTCCGGCTCGCTCGAGACCGGCAAGACCGTGCTCAACTCCACCAAGGGACAGCGCGAGCGCATCGGCCGCATCCTGCAGATGCACGCCAACCACAGAGAGGACCTGACGATGGTGTACTCCGGCGATATCGCCGCGGCCGTCGGCCTGAAGAACACCACCACCGGCGATACTCTGTGCGACGACAAAAACCCCATTGTCCTTGAATCCATGGAATTCCCCGAACCGGTTATCCGCGTGGCCATCGAACCGAAGACCCGCGCCGGTCAGGAGAAGATGACTGTGGCTCTGGCCAAGCTGGCGGAGGAGGACCCGACCTTCAAGACCTATACGGACGAGGAGACGGGTCAGACCATCATCGCCGGCATGGGCGAGCTGCATCTGGAGATCATCGTGGACCGCCTGCTGCGCGAGTTCAAGGTCGAGGCCAACGTCGGCAAGCCGCAGGTTTCCTATAAGGAGACCATCCGGAAGGCCGCCACGGTCGACACCCGCTACGCGCGCCAGACCGGCGGCAAGGGTCAGTTTGCCCACGTGAAGCTGACGATCGAACCCAACGAACCCGGCAAGGGCTACGAGTTCATCAACAAGATCACGGGCGGCGCGATCCCGAAGGAATTCATCCCCTGTGTCGATCAGGGTATCCAGGGAGCCATGCAGTCCGGCGTTCTGGCCGGCTACGAGGTCGTCGACGTCAAGGTGACGCTGATCGACGGCTCCTTCCACGAGGTCGACTCTTCGGAGATGGCGTTCAAGATCTGCGGCAGCATGGCCTTCAAGGAAGCCTGCCAGAAGGCCGAACCCGTTCTGCTTGAACCGATCATGAAGGTCGTTGTCACCGCGCCCGAAGAATATATGGGCGACGTGATGGGCGATATCAACGCCCGCCGCGGCCAGATCAACGGCAGCAACGTCCACAACGGCAGCGCCGTGATCGAGTGCAGCGTCCCGCTGTCCACGATGTTCGGCTACGCCACCGATCTGCGCAGCAAAACGCAGGGCCGCGCCACCTATTCGATGGAGCCCAGCCACTTTGTTGAGCTGCCCAAATCTCTGCAGGAAGCCCTTGTGAAAACTCGCAACGGGCAATAAGGATAAGAAGTAAACCATAGGAAATTTTATTAGGAGGAAATTCTAATGGCTAAACAGAAGTACAACCGCAACAAGCCCCACGTGAACATTGGCACCATTGGACACATTGACCACGGCAAGACCACCCTGACCGCCGCCATCACCAAGTACCTCGCCATGTTCGGTGAGGCCGAGTACACCGACTACTCCTCCATCGACAAGGCTCCCGAGGAGCGCGAGCGCGGCATCACCATCAACACCGCTCACGTCGAGTACGAGACCGAGAAGCGTCACTACGCTCACGTCGACTGCCCGGGCCACGCCGACTATATCAAGAACATGATCACCGGCGCTGCTCAGATGGACGGCGCGATCCTCGTCATTGCCGCTTCCGACGGCCCCATGGCCCAGACCCGCGAGCACCTGCTGCTGGCCCGTCAGGTTAACGTGCCCTCCGTTCTGGTCTTCCTGAACAAGTGCGACCAAGTCGACGACCCCGAGCTGCTCGAGCTCGTCGAGATGGAAGTCCGCGAGCTGCTTGACTTCTACGGCTTCCCTGGCGACGACACCCCGATCATCCGCGGCTCCGCTCTGAACGCCCTGACCTGCGAGTCCAACGACCCCAACGCTCCCGAATATGCCTGCATCAAGGAGCTCATGGACGCTGTTGACGAGTGGATCCCCACTCCTCCGCGCGCCGACGACAAGCCCTTCCTGATGCCCATCGAGGACGTCTTCACCATCTCCGGCCGCGGCACCGTCGTTACCGGCCGTGTCGAGCGCGGCGTTGTCAAGATCGGCGACAAGGTCGAGATCGTTGGCCTGTCCGATGAGAAGAAGCAGACTGTCGTTACCGGCACCGAGATGTTCCACAAGACCCTCGACTACGCTGCTGCCGGCGACAACGTGGGCTGCCTGCTCCGCGGCATCGACAAGAAGGACGTCGAGCGCGGCCAGGTTCTGTCCGCTCCCGGCTCCATCCACCCCTACACCAAGTTCAAGGGACAGGTTTACGTCCTGAGCAAGGAAGAGGGCGGCCGTCACACCCCGTTCTTCAACAACTATCGTCCCCAGTTCTATTTCCGTACCACCGACGTGACCGGCGTCATCACTCTGCCCGAAGGCACTGAGATGTGCATGCCCGGCGACAACGTCGACATGGACGTCGAGCTGATCACCCCGATCGCCATCGAGAACGGCCTTCGCTTCGCTATCCGCGAGGGCGGCCGTACCGTCGGCTCCGGTGTTGTCATCGGCATCAACGAGTAATTTATACTAAAAAGAGAAGGCCGCTGCCTTGGCAGCGGCTTTCTTTTTTGCCCGGAGCTGTGCGTGGCGGACAATTCCTGTTGCAATCAGTCGGAAAAGCGAGTACAATACAGCGGTAATACTGATTGGAGAGATAAATCATCATGCACCTGTTCCGTGATTCGGATAATTCCACATCTATGCATATTTTGCGCCATGCGCTGATGGCGGCGCTGAGCCTGTTTGTCAACGGCTTCGGCATCTATCTGACGATCCGCGCAAATATCGGCGTCAGTCCCTGGGACGTACTGAACATCGGCGTATCGAAGACCTTCGGTATCCTGTACGGCACGGCCTCGATCGCAATCTCGGTCCTCATTCTGGGCATCGACCTGATGTTGCGCGAGCCGATCGGGCTGGCCATGCTGATCGACGCGATCGTGGTCGGCAAAGCGGTCGATTTCTTCAACTGGCTCGACGCGGTACCTATGGCAGACACACTGCCAATGAGTATCGCCATGCAGGTGCTTGGGCTATTTATTATGGGTTACACGCAGTATTTTTACATGGCCGCCGCGCTCGGCTGTGGGCCGCGTGATACGCTGCTGGTAGGGCTCAAGCGCCGTACAAGCCGTGTTCCGATTGGCGCTGTCAGCATCGCGCTGCTCTCTGTCGCCACGCTGACGGGCTGGCTGCTGGGCGGCCCTGTTGGTCTCGGTACGCTCGTTTGCGCCTTCTTATCCGGACCGATCATGCAGCTGGCCTTCCGCACAGTCGACTTCGACGCCACCTGCATCCGCCACCAGAGTTTGCCGGAGAGCCTGCGCGTGCTGTTGCATACACGGAGAAAAACCGCATAAAAAAACACCGCCCGAAGGCGGTGTTTTTATAAAAGCGGCATAAATAGGAAAACGAAAGCTTAAATGAAGAAATGAAATAATGAAGTCACTCGCTGCGCTCGCTGATGAAGCGAAGTCGCCCTTTGCTTCGTTCCCTTGTTTCTTCATTTCTTCATTAGCGAAGCGACTTCATTCTTCATCAGCCCGCAGGGGCGACTTCATTGAAAAAACCTCGTCGGGATAAATGAAGAAATGAAAAAATGAAGTCACTCGCTTCGCTCGCTGATGAAGCGAAGTCGCCCTTTGCTTCGTTCCCTTGTTTCTTCATTTCTTCATTAGCGAGGCGTCTTCATTCTTCATCAGCCCGCAGGGGCGACTTCATTGAAAAAACCTCGTCTTTCGACGAGGTTTTTTCTGGTGGGGGAAGGTGGATTCGAACCACCGAAGGCATCGCCAGCAGATTTACAGTCTGTCCCCTTTGGCCACTCGGGAATTCCCCCATATTCACTTACCGAAGCAAACCGGACGCTGGAGCTGGTAGACGGACTCGAACCCCCGACCTGCTGATTACAAATCAGCTGCTCTACCAACTGAGCTATACCAGCACGCAACCGGCTTGCATATAATAGCAAATCCGGCTCGAAATGTCAACACTTATTTTCACATTTTTTTCGTTTCGGACGGATTTCCGAACAGAGAATTGCTGCATAAGCCCCGCATATAATTATTTTCCGAAAAGCGAGCGCGGGATTTGCTTTTCCGGGCAAACTATGATAAAATGCCGCAGGTAGGACTATGTTTAGCCCTTTCCTGTGAAAGCTGCGCTTCCACAGGTATAACTAAATCCCCGCGCGCATGAAATGCGCGCATGCGAAACGCTGTTTCGCATGAAAAACACAGAATACTCTGTGTTTTTGGGGATACCGTTGCAACGTCGTCTCCAACTGGCGCACGTTGTGCGTCAGTTGCGGGCTTTCGCCCGCTTACGTCCGCCGCTGGCGGACGTGGAGACAAAGTTATTATTTGATGCAAACGCGCCATTCTCGCCCCTTGCGGGGCAACCGAATGGCATGCGTAAAAATCCCCATGCGCCAGACGCTTTCGTTTGTTGTGGTGCAAATGAAATGCGCATGGGAATTTATTATGTATTTACAGGAGAAGCGCATGAAGAGAGCTTCAAAAGCCCGCAATGGTTTTATCCTCGCCGTGATCGTGGCCTTGCTCGGCGCGATGGTTGTACTCAGCGCCATGGTGCGCCCGCGGCTGACGGATCCGCATGCGGGTCAGGTATATGTATATGACGGCTACGACTGGGTATGGATGACGCCGATGGAGGGCGTGCCGGTCAATGCCATGGCGGAGGAGGATTTCGACTGGAGCGCGGCGGTGCCCAGTTATCTCCGCGACGGCTATGATGTGCTGTGCGGCGTGGACGTTTCCGAGCACCAGGCGGAGATCGACTGGCAGCGCGTGGCCGCCGCAGGCGTCGATTTTGCCTATATCCGCGTCGGCCGCCGCGGCTACAGCGAGGGCGGCCTGTTTGAGGACGCCTATTTCCGCCGCAATATCGAGGGGGCGAAGGCCGCCGGACTGAAGGTGGGCGTCTATTTCTTCTCCCAGGCTGTCACAACGGCCGAAGCGATCGAGGAGGCCAATATGGTGCTGCGCCTCGTGCAGCCCTATGCGCAGGACCTGCCGATCATGTTCGACTGGGAAAAGATCTACAACGACCTGACGGCCCGCACGACCGGACTGGACACCAAGACGCTGTCCGACTGTGCCGTGGCCTTCTGCGAGACCGTGAAGTCCGCCGGCTACCGCGCCGGGATCTACTTCAACCGCAACACCGGCTATTACGGCTTTGACCTGACGCGCATGGGGGACTATACCTATTGGTTTGCCCTGCCGGAGAGCAAGTTCCCGAATTTCTATTACCGCGTCGATCTCTGGCAGTACAGCTTCAGCGCGACAGTTCCCGGTATCAATACCCCGACGGATATGAATCTGATGTTTGTGCCAAAGGCATGATCTGATAAGAAGAGAGACTTCAATGCATCCCATCAAACACTTCAAAACCATCACTGAGCATCGGCACCTGGTGTGCCGCTACTGCATGCGCCTCGGCCTCTGGCGGCAGGGGCTGACGCACGATCTAAGCAAATATTCACCCATCGAGTTCTGGCGCGGTGCGCACTACTACCAGGGCACGCGCAGCCCGAACGACGCCGAGCGGCGCGAGACCGGCGTTTCGCTGGCCTGGCTGCACCACAAGGGCCGCAACCGCCACCATCTGGAATACTGGGTGGACTATGTCATCGAGCCGGACGGCCAGGTGGTCTTCGGCCCAAATCCGATGCCGCTGCGCTATGTGGCCGAGATGTTCTGCGACCGCATCGCCGCCAGTCGGGTCTATCTCAAGGACAAATACACCGACGCCTCCCCCTATGAGTATTTTTCCCGGTCGAAAACCCGTATTCCGATCCATCCGCAGACTGCCGAGGAGCTCGAGCGGATGCTGCGTATCCTGAAGGACGAAGGGGAGGAGCGCGCCTTTGCCTATGTACGCCGCCGTCTGAGCGAAAATCGCGGCAAATCATCGAATCGGTATTGATTTCAGTATTACAAGCATCTATAATATATACAGTGTTCTTGCACAAAAAACGGAACGGCTGGAGGAATTCAATATGGATAAATCGACATGGTCCCCCGAATTTTCTCAGCGCTTTGCCGACCGCGAGGACGAGCTGAAATGGCTGTACATGGAGCTCTATGACGACGCGTCGGCCTATTCCCGTTTCAAAGAGATGCTGTATCAGTGCTACTGCCGGCGCAGCGAGGCGCTGCGCGCCATGGATGCCGAGCGCGAGGCACGGCCCGACTGGTATAAAGACCGCCATATGCTTGGCATGCAGATGTATGTCAACGCCTTTGCCGGGAATCTGCAGGGTGTGCGCAAAAAGCTCGGCTATATCGAGGAGTGCGGCGTCAATTATCTCCACCTGATGCCCCTGCTTGAAAGCCCCGCCGGCCGCAGCGACGGCGGCTATGCCGTGGCAGATTTCCGCAAGGTGCAGCCGGAGCTTGGCACCATGGAGGATCTCGCGGCCCTGACGGCCGACTGCCACAAGCGCGGCATTGCCGTGTGTCTCGACTTCGTGATGAACCACACGAGCGAGGATCACGCCTGGGCCAAAGCTGCCCGCGCCGGCGACAGCGAAGCACAGAGCCGTTATTTCTTCTTTGACAACTGGGAAGTCCCCAACGAGTATGAGCGCACCTGCCCGCAGGTGTTCCCGACCACGGCCCCCGGCAACTTCACCTGGTGCGAGGAGGCCAAAAAGGTTGTCATGACGACCTTCTACCCCTATCAGTGGGATCTGAATTACCGGAATCCCGCCGTGTTCAACGACATGTGCGAGAATATGCTCTTCCTCTGCAATCAGGGCATCGACGTCATTCGTCTCGACGCGGTGCCGTACATCTGGAAGGAGCTTGGCACCACCTGCCGCAACCTTCCCCAGGTACACAGCCTGGTGCGCATGATGCGTCTGGCCGGCGAGATCGTCTGCCCCGGCATGCTGATGCTGGGCGAGGTCGTGATGGAGCCGTCCAAGGTCGCGCCCTACTTCGGCACGGTGGAAAAGCCCGAGTGCCAGATGCTCTACAACGTGACGACCATGGCCAGTATCTGGCACACGGTCGCTACAAAGGACGTGCGGCTGCTGCAGCACCAGCTCGACCAGGTATTCGCTCTGCCGCACGAGTACGGCTTTTTAAACTACCTGCGCTGCCATGACGATATCGGCTGGGGGCTGGATTATGCCTTCCTGCGGCAGTTCGGTTTTGAAGAGGTTTCCCACAAGAAATTCTTAAACGACTATTTCACCGGCAAGTGGCCCGGCAGCCCGAGCCGCGGCGAGCTATACAACGACGATCCGCGTCTGGGCGACGCCAGACTGTGCGGTACGACGGCTTCGCTCTGCGGCATCGAGACGGCCCGCAGCGAGGATGACGGCGTAAAGCTCAGCTGGGCGATGAACCTGCATCTGACGCTGCACGCCTTTGTGCTGACGCTCAGCGGTCTGCCGATCCTCTACTCGGGCGATGAGATCGCGCAGCAGAACGACAACGGCTATCATAACGACCCCTTGAAGGCCGACGACAGCCGTTATCTGCACCGCGGAAATCTCGACTGGTCGGCTGTTGCCAAACGCGGCACGCCCGGCACGGTCGAGCAGCAGATTTTCCAGGAGCTGCGGCGACTCGAGGGGCTGCGCGCCGACCACCGCGTCTTTGACAACGACGCCGATACCTGGCTGCTGGATACCGCTGACATCGGGGTGCTCGGCATCGGGCGCTATTGCCGGGGCGAAAAGCTGCTGGCGCTGTTCAATTTCTCCGACGGCGATCGCTGGATCGATATGAGCCGTGAGCTCGGCGAGTACAGCGACCTCGTGACCGGCGAGGCACAGGATAAGCAGAGTATTCTGCTGCCGTCCGGCTGCTTTGCCTGGCTGCTGTGCGACTTTGATAAAGGTGAGATCTGAAAAAACTATATGAGTATCGGGCTAAGCCGGAAAAGCCTTCCCCTCAAGGGGAAGCCATATTTCGCATATCCGAGATTGCTGTATTGAACCGATACGCACAATTTATTATGAATACATACGAATAATATAAGGGGACAGAAACATGGAGCACAAACAATTTGATGTCGCCGCACTCGGCGAGCTGCTGATCGACTTTACACAAAACGGGCTGAGCGAGCAGGGCAACCTTCTCTTTGAGGCCAACCCCGGCGGCGCGCCGGCCAACGTCCTCGCGATGCTGCAGAAGCTTGGCAAGCACACGGCCTTCCTCGGCAAGGTCGGTGTGGATGCCTTCGGTGACACGCTGTGCAAAACCGTCGCCGACGCCGGCGTCGACATCGGCGGTCTGCGCCGCGACAGCGAGGTACACACCACGCTGGCCGTCGTACACACCTTCCCCGGCGGCGACCGCGATTTCAGCTTCTACCGCAAGCCCGGCGCCGACATGATGCTGCGCGCCGACGAGCTGGAAGAGGATGTTCTGAAAAACGCGAAAATCTTCCACTTCGGTACGCTGTCGCTGACCGACGAGCCGGTCCGCTCCGCCACGGTGCGCGCCTATGAGCTTGCCAAGGCGGCTGGCGCGCTGATCTCCTTTGACCCCAACCTGCGCGAGCCGCTGTGGAACACGCTGGACGACGCGCGCAAGGCCATTGTCTGGGGCCTGCAGCGCAGCGACATTGTGAAGATTTCCGACAACGAGATCGAATTCATGACCGGCGAGACCGACTTTGACAAGGGCGCGGCCAAGCTGCTCGCTGAATATCCGAACATCCGGCTGCTCGACGTCACGGCCGGAGCGGGCGGCAGCTACAGCTATTACAAGGGCCTGCGCGCCTTCGAGCCCGCCTGCAAGCGCGGCGGCGTCATCGAGACCACTGGCGCCGGCGATACCTTCTGCGCGAGCGTGCTGAACTTCGTGCTGGAGCACGGGCTGGACGCGCTCGACGAGCAGAAGCTCCACGAGATGCTGCGCTTTGCCAACACGGCGGCCTACATCGTCACCACCAAGAAGGGCGCGATCCGCGCCATGCCTTCGCGCGAGCAGGTCGAGGCACTGCTGGCCGAGGAATAATCACGCACATTTTCAGAAAAAGGAAAGCAGAGCCTGTCGCTCCGTGCATGGAGCGGCAGGCTCTGCTTTCCTGTCAGAGAAAGAGCAGCTCTGCGCTGCAATTGCCTCTTTAATTCCTATCGGAATTGTGGTATATTGTTAAGAAGAGAGAAATAATTCGCAGGAGGCCGCGAGATGAATGTGACGAGCAAGGGGCGCTACGCGCTGCAGGTGATGGTCGATCTGGCGCAGCAGCCGCCGGAGAATTATGTGTCGCTGAAAACGATCTCCGAGCGGCAGGGGATTTCGATGAAATACCTCGAGTGCATTGTCGGGCAACTCAAAAAAGCGCAGCTGCTGGACGCTGCGCGCGGCAAGGAGGGCGGCTACCGGCTCAACCGCAGCCCCGAGGGCTATACCGTATGGGAGATCCTCGCGTGCCTGGAGGATAACCTGGCTCCGGTCTCGTGCATCCGCGAGGACGGAGAGGTGCTCTGCGAGCGGGCGAAGGTCTGCATCACACTGCCGATGTGGCGCGAACTCGACGAACTCACGAACCGCTATCTCTCCGCGGTGACGCTGCAGGATCTGCTGACAGGGGAGCGCTGGCACTGAATAAAGGGGCTGTAAAATGCTGGCGTGTAGGGGCTGACGCCCTCGGCAGCCCGGCAGGATAATTCTCAGAAAACAGCGATGTTGGGCAAATTCGGCAGTGCGAATTTGCCCAACATTTTACGTATCATGTGCATTTCTGCGCCCGGGCGGCTAATAGCCGCCCTACGTTGTGAGGGGAGAAAACCGATTTCTTCCAGGCCCGATTGTGCTACTTCCGCCGTGTCGCAAAGTGGATGATCGCCATCATATCCGGCCCCGTGTGCGAGCCAATGACCGGGCACAGACCGGTGACGCGGATCGTCAGTTCCGGGTGCTTTTCCTGTATCTGGGCTCTGAGCTCCTCGGCCTGTTCCGGAACGTCAGCGTGGCAGATGTAGGCGAGCTTCGGCTCGCTGGGATCGTAGGTCTCCTCAAAGCGGCGCGGCAGCTCGGCGGCGGCCTGCTTGTTGCCGCGGGCCTTGGCGATCGTATCAAGCCCGCCCTCGGCGTTGATGCAGAGAATCGGCTTGATCTGCAATGCCGAGCCGAACACGGCCGCCGCGGCAGACACACGTCCCCCGCGCAGCAGATAGAAGAGATCCTGCACCTTGAACCAATAGCTGATATGTCCGGCGTGCTCGCACAGCCAGGCGGCGTTTTCGCTCAGAGACATACCCTGCCTGCGATTTTCGGCCGCGCATTCGGCCAGAATGCCCACGCCGCCGGTAGCGCCGAGCGTGTCCACCACTTCGATCTGCACGTTATCGTACTGCTCTTTCAGATCCTGTACGGCGCTGAGTGCCGACTGATAGGTCGTGCTCAGACCGCTTGAGAGGCACAGCACCAGCAGCGGTGTGCCGGCCTTGACGTATTCACGGAAGATGCCGAAATACTCAAACGGCGTCACCTGGCTGGTCTGGGTTTTCACCTTGTTGCGCAGCGCCTCGTAAAAGTTGTGGCATTCCGCGTCGTTCTGCGGCTTTTCGCATTTGATATGCTGCTCGCCCAGGTCGTAGGGCATCGGGATAAACTCAATCCCGTCCTGCTCCGCCGCGGCGAGATCGATGTCGATCGACATATCCGAGAGAATTTTATAGTCCATGACAGTCCTCGTCTTTTTAATAGTATGTATTACTACATTCTGGAATTATACTGGATAATAGCGGAAACTGCAAGTATGAAATAGCGGAAATACAAAATGCGTAAAGGTTTTGTCCTTTACGCATTTTTCGTTGAATCCAGTATCAGTAGAGCTTCACCGCGGCGCCATAGCCACTCTCCGGATCATCGGCGCCGCCGTCTGCAGAGAGCGTGATGTGATAGTCCTCAGAGACCGTAAAGGTGTAGCTGAGCACGCGGGCGGCCTCGCCGTCCTCCCAGGGGCGGGCATAGCGGAAGCTCACCTGCGCCGTGCCGGCGTGCGTCGGCGTCAGAACAAAGGTCTGCCAGCCGCCGGAGCCGCTCACAGGCGCGGTCTGCGGCCGGGACACATAGCAGTCCCGGACGGCAAAAAGCTCGCTGTCCTGGGCCGCCTCCCAGCGAAAGCCGGTCGTCGGGTTGGATGCCAGCGTCACCGCAACAGCCTGGCCGGGCACGACCTCGCCGGTCCAGGCGTTGATCCCGCCGAACTCATAGATGTTCGAATACCCCATCGCTGCAAGCTTTTCCGCAGCCTGCTTCGAGCGGTTTCCGCTGCGGCAGTAGACGAGAACGGTCTGGCTGAGGTTCGGCAGCTCCTCCGGCTGCTCGGTGGTGATGCTTTCATTGGGAATGCAGATCGCGCCGGGGATGTGTCCGCTCTCATATTCGTCGATGCGGCGCACGTCCACGATCAGTGGGCTGTCGTCTCCGGCCATCATCGCGCTGGCCGTCTTCTGGTCGATCTGCTGATAGCTGTTCCTCGCCGTCGGCTGCTCACTCGCCGTGCAGCCGGACAGGAGCAGGGCAAACGCAAGCAGCATGCCAGTCATCCTCATGGGGCGGACCTCCTGTCAGTTGGCTTTGAATTTCGCCTGCAGCTTTGCCAGTGCGTCGTCCATGTTGAACTTGGGCTTGGGCGGCTGCGCGCTGCGCTGCGGGCGGCTTAGGGCATTCTTATCGCCGCGGTTGGATTTTCCGCCGCTGTGGCGTTTCTTATTGCGCTCCTTAAGCTGCTCGGGCGGCAGCAGGGACAGGGAGATGCGGCCGCGCTCAGCGTCGATCTCATGTACCCAGACGTCCACAATATCGCCGACAGAGACAATATCCATCGGCGTGACGTTGCGGCGCTCGGACATGCGCGAGACGTGCACCAGCCCGTCGTCGTGCAGACCGATATCGACAAAGGCACCGAAATCGACCACGTTGCGCACCGTGCCGGAGAGCTTGTCGCCGACATGCAGATCGCTGATATCCAGAATGTCGCTGCGCAGCAGCGCACCGTCGAACTGCTCGCGGTAGTCGCGCAGCGGCTGGCGGATCGCGTCCTCAATGTCGCTGAGCGTATAGGCGTCGATGCCGAGATTCTTTGTCTTATCCGCAGGGAAGGAGATGTCGGCCTCGCCGAGTGCGGAGATGCCGCAGGCGGCCATCAGCGTGCGTGCGGCCTCGTAGCTCTCGGGGTGGATCGAGGTCTGGTCGAGCGGCTCGTCGCCGTCGGTGATACGCAGGAAGCCCGCGCACTGCTTGAAGGCCTTGGGGCCGAGCCGCTTGACCTTCAGCAGCTGCTGGCGGTTCGAAAAGCGGCCGTTTTCGTTGCGGTAATTGACGATCTCGCCGGCAATGGCCGCGTTCAGGCCGGAGATGTGAGTCAGCAGCTCACTCGAAGCGGTGTTCAGATCGGCGCCGGTACGGTTGACACACTTCATCACGGCCTCATCAAGACGCTCGGAGAGCGCCTTCTGCGGCAGGTCGTGCTGGTACTGGCCGACACCGATGGACTTCGGGTCGATTTTGATGAGCTCGGCCAGCGGGTCTAACAGGCGGCGCGCGATCGAAACGGCAGAGCGCTCCTCAACGGGCATGTCGGGAAACTCCTTGCGGGCGGCCTCCTGGGCCGACCAGACCGAGGCGCCGGCCTCGCTGACGATGGCGTAGCTGACGTCCAGGGAGTTCTCACGGATCAGCTCGGCGATCAGCTGTTCGCTCTCACGGCTGGCCGTGCCGTTGCCGATGGCAATGATCTTGACGCCGTAGCGGCGGATCAGACTCAGCAGCTTCTGTTTGGCGGGGTCGATGGCGGGCGCTTTCCCGCGGAAGGGGAAGATCTTGTCCACGGTCAGCATTCTTCCGGTGGCGTCGATAACGGCAAGCTTGCAGCCGTTGAGGAAACCTGGATCGAAGCCCAGAATCACGCGGCCTGTGAGGGGCGGCTGCAGCAGCAGCTTTTCCAGGTTTTTCGAGAAGATTTCGATCGAAGCGGCCTGGGCGCGGTCGCTGAGCTCGTTGCGGATCTCGCGCTCGATCGAGGGGAAGAGCAGACGGTCGCAGCCGTCGGCGGCCGCGGTGCGCAGCTGCGGTTCGGCGATCGTGGCCTTGCCCTGCAGCAGGGCCTGTACGGCCTGCTCCTTCAGCCCCTCCTCGTCAAAGGCGAAGCTGACCGTGACGACCTTTTCCTTCTCGGCGCGGTCGAGCGCCATGACGCGGTGGTCGGCGATCGTGGAGAGACGCTCGGTGTAGTCGTAGTAGTTGCGGTAGACCTCTTTTTCGTCCACGGCGTCCTTCTTCTTTTTCGAGACGAGCGAGCCCTGCTTCACGATCGCGTCCTTGAAGGCCCAGCGCTGCTTGGCGTTGTCGCTGACGACCTCGGCGATGATGTCGCGCGCGCCCTGCAGCGCGGCGGCCGTATCGGCGACGGATTCATTGATAAACTTCGCAGCCTCGGATTCAATGTCGCCCTCCTTGGGCAGAGTGAGCAGCCAGTCGGCCAGCGGCTGGAGCCCGGCCTTGACGGCGGCGGTGGCGCGGGTCTTTTTCTTCTGCATGTAGGGGCGGTAGATGTCCTCGACCTGGGAGAGCTTGGTGCAGCTATCGACGCTCTCGCGGATCTCGTCGGTCAGCTTGCCCTGCTCTTCGATCAGACGCAGCACGTCCTCCTTGCGCTCGGCAAGGCGTATCTCATAGTCGTACTGCTTCTGGATCGCAAGGATCTGTTCCTCGTCGAGTCCCTTGGTCTGCTCCTTGCGGTAGCGGGCGATAAAGGGGACCGTGTCCCCCTGGGCGAGCATGTCCAGCGTGTTGCGGACCTGCTGCTCGCCGATGTTCAGCTCTTTGGCAAGAGCCAGAATAATGTCATCGTTCATATCTCAAATGCCTTTCTTTCACATCGTTTGTAAATTCTGTTGGGCATATCGGTTTTACGCAGCAAGGCCGAACGAAAGGAATTGGCTTCCCCTGGAGGGGAAGCTGTCGCGGCGCGTGTCCGAGCGCGCCGTGACTGATGAGGTGTCAGCGTGTGTTTTTCTGCTTTGCCTGATCAGAGAGACCACCTCATCCGCCCCAGTGTGAGCACTGGGGCACCTTCCCCTCGAGGGGAAGGCATCTTGCCGTGCAAATCCAATATCTATAAAATTTATTTTACCATATTTCGGCCGGAAAGGCTATACGGCATTGTGCACATATTCTCATCGTTATGCGCGCTGCTCGACGCGCACCGTCACGACGGTCATATCGTCCGAGGCACCGTAGTGCGCCTCGGCCTCGCGCAGTGTGCTGCGGGCGAGGGATTTCATATCGCCGTCGCTGCGCAGCAGCAGCTCCCGCAGCCAACTGTCCTCACTGTCAGAGACCACGCCGTCCGAAGCGATGACCGCCGTGCAGCCGGGCTTGAGACGCATCCGCACCACGTCGGGCGACACGCCGTCGCCGGTGTTCAGGCCCACGGCCAGCGTCTCGCCCTGAATGCGGCGGATCTGCTGGCCCGAGCGGACAAAGCTCGGCGCGGCGCCGTATTTATAAAAGCAGGTCTCGCCCGTAAAGAGATTGACGCACATCAGATCGGCCGTCGCACAGCCCCAGTTGTCGCCGCCGCGCAGCAGCATGACGGAGTTTAGCAGCTTCATGGCTACAGCCGGCTCGAGACCCGAGCGCAGAAAGCGTTCAAGCAGTTGGACGACCTGGGCGCTGTCCTTCGCGGCCTCGTCGCCGGTCCCCATGCCGTCGGAGAGGATCACGCACAGCACGCCGTCCTCGGTTTTGAAATAGCTGCCCTTGTCGCCGCTTGTGTGCTCGCCGTGCTTTTTCATCGCCGCAATCCCCACCGAGACCGCCAGCGGCTCGGCCTCGAGCAGCGAGAGCCGGACGCAGCCTTCCTGCGGCTCGAGCGTCTGGCACAGCCGCACGCCCACGATCTCCGAGAGCTTCTCGAGATAGTCCGGCTCGTCCAGCAGCGGCGTCAGACGGCCGCTCTCGATCGTCATATGCAGCCGTCCGCTGCCGTCGCGGTAGACGGCCACCTCCGCGTCGATGTCGAGGCTGCGCAGGTAGCGATCGAGCCGCTGCTCGGCCAGGGCGTCGGCGCCGCTGAGACTGCCGAGCTCCTTTGACAGACGGCCGAGCAGCTCGGCCATGTCGCGGTACTGCCCCCAGGCGAGACTGCGGTTTTCGCGCAGACGGTTTTTCAGTTGGCGGCGGTAGGAGAGGCGGCGCAGCTCGTCGTTCACGGCATCGATGAAGGGCGGCAGATCGCTGCACTGGCGGCGGAAATAGCCCGGAAGATCCTCCAGCGTCAGACGGCCGTTTTTCACCATAGCCTGGCTTGCGTCGTTCATGGCCGAGAGTGTGTCTATATACTCACTGTTCCAGCAGCGGTTGCGCCCGACGCAGCGGATGCAGACCCGGTCGGCCGCGCGGTCGAAGACCTTGGCCAGATTTTCGTCGTTGGTCGGGGAATCAAGATTTTCCTGCACGGTCTCGTACAGAGCCTGATAGGCTTCGCTGAGAGAGCGCAGCCGGAGCGCGGCAAAGCGGCGAAGTCCCGTTTCACCGCTGCCGGTCTCACCGTTCGGCCGCAGCTGCGAGAGCATACTGACCCAACTGCCGGGCAGCACCAGAAAGCAAACCGAGGCGACAAAGCTTTCGATCATGGCCGGAAGAAAGAGCGAGCGATTCCAGGCACAGACGACGGCGAGCGCATGGCCGAGCACAAAGCTCAGTGTGAAGAAGAAGCGCCCGCATTTGCCGAAGAAGCCGGAGACGAGGCCGGAGAAGGCGTAGAGCATCGTAAAGTATACAAGATACGCACTTGGCGCGGCCAGATCCATCCCCATCCCGAGGATCGTCCCGACAGCGGCCCCGGCCGACATCCCACCCTTGCAGGCCGAGGCCATCAGCAGCAGCAAGGCCGCGATACGCCCGATCGACACCGTCTGAAACAGCACAAGGCGTGAGAGCGCCATCAGCACAGCGCCGAGCAGCAGCGTCACGGCGAGCGAGCGGCGCTGTTCGTCAAAGGCGGTGCTGCGCGTACGCGGCGTGACGGCACAGCGGAAGAAATAGGCGCTGCCGAAGGCCAGTGCGACCTCCAGCGCCAGCTCCAGCACGAGCGGGGCTGTCTCCGCATAGACGGCGTAACCCGTCAGAAAGCCTGTCAGTGCCATCACGAGCGCAGCGGATGTGGGCATGAAGAGGGCGCTGTGCGCAAATTTCAGCTCCTGGAACACATAGCCCACCGTGAATACCAGCACCGAGGCCGCCACATAGCGGATGCCCCAGTCGATCCCGCCGCTGATGAGGTAGCCGAGCGCCGCGCCGATCAGCGCGCTCATGCCGCCAAGCCCCGCGCCCGAACAGGCTACCCATCCGAGTGCAAAGGGCGAGCCGCGCTCAAGCACTCTCGCCCAGGCCAGCGTGAAGCCCATCAGCAGCGAAAAACCGCAGCGCAGCGTCAGCTGCAGCTGCTTTTTTCCGTCATTTTCGAACAAGATCGCTTTCCAATCGCCAAGCCGCCCCGCATTCTCCTGATTCATCAGAACCCCTCCCAGCGTAATTATACTGATACCTGACAGAAAGCTCGGATTCTTTCCGGTCAGAATTGCGTCATGCGTCGTTGAAGCCCTTGACCATATATGTCCATTATGCTCTGCGGGCTTCGCCTCGCCTGACACAACAAGGTGAATTGCCGCGCAGCGGCAAGAGAAGGCGGCCTGGGCCGTTCTGCCTCGGAAATCATTCTCGACCTTTCTATCAGATATCAGTATCAAAAGATAGGCCCAGTATACGGGCGGTGCGGAAAGAAGACAGTCATTTCACCGCTGTTGAAACCTGATTTTTACTGAGCGGAAATGATGGGTGAGGGGACTTGTGATTATGTCTCCGGGAATTATCCAAAAGCACGGATTGCACTCGAAGAGAGGCTGTGGTAAAATGGCAGGGAAAATAGATAACGGAGGCAGCCACCATGAGCCAGATCAAAGACATTGCCCTCGCCCCTTCGGGCGAACTGAAAATCCGCTGGGTCGAGCGGAATATGCCCGTGCTGCGCGCTCTCGGCGCGGATTTTGCAAAGACGAAACCCTTTGCGGGTCTGAAAGTAGCCCTCTCGGTGCACCTGGAGGCGAAGACGGCCTATCTCTGCCGCGTGATGGAGATGGGCGGGGCGGAGATGTATGTCACGGGTTCAAACCCGCTCTCCACCCAGGACGATGTGGCCGCGGCGCTCGCCGCAGGCGGAATGCAGGTCTTTGCCAGACATGGCTGCACGATGGAGGAGTATGAGCAGTGCCTCTGCGAGGTGCTGAAGGTCGGGCCGCAGATCATCATTGACGACGGGGGAGACCTTGTGCACCTGATGCACACGAAGTATCCCGAGCACATTGCGGGCGTGATCGGCGGCTGTGAGGAGACCACCACCGGTATCCACCGCCTGCGCGCGATGGCGAAGGCCGGCGAGCTGCGCTTCCCGATGGTCATGGTGAACGAGGCCGACTGCAAACATCTCTTTGACAACCGCTACGGCACCGGCCAGTCCGTGTGGGACGGCATCAACCGCACCACCAACCTGATCGTGGCCGGCAAGACCGTGGTCGTCTCGGGCTACGGCTGGTGCGGCAAGGGCGTGTCGCTGCGGGCCAAGGGCCTGGGTGCCAAGGTCGTTGTGACCGAGACCGACCCGGTCCGCGCGCTCGAGGCCGTCATGGACGGCTATGAGGTGATGCCGATGGCCGATGCCGCAAAAATCGGCGATCTCTTTATCACGGTCACGGGCTGCAGCGGCGTCATCACACGCGAGCATTTTGAGACCATGAAGGACGGCGCGATCCTGACGAATGCCGGTCACTTCGACGTTGAGGTCGACATGGCCGGACTGCGCGCTATGGCCTGCCGGGAGTATGAGGCCCGCCACAACATCCAGGCCTTCGAGCTGCCAAACGGCAAAACGATTTTCACGATCGCCGAGGGCAGGCTTGTGAATCTGGCCGCCGGCGACGGCCACCCGGCCGAGATCATGGATATGAGCTTTGCGATCCAGGCGCTCAGCGCTGAATATCTTGCAGCGCACCGCGGCGAACTGCAGCCTGGCCTGATCGCTGTGCCGCGCGAGCTGGACGAGGCCGTCGCCCGGCGCAAGCTTCGCGCGATGAACGTCAGCATCGATACGCTCAGCGAGGAGCAGGCCGCGTATCTGGGCGTGTAAACTCTTTTTCGACTTCGATAGGAGGTGACTCTCTTGGAGGATAAGAATGAGGAGCGCGAGGAGCTGGCGCTTGAGCCCGACTATGACGCAATCCAGGAGCAGCGCAGCGATGAACTGATGGAACTGCTCGATCGGCACGAGGCCAAGGCCCTGCGGGAACGTCTCGAGGAGATGAACGAGTTCGACGTGGCTGAATTCCTCACCGAGATCGACGACGCCCGCATGCCGCTGGTGTTCCGCCTGCTCTCAAAGGAGACGGCGGCCGAGGTCTTCGCCAATTTCGAAGCGCCCGAGCAGGAGAAGATCATCAACGCGATCACCGACTCGGAGTTGGCCGGCATTGTCGATGAGCTGTACGTCGACGACGCTGTCGACATGATGGAAGAGCTGCCCGCCAATGTGGTCAAGCGCGTGATGCGCGCCGCCACGCCCGAGACGAGAAACCTCATCAATCAGTACCTGCAGTACCCTGAGGATTCCGCCGGCAGCATCATGACCTCCGAGTTTATCGATCTCAAGAAGTACATGAGCGTCAAGGAGGCCTTTGCGCGCATCCGCCGCATTGGCGAGGACAAGGAGACCATCTATATCTGCTTTGTCACCTCGGCCACACGCAAGCTTGAGGGTATCGTGACAGTCAAGGATCTGCTGCTGGCCGACTACGATACCGAGATCAGCGAGATCATGGATACCAACGTGATCTTTGCCTCGACCACCGAGGACCAGGAGAGCGTCTCCGAGAAGTTCTCGGACTATGACCTGATGGTCATGCCGGTCGTCGATAAGGAGATGCGACTGGTCGGCATCGTCACGGTCGACGACGTCATCGACGTCATGGAGCAGGAGACCACCGAGGACATCGAAAAGATGGCCGGTATGCTGCCCTCCGATACGCCGTATTCCCGCACGAGCGTCACGGATATCTGGAAAAACCGCATCCCCTGGCTGCTGTTTCTGATGCTCTCCGCCACCTTCACGAGCATGATCCTGACAAATTTCGAGAGCATGCTCGCGGTCGTCCCGGCCCTGGTGGCCTTTATCCCGATGCTGATGGGCACCGGCGGCAACTCGGGCGCCCAGTCCTCCACCGCCGTCATCCGCAGCCTGTCGCTCGGCGATATCGAACCGCGTGACGCCCTGAAGGTCATGTGGAAGGAGTGGCGCGTGGCGCTGCTGTGCGGCGCGACGCTCTCGCTGGTGAACTTCGGCAAAATGCTGCTGGTCGATGGACTGCTGCTGCACAACGACGGCGTGACCGTCCTGGTCGCGGCCACGGTCAGCCTCTCGATCCTGTTCATCGTCATGTTTGCCAAGGTTGTCGGCTCGCTGCTGCCGATCTTGGCCGAGAAGCTCGGCGTGGACCCGGCGGTCATGGCTAACCCCCTGATCTCGACCGTCACCGACGCCGTCAGCCTGCTGATCTATATCTATATCGCCAAGCTGATTCTGCACATATAAACGGCATTTGAAGAATGTGGGTCAGGGCATGCCTTCCCCTCGAGGGGCAAGACGGATGAGGTGGTCGCGGTATCAGAAAATACTTGCCATGGGGATTCGCCCGGGCAGAGTGCAGCGTACAAACCATTTGCTGCCGGGCGCTTCATGAAGCGCCCCTACGATTGTGAACTTCGAATCGATTCATTCGGATTGAGTCTTTAGTAAAAATTTGCTTGACAGCGTCGAATCCCGTGCTATAATACAGAATACAATTGAACACCTTATCAAGAGCGGTGGAGGGAACGGCCCTGTGAAGCCCGGCAACCTGTGGGAGACCATAAGGTGCCAAATCCGGCGGGAAACGAAAGATAAGACGAACAAGTCCTTTTAGCGCCTGCCGGTCGGCAGGCGCTGTTTCTTTTCCGCGTCTGATAATGGCGGAGAACAAAAAAGGAGATATCAAATGGCACACACTTTCTTTACATCCGAATCCGTTACCGAAGGGCATCCCGATAAGATCTGCGATCAGATCTCGGATGCGATCCTCGACGCGATCCTCGCGCAGGACCCGAACGGCCGCGTGGCCTGCGAGACCACGGTCTCGACCGGCCTTGTCCATATCATGGGTGAGATCAGTACCCACTGCTATGTCGACATTCCGAAGATCACGCGCGAGGTCATCCGGGACATCGGCTATGACCGCGCCAAGTACGGCTTTGACTGCGACACCTGCGGCATCATCACGAACATCGACGAGCAGTCCGGTGATATCGCGATGGGCGTGGACAGAGCGCTCGAGAACAAAAACGGCGAGGATGCCGAGCTCCAGAACGGCGCCGGGGACCAGGGCATGATGTTCGGCTACGCCTGCGACGAGACACCCGAGCTGATGCCGCTGGCCATCTCGATCTCCCACAAGCTTGCCAAGCGCCTCACCGAGGTGCGCAAGCAGGGCCTGGTCAGCTATCTGCGCCCCGACGGCAAGACCCAGGTGACGGTCGAGTACGACGAGCAGAAGCGCCCCGTGCGCATCGATGCGATCGTCATCTCGACCCAGCACGCGCCCGAGGCGACACTCGAGCAGATCCGCCGCGACATGCTGGAGCTGGTCGTGAAGCCGACGGTCCCTGCCGAGCTCCTCGACGAGCGCACCCGCTACTTCATCAACCCGACCGGCCGCTTCGTCATCGGCGGCCCGCAGGGCGACTCCGGCCTGACCGGCCGTAAGATCATTGTCGACACCTACGGCGGCTCCGCGCCGCACGGCGGTGGCGCCTTCTCCGGCAAGGACCCGACCAAGGTCGACCGCTCGGCGGCCTATGCCGCGCGCTGGGTTGCCAAGAACGTTGTGGCCGCGGGCCTTGCGAAGCGCTGCCAGGTGGAGCTCGCCTACGCCATCGGCGTGGCAAAGCCCATCTCCGTCCTGGTTGAGACCTTCGGCACCGGCACGGTCAGCGACGAAAAGATCTCCGAGGCCGTGCAGCAGGTCTTTGATTTGCGCCCGACAGCCATCATCCGCGAGCTCGACCTGCGCCGCCCGATCTATCGCCAGCTGGCCGCCTACGGCCACATGGGCCGCGAAGAGCTCGGCGTGCGCTGGGAGCAGACCGACCGCGTCGAGGCCCTGCGCGCCGCGCTGCACTGATGCATATTCCAAGCTGCGAAAGCCAGAGCGTCGAGCTGCTGGACTTTGACGAGGCCCTGCGTCTCTCCGGCCGGGGCGACAGTTACGACCGCGACGTCTGGCTGTATGTGCCGGACTTTTACACCGAGTATCGATACATCCTCGGCACGAGAGGGGAAAATCCGCTGATCTGCATCGGCATCAACCCCTCGACAGCCGAGCCCGGAGCACTGGACAACACGCTCAAATCGGTCGCGCGCATCGCCGCGGGCAACGGCTTTGACAGCTGGATCATGTTCAACGTCTATGCCCAGCGTGCCACGCGGCCCGACGATATGGACCGCAGCTGCAATGCGCGCCTCCACCGTGAGAATATGCGCGCCTTCGAGTACGTCCTCTCCCAGGTGGGGGAGGGCGTGCGTCCGGCCGTATGGGCCGCCTGGGGCGCCATCATCGAAAAGCGGCCGTATCTGCCCGACTGTGTGCGCGATATGGTGGAGATCGGGGAGCGCCACGGCGCCGACTGGCTCTGTGCCGGAGCCGTTTCAAAAAAAGGACACCCGCATCATCCGCTGTATCTGCGAAAGGACGAGCAGGTGCGGCCCTTTGACGTGACGGCCTATCTGAATACAATGAGTTGACATAATATGAGTTTACATAATGATATCCTGGCCTATGAGCCCTTTAACGAACAGGAGGCGCGCGACAAATCGCTGATCCTGGACTTTCTGGAGAAAAACGAGGATGCCTTCCTGCGCACCAACCGTGTTGCGCATATGACGGCCTCGGCCTGGGTCGTGAATCCAAAGCGTGACCGCGTGCTGATGGTGTATCATAAGATCTACGATTCCTGGTCCTGGACCGGTGGCCATGCCGACGGCGAGGAGGATCTGCTCGCTGTAGCGCTGCGCGAGGTGCGTGAGGAGACCGGTGTGCGGCACGTGTGCGCTGTAAGTCCTGATATCTTTTCCCTCGAGGTGCTGACGGTCGACGGTCACGAAAAGCATGGAGAATACGTTTCGAGCCACCTGCATCTGAATGTGACCTATCTGCTCGAGGCCGACGACAGCGACGAGCTGCACATCGCGGAGGAAGAGAATACCGGCGTGCGCTGGTTTACGCTCGATGGGGCCTTGAAGGCTTCCAGCGAGCCGTGGTTCATCAAGCGGATCTACGGCAAGCTGAATGAAAAACTAAGCTTGGCGCCTTGACGGCGACTTTTCCACAGAAAAAAGTACACCCCCATGAGAAACTGTGCTTCTCATGGGGGTGTACTTTCTATGTAGCAGATTACGAGACGCCGACAATGCGGCGGGCCGTAAAGCCGCGGTTCTCGTAGTAGCCGGACAGCTCGGAGACGATAACGCCGGTCGTGGACGAGGACGCATGGACAAACTGGTTGTTGCCGATATAGATGCCGATGTGGCCGACGTAGCTGCCGCCGCTGTAGAAGCCAAGCAGATCACCGGGCTGCAGCTCGGCGCGGCTGACGGCGATGCCGCAGGTCGCCTGGTCATTGGCGACGCGGGGGAGAGAGTAGTTGAAATGGCTGTATACGTACTGCACGAGACCCGAGCAGTCAAAGCCGGTGGCGGGCGACGTGCCGGCCCATACATAGCGGTAGCCGACAAACTGCAGGGCATACTGCGCGATCTGGTTGCCCAGTTCAGAACTGTTGCCCGAGACCGTGATCGTTCCGCTGCGCACATAGCTGGAGTAGACATAGCCGATTACGCCGTCGATGGAGCAGGCGGTCCACCCGTTGCTCTGTCCGAGAACAGACACGCTCTTGCCGCTGTTATAGGTGCCGAGGATCTGCGAATCCGTGGACGGACCGGAGCGGAAGTTGACGCTGGTGCCGGTGATGTAACCGGCGCTGCTGTCGGTGGCCGCGGGGGTAACTGTCGGCGTCGGTGTCGGCGTCGGCTGGGCCGATGTGGGCGTGGTCTCGGTCACATACTGCGAGAAGACATAGCCGCTTATTCCGTCGATGGTGCAGGCGGTCCAGTCGCCGCTGCGGCCGGTGATCGTCAGCGTCTTGCCGGTGCTGTAGGTGCCAAGGATCGTGTTGGAGGAAGACGGGCCGGAGCGATGATGCACGTAGTCGGCATTGATGATGCCGGTGCGTTCGACGGCGGTGGGAGCCTCGGTCGGCGTCGCGCTCTGCGCGGTGCTGCGCGTCACATAGCTCGAGTAGACATAGCCGGAGACGCCGTTGACCGTGCAGGCCGTCCAGCTGCCGCTGGTGCCGGTGACCGTCACGACGGTACCCTTGTCAAAGCAGCCGCGGATCGCAGAGTAGGTCGAGGCGCTCTCGCGGAAGTTGACGCCGTTGGCATTGATAATGCCGGAACTGCTGTCCAGCTGCGATCCGCCAGCCGGTGCGGCCGTGGCGGCCGGCGCCGCCGTCGGGGCGGGCGTGACCACAGGGGCGTTGTCCAGCGTGACGTATTCGCTGTGGACGTAGCCGGGATAGCCATTGATCAGTACATAGGTCCATCCGTCAGATTCGGACTGGACGATGATGCGCGTCCCTTTGTCAAAAGAGCCGCGGACGTCAGAGCGATTGGTCGGACGGCTCCACAGATAGACGTAATCGTCGTTGAGCGTGGCGTTGGTGCCGTCGGGTGCAGGGGTGACGACCGGTGCGGGAGTGGGCTCCGGCGTGGGGACAGGGGTAGGAGCCGGGGTCGCTGCAGGGGCACCGGTGACGTAGGAACTGTAGACATAACCGGAGACACCATTGATAACAACCGGGGTCCAGCCGTTCACGGCTGCGCCGGCGGTGACGGGGGTGCCTCTGTTAAACGAGCCTAGGATGCTGTAATTGCTGCCGGGGCCGGAGCGCAGGTTGACACCGTCGGCATTGATCGTAGCGCCGCTGCCGCCGGCAACGACTGTCGGGACGGTGGGGGTGACGACAGGGGCCGCGGTGGCCGCCGGTACAACCGCCGCATTGCGGGTAATGTAGCGGCTGAACATATAACCCTCGTGTCCGTTGATGGATACACGGCTCCAGCCGTTGGCCTCGGATAAGACCGTAACAGAAGTGCCGCGGTCAAAGGCGCCAAGGATCTCATAGCCGCTCGACGGGCCGGAACGGAGGTTGACGCCGTCGGCATTGATCGTGGCTTCACCGCTGCCCGACACGGGCGCGGCCGTGACGACCGGGACGACGACCGGCGCCGCCGTGACGGCGGGGATGACGGTGTTGCCGCTGCGGGAGACAAAATTGCTCGACACATAACCGGTTACGCCATTGACACTGATGTTGGTCCAGCCGTTGACCTCAGATAATACAGTGACAGCCGTCCCGTTGTTCAGTACGCCCTGGATGGCCGCACTGGCAGAGGGGCCGGTGCGGAAATTGACGTAGCTTCCGTTGATCGTACCTGTCTGCGAGGCGGATGAGGGCACCGTGGAGACGGTGGATGCTGCCGGCGTGGAGGCGGATACATAACCCGCGCTGACAAAGCCGGCGCGGCCGTTGAAGGTGACAGCTGTCCAGGACGGGTTGGAGCGGTCGTTGATCGTAACGACTGCCCCGCGCGGCATACAGGCTATGATATCATAGGTGTAGCCGGGGCCGGAGCGCAGATTGACGTCGCTGCCGGTGATTGTCCCCTCGTCGGCATAGGCCGCAGCGGTGCACAGCGAGCAGACCAACAGCAGTATGCATGCTGTCAGCAGCACACGAAGAAGAGATTTGCGCATAATGACTACAGATCCTTTGTTTCGATACTCTGCGGATGGAAAACCGGCAAGGTTTAAAACGCCTTGCCTTAAACAAAGAAAACCCGCAGGTTATCTGGAGGCCAGTGCGCGTTCAAGCCACACTGCGGCAACATCCATCGCGCTGTAGAGACTGTTCTTCTCTATCTTCTTGACGATGCGGTCCCGGGTTTTGATCTCCGAGTCTGTCAGCTGCAGCTGTACGGATACCTTGTTTGCCACGTCCAGATCCTTGACCTTCTCGGTCGAGAGGATCTGCATCATGATGATGTATTTGTCCGCAAAACTGCCGTAGTAGATGATGTTGTCCTTCCGTTGGAGAGGATGTCCCTTATACTCCAATGTTTTTGCCAATGGTAGCACCTCCAGTAATGTAATCAAAATGTAACACAATGAATTTGGTTTGTCAAGAGTTGTTTTCTGCCAAAGCCCACCGGGCCGGCTTTTTTCGGCCCGGTGGGTCGGATTTCCTCCACTTGGGCGCCAATTTCAGCGCCTTGGGGCTGCGCAGCAGCACATGTTACAGCGTTTAACCGATAATGACGGTCCCGTCGTAGGTCTGTCCGCCACCGTTATAATAGTAGGGGTTGTCATACACGGGCGGCTCGGTGGGCTGTACGACGCCGAAGATGCCGGTGTCGCCGCCGATATACGGCCAGGGGAAGTCTCTCCATTCGAGCCCCTCATGCAGCGGCTGCATGATCTTGCGGAAGATCTGCGCGGCCGGGTTGCCGCTGATGCGGATGCGCTCGGGCGTGTCGAAGCCGGTCCAGACAGCCGCCACATAATAGGGCGTGCAGCCGACGAACCAGCGGTCCTTGTAGTCGCTCGTCGTGCCGGTCTTGCCCGCGACAGGCATGTTATAGATCCAGGCCTCGGTGCCGGTACCGTAGTGGCAGGCATTCTGCAGCATATAGGTCATGACGTGGGCGGTGTTCGGTGTGAAGGCCACGGTGGTCTTCGGGGTGTTGTCGATGATGATGTTGCCGTCGGCGTCGGTGACCATCGAGTAGCTGCGGGCATAGGTGAAGATGCCGTCGTTGACGAAGGCGTCATAGGCCTGGGCCATCTCGCGCACCGTGATGCCGTTTGTCAGCTGTCCGAGTGCCATCGGCGCGTAGGAGGCGTCGTCCGGCACGAGACTGGTCACGCCCAGCCGCTCACGCAGGAAGTTGTAGCTTGTGACAGGGCCGTCGGGCAGCTTGTCGACGATTTGCGCGGCCACGGTGTTGAGCGACAGGGTGATCGCGCGCAGGATCGTGACGACACCGTAGTTGCCGCCGCCGTCGTTCTGCGGATACCAGCTGGTACCGTTGAGATAGAGATAGGGCGAATCGTTGACGAGCGTGTTCGGGGTAATCAGCCCGAGCTCGGTCGCAGGACCGTAGGAGGCGATCGGCTTGATCGAGGAGCCGGCCGGACGCTGCGTGCCGGTGGCGCGGTTTAAGAGGAAGTTGGCCCGCTTCTCGCCCACACCGCCGCTGAGTCCCTTGATGGCCCCGGTATAGGGATCGAGGATCACGATCGAACTCTGCAGCTGCTGATCGGAGCCGTAGGGCTTCGGGATCTGGCTCGTGTCCTGATAGATGGCGTCGATACGAGACTGTACGTCCATGTCCATGCAGGAGTAGATGTGATAGCCGCCGTTGTACACCAGGTGCGTGGCGGTCTCCTCGCTGATGCCGCGCAGCGCCATCAGATCCTGGATCACGTCCTGGATCACGACTTCTTCGTAATAGCTGTAGATCTCCTGGGTGTAGACCTCGTTCTCCGAGTGCACCAGAGCGGCGGAGATGTCCTCATTCACGGCGTCGATATAGGTGTTATAGTCGATATAGCCCTGGTCGTACATCTCGCGCAGGATGGTCTCCTGCCGCTGCTTGTTCGCGGTTTCGTCGAAGAAGGGGTCATAAGCCGTGGGCTTGTTTGTGATGCCGATGATCGCCGCGCTCTCGGCCAGCGTCAGATCCCAGACATCCTTGTTGAAGTAGCGGTGGGCCGCTGTCTGCACGCCCCAAGCGCCCTCACCGAAATAGACGGCGTTGAGATACCACTCGATGATCTCTTCCTTATTGTAACTCTTTTCGAGTTCAAGCGCGCTGAAGATTTCGCCCAGCTTGCGCTGAACGGTGACCTCCTTCTTGCCGGTCAGGTTTTTGATGAGCTGCTGGGTGATCGTCGAGCCGCCGTAGGAGTCGTTGTCGGCAAAGAGCTGAACAAAGGCGCCGCTCGTGCGGTACCAGTCCACGCCCTTGTGCTCATAAAAGCGCTTGTCCTCGATAGCGACAAGGGCTTTTTCCATGTACCAGGGGATATTGTCATAGTTGACCCACTCGCGGTCCTGGCTGGCGGGCAGGGTGGCCATTTCCTGCCAGTAGCCGTTGCTGTCCTGGTAGTAGATCGTCCCGGACTCAGCCAGCTGATAGTCATCAAGCGACAGCGTGATCGAAGGCGTCAGCTGGGTCTTGACGTAGTAGGCAAAAATCAGGGCGAACAGCAGCCCGGAAATCAGAAGAATCAGCAGCAGCGAGCCGAGAAACTTGAAAACGGCGCCAATTGTACCGGCGACGGTATCGACCGTGCCGCCCATCAGAAAACCGGCAATGCGAACGCCCTTCGGCGGACGTTTTTTCTTTTTCCGTCGGGCTTTGGGCTTGCCCTCGGGCTGCGGCTGCGGCGCGCTCGGCGCCGCTGTCTTTTTACCGGTATCGGAATCACTCATGCTGGGGGAACACCTCCTTGCTGGAACAGAGGAAATCAGGGGTAGCATTTCACAGAGCGCACGAAAGAGTATACTACTCTATGATACGGGTATTATAACACAGTCTGTCAAATACAGATAGACTATTTATAAATTTTTTCCTCCGGACGGAAATTCAGCCTCAATACCGTGTATTTTCTCCCGGACAGGGAATACTTATACTATTCCTGCGCGATTACGCAAGGCGTATTGCCTGAAGGGTGGTGAGTGAAGTGAGACGATGGCAGACAATTTTGCTGATGCTGCTGGCTGCGGCGGCCGTGTATCTCGGTGGCGAGGCGGCCGCGACACTTGAGCAGCCGGCGGACCCGAGCTTTCCCGCGGAGATTTACGCGGCCTTTGCGGTACGCGCCGAGCCAGCGGCTTTTTATCTGCGCCCCTGCGACGGACGGATCGCCATTTATTCGAGCCGCCGCAGCCGCGAGCCCTCGGCGCTGACCGACATTGATCTCAATACACTGCGCAGCGCGGATCTAGCCATGCTGCAGCGCGGCATCCCGGTGTCGGGCCAGACCGAGCTGCTGATGCTGCTCGAGGACCTGGGATCGTAAGCGTGAAAATGCCACTGAAATCATAACTGTAAAATTAACAGTTGATTTCTTCCAGACAGTGCTGTACAATAAAGCTGTAAGAAAAAGAGACTGGGGAGGGAACTGTGATGAGCGACGATTTTGGCAGCGATTATATCACCATTGTGGACGACGACGGACAGGAGTCTGAACTGGAGGTCGTCGACACGATCGAGTATAAAGACCAGACCTTTACGCTCTTCTTGCCCGCAGACCTGAGCGAGGACGACCCGGATTACGGCTTTATCATCCTGCGCGAGGTGGCGGACGAAAACGGCGATACGATATTTGAATCCATCGACGACGAGGACGAGCTCAATGACGTGTACGAGCATTTCATGACGCTGCTCTTCGACGATGAGGAGGAAAACGGGCAGGCATAAATCATCGGCCCGATGCGTAAACTGAATACAGTCCTGCTGTGTGCGTGATGTCTTTCATGACCTTTGCGGCTCAATAAACCCACATCTCTCATAAGGGATGCCGATTTGAATCTGCGGATTGCAGACCTCCCGGCGTTTTCTGCGCTGGATGTTGGGAGCAGTGAAACAGAACTTAGGCGACCCACCTGCCTTAACGTGCAGGTTATCATTGGGCCGGCACGGCACATGCGGGCAGCTCCCCCGGCGAAAGCCGGGGGAGCTTTTTTCTAACTGTTAAGGCCCCTAATGGGGCCTTAACAGTTAGAAGATACTCGCGCTCGCGTCAGAAGAAGCTCGTGGCGCTCCTTCTTCCTTTACAAAATCAAAGCAGATACTTTGATTTTGAGAGGAAAACGGAAGGAACGGATATGAAGCTTTCGCCCTGAAGGCGGAAGCGGAATGGAGTGAGTTTCGTTTGACGACGGCGCGAGGCCTCGCTTTGCTCGGCTTAGAGAGTTTTTGCCGGGGCAAAGCTCCGGCAAAAACGGATCTGACCTTGTTTTTTCGCCTTCCAAGCGAAAAATCAGAGGAAGATTCCCCGGAGGGGGAAATGTCTGCGCAGCAGACAAAAGGGGGGCGGGGTTCCCCCGTTTTCTTTAGTTAAGGATACTTTTTTACATTTCAATCGATCTTTCCAACAAAACGGAAGATGATTTCGATTTCCTGCTGCCGGAAGCCGAAGTCGTCTTCCGTTGCTTCATGGACAATGATCTTCTCGATCAAAGTGTTTAGCAGCTCCGCAGTCAATTCCTTGGGTACACCGATCTGCTTGATCAGCTCGACCCACTTCTGGGCGTCCTCAACCGTCTGCTGTCCTGCAGCCAGCTTCGTTTTGCAGTCCTGGATTTTCTGCTCCTGCTCTTCCTGCTCCTTCTGATATCTCTGAGAGAGCATGTTGAAGTTGCTTTCCGTGATGCGGCCCG